>CAZPCC010000224.1:0-14584 GCA_964584905.1 uncultured Gemmatimonadaceae bacterium | reverse complement strand
AACCCGTGGCGGGACCTTCAGGACGAGAAGGAGCTCCGGCTGCCGGGGAAGGGATTCCTCGAAATAGATCTCGATCAGGACCTGGCTCGGCATCCGCCGAAGTTCCACCATGTTGCCTCGCAGCGGCGACTGGTCGACATCCCCCCGATCTCCGCCATCGGACTCTCGGCGAGCGAGTTGATGAGCGCCATCGAGCGCGCGGTCGGCGGGGTGAAGGGAGGCATTCGCGATGCCGTGGCGCGCCTACTCATCTTTGATACACCGCGCGGTCTCATGCGCGAGCTCGATCCGGCGCGGCTTCGCGAGCTGAAACAGCAGGCGCTCTTTCTGCGGATCGATGCGCGACCGCCCGAAGCGCACAAAGTGCATTTCAGCGGCGCTCCAGGCCGACGTCCGACGCTCACCGCCACCGTCAAGTCGTACCTCGAGGAGCGCCAGCTCGATCCGGCGGTGCCGCGGGCCGATCTCATATCGTTAGGATTGCATTACCTGGATGCCGCTGACGTTGCGGCGGAGGCCGGCGCGCCGGTGGATCTCGCGTGAGGCTCACCGGACTCACGCTGTGCAATTTCCGGCAGCATGCCGACACCCATCTGGATCTGGGTCCCGGGCTCACCGGAGTCATCGGCCCCAACGGCTCAGGCAAGTCGACGCTTCTCGAGGCAATTGCCTGGGCGATCTACGGCACGTCGGCGGTCCGGGGGAGCCGCGATGGCATCCGCTTCCATCGCGCGCCGGCTCGCGCGTCGGTGCGGGTGGACCTTTCCTTCGTTCTGGGACAGCACCGATACCGCGTGCAGCGCGGCCTGACGACTGCCGAGCTCTACCTGGACGAAGGTGCCGAGCCGATCGCCAGCGGACTCACCGGCGTGACCGAAGTTTTGCGCCGCCGCCTCGGCATGACGCGCGAGGAATTCTTCAACACATATTTCACCGGGCAGAAGGAACTGAGCGTGATGGCGGCGATGGGGCCGACCGAGCGCGCCCAGTTCCTGTCCCGGGTGCTGGGGTATGAGCGACTGCGCGAGGCACAGGTGATTCTGCGCAACGAACGCAACGTACTTGCCGGACAGATCACCACCTCGCGCCAGGGGCTTCCTGACGAGGCGCAACTACTCGAAGTGCGCGATGCCGCCGCGGCAGCGCTCAAGCGCTCGGAGCAGGCCTTACGCGCCGGGGCCAAGCGCCACCGCACGGCCGACGCGTTGCTCGCCACCGTCACTCCCAAATGGGAGGAGGTGCAGGCACGCCGTGATCGAGATCAGGCGCTCGCCGCCGAGCTGCGCGTTGCCGAGAGCGAGGCGGCTGGCTGCGCGCGGGAGCAAGACAGGCTGGAACGCGACCGGATAGCCGTCTCCACCGCGCGCGCAGGCCTCGGCCCCCTCGAACAGGAACTGGCCCCCCGCGACAAGCTGCTCGCTTCGGAGCGCGCCCTGGCCGAGCTCGAGCGCGACGACGGGCGTCGTCAGGCGCTTTCCGCCGAGCTTGGGTCGCTGACCTCCGAAGTCGAAAGGCTCCGCGCCCGCCTGGCTGCGCTCGCCCGAGCGGCTGGCCGGGAGCCCGAGATCGCCGAGCGGGTCGCCGTGCGCCGCGTCGAGCTCGTAGAGGCCGAAGGCGCTCTCGAGTCCAGGCGGAGTGAGTGGACGCGGGACCAGCAGGAAGCCGAAACGCGACTGGAGGCGTTGCGCCGCGACTACGCCGAGTTCAAGACTCAGCACGAGCAGCTGGAGGCCGCCGGTCCCGATGGAACCTGTCCGACCTGCGCTCGACCGCTTGGCGCCAACTATCAGGGCGTCATCGAAATGCTTGCTGAGAAGCTCGAAACGGTGCGTGTCGAAGGGCGCTACTTTCGCGATCGCCTCGAGCAGCTCAAGAGCGCGCCTGACGACGTCATCGTCTGCGATGAGCGGCGCCGCGCGCTGCACGCCGAAACTGGAGAATTGGAAAAGCAGCTCGCCAAGCTGCACGCGGCGATTGCCGAGCGGGATCGCGTTTCGGGCGATATAGCCGATAAGGAGAAGCGGCTGTCCGAGCTCCATCAGACACTCACTGCGCTGCCCACGGGTTATGACGCCGCGCAACACGCGCAGATGCGGAGCGAGCTGCAGCGGCTCGAGCCCAAGTTGCGGGAGGCACAGCGTCTGCGCGTGCTCATTGAGCGCGCCGAATCTCTCGAGACGGAGCTGGCCGACGCCGCCAGACGGATCGCCGAAGCGCGCGCGCGCATAACCGGCATCAATACCGAGCGAGCCGCCGTCGCCTTCTCCGAAAAGGCGTTCGTGGCCACTCGCGCGGAGTACGGCGCCGCGGCCGATGAGGCGCGCGCCGCTGCGCTGGCTGCCGTGACCGCGGAGGCCGAGCATGCGCGCGCACGCACCGCGCTCGAAACGGCCGAACTCGCCCTGGTCGACCTTGCCGAGCGCCGCCGACAGCTCGACGAACTGCTCGCCCGCAAGCGTCTGCATGACGAACTCGATCGAGCTTACACGGACCTCCGCGCCGATCTCAACGGCCAGCTGCGCCCGGACCTCTCGGAGATTGCCAGCGGGTTTCTCAATGAGCTGACCGATGGCCGGTATACCGAGTTGGAGCTCGATCCCAACTACGCCCTGGTCGTGCATGAGGAAGGCATTCCCAAGCCGGTCATTTCCGGTGGCGAGGAGGATCTGGCCAACCTCGTGCTGAGACTGGCGATTTCGCAGATGATCGCCGAGCGTGCCGGCCAACCTCTTACGCTTCTGGTGCTGGACGAGATCTTTGGTTCGCTGGACGAAGTCCGGCGCGCGAATGTGCTCGAGTTGCTCAAACGGCTACATGATCGTTTCGATCAAGTGATCCTGATAACGCACATCGATTCCGTTCGTGACGCGCTCGACCGCGTCATTACCGTTCGCTACGACGCTCCGAGTGGCAGCTCCATCATAGATGGTGGAGTGCTCGAGGACGCGTCTTCCGAGGAGAGCGCCGAGCTTGCCGGCGCCGTGGCTGGATAATGGCCGTTTCGCGCGCCTTACGCCGGCGGTCCGCCGAGGGTCCGCTCGTCGCTTCGATCGAGGACATCCCGGCGCTCAACGCGCTTTTCAGCGAAGCGTTCACGGACCGTTATCGGCGCGACGGCCTTACCGGCGTTCGCGTGCCGTTCCTGCATCCGGGCATCTGGCGTTACGCCATCGAGGATGCGGCGGATGGAGCGTTGCTCTGGCGCGATGACGAGGATGGGATCGTCGCCTTCAACATGGTGCACTGTTCAGGCACCGAAGGGTGGATGGGGCCGCTGGCTGTGCATCCTCAGCGACAGGGCGGGGGGCTTGGAAAGGAGGTGGTGCGCGCCGGCGTGGACTGGCTGCGCGCGCGCGGCGCGCGGACCATCGGGTTGGAAACGATGCCGCGCACGATGGACAACATTGGGTTCTATTCGAAGCTGGGATTTCTACCTCAGCGCCTGACGATAACACTCACCCTCGAGGCTTCGGCGGGGCGCACGCCGTTGCTGCTGAGCGCCGTGCCGGCGTCCGACAAGGGCAAGGTGCTCAAGGCGTGTCGTGCCCTGACGGCGCGAATCGCCGGAGGTGCCGACTACACCCGTGAGATCGAGACGACGGACCGGCTGGCGATAGGAGATACAATTCTTCTCCGTGAAGATGGACGGATCTCCGGCTTCGCGCTTTGCCACACTGTTCCTCTGGTGGAGGGCCGTGTCGGCGACGAAATGCGGGTACTGAAGATGGTGCTGGACAGCGTGGATCGGCTGGAGCCCATGGCTCGGACGCTCTGCGGCTACGCGCGGCGAACGGGCGCTCAGCGAGTGGCGTTCCGGGTGCAGGGGGGCAACGCCGAGGTCTATGCCACGCTGGTCACGTTAGGTGCGCGCGTCCGGTGGACCGACTTGCGGATGACGCTGACCGGCTTTCCCGAGCCCGAGCATTCCGCCGGCGTGGCGCTGTCGAACTGGGAGATCTGAGGGCGCGGGATGCGCGACGCGGGAAACAGACAGCGTGCCGGCCGCGGCAGCCTAACGTCGGGGCGGCGGTGTCGATCTGGCGACCACGCCCCACAATACGCTGAATACACCGAGTGTCAACAGCGCGTGGATCCACCCGGGCGCAGTGAGCGCGAAAGTCACGATCGCCCACACTACCAGCATGATGATGCCGACGGGGAGCGCGAGCGACTCGATCAGTGATTCACGAGTGCGAGTGTTCTTCACGTTGTCAAGATTGACTGGTTTCAGGGACGCCCGTACATTCTAAATCAGTCGGAGCGGAGAGACACGTTTTTGAGCCAACAAGTCCTTCGAGCGGGTTCAACAATCTACATTAACGTCATGCCTCGGGAGAGGAAGGCGGAAGGTGTGGTGAGAATCTCATACATTCGCTAGGGCTTCAAAAAACCCTCTTCGTTCCACCCCAGAAAGCCCCGCCGAAAGGTGGGGCTTTTTTGGTGAGCCCAGCAGAGTCTCCGTTTCCCAACGGGTTGACATCTTCCCAGGCTGGCGCGCTCTTTTCTGCATGACCGACCCTCAGGGTTCATCGCCCCCCGATAGCGATGGCGTCGCCTCCGCGGATCCCGCAATTCGCGCACGAGTGCCCGCCGAGGGCATCTCGGCCCGCCGGCGGCAGGCGATTGATGCGGCGTCAGCGCGCGCGGACATGGGCCTTGACCTCGATGACGCGCCGGCGCGGAATCTGGAGTTCGAGGACGTCGTTCGGCGAATGCTCGAGCTGCTCGGCGAAGACCCCGATCGCGAAGGACTTCTGCGGACGCCGCAGCGTGTCGCGAATTCACTCACCTGGCTCACGCGCGGATACGAAACCGACGTGAGTGACGTGGTGGGGAGTGCCGTGTTCGAGGAGTGCCACGAGAACATGGTGATGGTGCGCGACATAGAGCTCTACTCGCTGTGCGAGCATCACCTGCTCCCATTCTTCGGAAAGGCGCACGTCGCCTACATCCCCAACGGCAAGATCGTGGGGCTCTCCAAGATTCCCAGAATAGTCGAAGTGTTCGCGCGGCGCCTGCAGGTGCAGGAACGGCTCACCGAGCAGATCGCGCGCGCGATCGACGAGGTGCTGGAACCGCGGGGAGTGGGAGTCGTGATCGAGGCGTACCACCTGTGCATGATGATGCGCGGCGTCGAAAAGCAGAACTCCAAGACGATCACCTCGGCGCTGCGCGGCGTGTTTCGCGACAACGGCAAGACGCGCGAAGAGTTCCTCTATCTGGCGCACGCCGCGAACGGTGTGATGCGTTGAGCGCTCCGCTCGCCGGGCGCAACGCCGCGGTGGTTGGTGGATCACGTGGGATCGGATTCGCTGCTGCACAGGCGCTTGCCGCTGGCGGAGCACGCGTTGCCCTTCTGGCCCGTGAGGCGGGCTCGCTCGCCCGGGCCGCGTCGGAGTTGCCCGGTAGCGCGATACCGATCGTCTGCGATGTGCGTGATTCCCCCGCGGTCGAGCGCGCGACGGTGCAGCTGGTAGAGGCGTTTGGTGACGCGCCCCACATCCTCGTCTACGCCGCCGGCGTGTTTCCCCTGGCACCCGTTGCCGAGACGGAGCCCGCCGTTTTCGCCGACGCAGTCGCGGCAAATCTGATCGGACCATTCCTGCTCGTGCGCGCTCTGCTCCCGGCGATGCTCGCTCGAAAGGACGGTCACCTGGTGCTCATCGGCTCGTCCGCCGATCGGAGCATCCAGCCCGGGAATGGTGCCTATGCGGCAGCCAAGTTCGGTGCGCGCGCGTTATGGGAAGTGTTGCGCCTCGAGTTGCGCGGCACCGGCGTGCGCACCACGCTCGTTGCACCTGGCCCAACGGATACCAGCCTCTGGGACGCGCATGATCCCGACGCGCATCCGGGGCTCCTGCCGCGGAGGGCGATGATGCGGCCGGCGGACGTCGGAGATGCCATCTGCTACGCGTTAACCCGGCCGGCCGGCGTCAACGTGGACGAACTGCGCCTGTCCCCTGCCTAGCAAAGGTTCATGCATCTGGAGGTCGTTCAGGCGCTCCGCTGTCCGGCGGCCCATGCACCGACGTGGCTGGTTGCGCGCACCGATCGTCTGGATGCGCGGCACATCGCGGAGGGAGTTCTCGGATGTCCCATCTGTGGCGCCGAGTATCCGATCACCGGCGGGGTTTTGCGGTTAGGCACGGCGTTGCCGGCTCCAGCCGCCACACTCGACGCCGATGCGCCACTCCGCGCCGCCGCCCTTCTCGATCTCACTACCTCGCTCGGCCTCGTTATGCTGGCCGGAGCCTGGGCAAGTATCGCCGTGGATGTCGCGGCCCTGGTCGAGGAGGTACACTTGCTGGCGCTGGATCCGGCTGCCGACGCGCCTCCTCCCGGGCTCGGCGTCTCGGTGGTCGAGGCTGGGGCGTGCATACCGTTGCGGGCGTCGGTCGCGCGGGGCATCGCGCTGGACGAGGCGCACGCGACGGAGGGTACGCTGAAAGAGGCGGTGGAGGCGTTGCGTCCCGGCGGCCGCCTGATTGGACCGGTCGCTGCTCCACTTCCGTCAGGGATGGTCGAGCTCGCGCGCGATGCAGCGTGGTGGGTCGCGGAGCGGGGCGCCGAGGCGGCGGTGGTGTCACTCACCACCAGCCGCCGCCCGCAAGGCCAGCGCTAGGGCACGCGCGCGCTGTCGCTCTGACTGAGGCGGGAAGCGGTCCCCGTACGCCGGGTTGCTTCACTGCGGTGCCAGATTGACGACGACCGGCCGACCATATCGCGCGGTGCCGCGAATACCATCGTGTTGTCGGCCGCGGTCGCCAGCACCACGATCGGCTCACCCGCGGGGAGTAGCGCAGACGCTCTCCCGCTTGCCGAGCTCGTGCTGCTGGTCGGGGTGAGCGTCAGCAGGCCGCCGGCCGGATCGAATGCGGCGGTTCCATCCACTACGACGACTGCCTCTCCGGGATACTGAGCCCGCACCGTGAAAGTGCCCGGCTGCAGTCGCAGTTCCACCGCCGTCGTCCCTACGAACTGTGTCTGATCGCCATTTGCCAGGACCCAGTCGCCTATGATGCTGGCGCTCTGCGCGGGCCGCACTTCAATGTCGGACTCACTGAGCGTTGCCTGCCGGCGAGTTGTGTTACACGCCGCTAGCACCGTGATCGCGCACAGGGCGGGCAGTATCGAGCGCATATCGGCACCTCTGAGTGGTGAGACTTACAGCCGAGTTCGTCGCAAACTGTGTTCCAGCCATTGGATGAACCGAAGAATCGGCGCAGCCGGCGGGGCGTTTCCGCCGGTTATCCGCTAGTCCCGCGAGTCATCAGCGTACTGCGCGTCGATGAGATTCTTGTACCGCTCTTCGACGACCCGCCGCTTTACGCTCAATTTGGGGGTGAGCTCACCCGTCTCGATCGAGAAATCCTGCTCGACGAGCACGATCTTCTTTGGCGTTTCGTATCGCGCGAGGTGCTGGAGAACGCCGAACACCTCCTTGTCCATCTTCGCGCGGGTAGTGTCCAGCGCCAGCAGCTGGCGCCGGTCGGTCCAGATGAGATTCTTGATCCTGGCCCACCGTTCCAGCTGCTCGAAGTTAGGCACGACCAGCAGGATCGGGAAGCGGCGCCGGTCGCCGATCATCACTGCCTGTGTGACGTACTTGCTGCCCTTGACGGCATTTTCGATAGGCTGCGGTGCAATGTTCTTTCCGCCGGCGGTGACGATGATGTCCTTCTTGCGGTCGGTGATCCGGAGAAACCCATCCTCGAGATGTCCGATGTCGCCGGTGCGGAACCACTGCTCATCATCGATCACCTCGGCGGTGGCTTCCGGCTTGTTGTAGTAGCCCTGCATTACGTGCGGACCACGCGTGAGAATCTCACCGTCCGCCGCGATGCGCACCTCGACCCCCGGTATCGGCCGGCCGACGGTGCCGATCCGGAAGTGCTCCGGCGTATTGACCGAGATGACCGGTGACGTCTCCGTAAGCCCGTAACCTTCGAGGATCGTGAGGCCGGCGGTGTAGAAGAACTTGTTGATCTCGGGAGCCAGCGGGGCGCCGCCGGAAACGAACAGGCGCAGCCGTCCGCCCACCCGCGCCCGAAGCTTGCTGAACACCAGCCGGTCGGCGACCTTTGCCTGCATACCTAACGCCGTACCGGGAGTATCGCCGGCCAGGGTGATGTCGGCAACGCGGTCGCCAACGTCCCGTGCCCAGAAAAAGATCCGTTTCTTGATCGCACTCCCGGCGAGCGCGTTCTCCAGTACCCGGGCGTAGATCTTTTCGTAAACGCGCGGTACCGCGGTCATTATCGTCGGCCGGATCTCGGAGAAGTTCTTCACCAGCAGATCCATCGACTCGGCGAATGCCACCGTCACCCCGTTGGCGTACATCAGGTAGTGGCCCGCCATGCGCTCGAACGAGTGCGAGAGCGGTAGAAAGCTGAGCGAGATGTCGTCCTTGCCGATAGGCACGCACGTGCTCGCCGCCTGCACATTGGAGAACAGGTTGTCATGGCTCAGCATGGTGCCCTTCGGCTCACCCGTCGTGCCGGAAGTGTAGATGATCGTCGCCAGGTCACCGGGCGCGATCTGCCCCGCCTCCGCTTCGTAGCGCGCGGTGCGGTCGGCGGTCTCATGCTCCCGGCCCGCTGCCTCGAGGTCGGCGAGCGAACGGTCGGCTCCGGCGGGGATCGGCACGTCGAAGCTCACGACGCACTTCACCTTGGGAATTTCCCCTCGAATCTCGACGATCTTGGCAGCCTGCTCGGCCGACGAGACGAACAGCACCTCCGATTCCGAATCGCGCAGGATGTAGGCGATCTTGTCGGCGGGAAGCGTCGGATAGATGGGCACGTCCACTGCTCCCATCGTCAGGCAGGCGAAGTCGGTGATTGCCCATTCCGGGCGGTTCTCGCTCAGAAGTGCAACGCGCGCGCCGCGCTTCACACCCAGCGCCTGAAGGCCTAACACCGTGTGCCGCACCCGTTCACCGAAGGCACGGTGCGAGATCGAGCGCCACTCGTCACCCGCCTTGTACATCATGGCCGCGGGTTTGTCGTACTTGCGCAGGGCCTCGAAAAAAAGCTCGGCGAGCGTACCCGGCTTGCCGGGTCGAGGCCCGCCACTGGCGATGGCGTGTTCGAGAGCGGTGGTGCTGGCCGTCATGACTCCTCCGCGAAGGGGCGCCGGATCAGTTCACTCGCAGGATTCTAATGTCGAAGCGAACAGGCGAGCCGGCGATCGGGGTAGTGCCGGGATACGAGACATGTGCTTCGACTACCACCGAATCGGGAATCTGAGACACCGCGGTAGAAATGCGTACGATACGGCTGGCGATACCCGATACGTCAGTGGTATCCACAACCGAGGGATTGCCCTGGTCGTTCGCGAGCAGGACGCGCGTCGTATCGGTTTCGGACACGGTATCATCGGTGGGGAACACAATACGGTACCTGACGAGGTAGTTCGCCACCGCGACAGCCGTATCCACGCCGGCTATGATCGTATCGTGTCCCACGAACACGCGCAGCGGTCCGCTCGATGCCGGTACCGTGCTGATCAGCGAAAACTGCATCGTCCGCTGCAGGCTGTCGAGGCCGTAAACGGTGTCCGGCCGCAGGGTGACTCGGATGGTGACGCGCTCCGATTGCAGCCCCTGAATGCTCGCAATTATTGGCGCCTGACCCACTCGCTTGCCCACGATGACGCCGGTAACGCTGTCGACCGCGACGACGCCTGTGTCAAGCGCCAGAAAGCGCAGCGGCGCACCGCTGATCACCTCGTTGTTCACATTGAGAGCGCGCGCCTCGAGCACGATGGGCGCGCCTGTCGAGTCGCGGAGCGTGTCACCGACCACCACCGAGGGCACCGGCAGCGAGTCCAGCTCGATCGCTACCGCCGCCTGCGGATCGCTGCCGATCTCCGTGCACGCTCCGAGCACAAATACCCCTGAAAGGGCGGCGACGAGGACGACCCGCGCCCCTCGCCCCTCGCCCCTCGTCCCTCGTCCCTCGTCTTTCGCCCCTCGATTCATCTCATTCGCTCCATCAGCTCCTCTGCCAACGCAATGTAGGCACGGGACGCCGGATTGGCCGGGTCGCGCAGCACCAGCGGCTGGCCCGCGCTGAACGCCTCGGCCAGAGCCGTCGTTCGCGGAATCACCGTGTCGAAGACCAGCGACCGCGGCATGTGCTGCCGCACGTAATCGGCTACCCGCAAGCAGGACGGATTCCCCTCGTCGAACATCGTGAGAATCAATCCGTCGAGCGTGAGCTCGGCGTTGCGCGAGGTGATCTCCTGAATCGCCCTGAGGATCTGCGGAGTCGTTTGAAGCGCCAGCGGTTCCGCCTGGAGGGGCACCACCACATGCTGGCTCCCTTCGAGCACGCGGTGCACCACATCGCCGAGACCGGGCGGCGTATCAACAACTACCACGTGGCACCGTTCGCGCGCCGTCGACAGCAGGTCGCCCAGCAGATTCGTCTGCGCGATCAACTCGTGATAGGTGGTTTGCGTCGCCTGATTGCTGACGGTGCCGGCGAGGATCACGCGAAGCCAGGGGAGCGCCGTAGGGAGAATGACCTCGCGAAGCGCCCGCTCGCCACTCAGAAAATCGGAGATTCCTACTGCCGGCTGACCGGTTCGCAAGCCGATCCCATAACGAATCGCGCCTTGCGGGTCCACGTCGACGAGGAGTGTCTTGAGACCGCGCCGGGCAAACGATGCCGCGAGGTTCACCGCGGTCGTCGTCTTTCCCACCCCTCCCTTCTGGCTGACGACCGCGAGTACTTGCCCCACGGTCAGTCCCGTTCCGAGTGAGTGGCGCCCGTGTCCGGCGCCGACGTCAGGTTGGCGAGCGTCTGACGCGCGTGCGCGATCCACTGCTCCGACTCGTCGCCGGCGGGTGGCTGCTGCAGAAAGGCGGTGAGATGCTGCTTGGCGCCTTCATCGTCACCGCGCTTGAGCAGGAGAAACGCCAGCCCGTAGTGCGCGCCGGAAAGAGCGGGGTCGAAGGTCAGGGCTCGATTGTACGAGCGCACCGCATCGTCCAGCCGTCCCAGCCGGGAGTAGGCAATCGCCATGTTCTGGAGAATGCGCGGATCGTTCGGCCGATCGCGCAAGGCGAGACGGTAGGAAGTGATGGCGCCGTCGAAATCACCCTGCCGCTCGAGATTGAGCGCCTCGGCGAGGTAGTCGAGGCGCTTCGTCTTTGACGGAACGGTGGAATTTTGCCCCAGGAGGCGGCGCCACCACGACATGCGGCTCGGCGGAAACGGGAGGTTTGCTCGGTGCCGCGTGCGGCGCATCGCGCCGCGGACGGGCCACCCACGCGGGGCAAACTTACCGATCGGCCTTCGCTCCAGCAACCGCGCTTTCGCTCGGGTTTCTTCGGGGGTAGCTTGCCATCCAGATGCGCGCCTTGGCGCGCGCGGCAACCGCAGAGGAGGAACCGTGTCACAACGCCAGGAGATGGTCGATCGGTCGCGCGATGTTTTCGAGGTCGACTGGCCGCTGTTCGGCGAGCTGTCGCGAGCGCTCGCGCTCAAGGTGGCACGCGCCTACGATCCCGAGGTCGTGATCGGGATTGCAACAGCGGGCGTCATTCCTGGCGCGACTATAGCCGCGATTCTCGACAGGGATTTCTACTCCATTCTGATCAGTCGCCGGGATGGCGGCGCGCGCGTACGTCAGACGCCAGCGGTTCTCAGCTCCGCACCACCGCAGGTGCGCGATACGCGCGTACTGCTCGTCGACGAGACTTGCGACAGCGGCGACACAATGCGCCTTGCGATTGCAGCGCTCGTGAATGCGGGCGCCGCCGACGTGCGCACCGCCGTAGGATTTCGCACCGGCTCATTCGAGCCCGACTTTTCCGGTATGGAAACGGAGAGCACGATCATCCTGCCGTGGGACCGCGAGATCCTCGTCAAGGGCGAACTGATGCTCCGGCCGGAGTATGCGGAGGCGTTGAGAGGTCGGGAATAGGGAATCGGGAATCGGGAATCGGCACAGCGCCTGCGCCTGCCGATTCCCTATTCCCTAATCCCGACTAAGGCCACTGCCTCCTCATACCCGATCCCCTCTTCGGCCCGCTCGAACACGTAGGTGAGCACCGGGCCGGCGCCAACGAGGAACCGGCAGCGTGAGGCGCCGGCGGAGCGGCACTCCACTTCCATGGCTGCCATGGGCGCATCCCCGACACAGGCGAAGAATCCCGCGAGCATACCCGTCGTCAGGTGACAGCCGGGATGTGCCAGCGCCATCGACGGATCGGCTTCCAGCCAGTCGGTCGAATCGACGACTGCCGCGGCCTCCTGCAGAGTTGCAAGCTGGAACGAGCCCCAACCTGCTTCGCGGAAGAACTCCGAAGCCAATGTCCCGAATGCCTCGGTGGACAACTCGCCAGCTTCGGTGTCGCCGCGCGCGCGCGCCCAATCGCGGAAGGACGAGTAGAGCGCCTCACCACCGGCGTATCCCGCGTCCTGCAGCTGCGTGGCGCCAGCGAGATCACCGTCCCGCAGGAGTGCCGCACGCAGTGCATTGAACGAGGCGCGTGTGAGCGCGACCATGTGCTGTGATCGGAGATCGAAGGAAGGTACCATTTATCGAATCTGCCTCATGTTCGTGCGACTCGTCTCAGCAACTCGGCTTCGTCGATCGTTTCGACGCCGAGCTGCCGCGCCTTGTCCAGCTTGGAGCCGGCGTTCTCACCGGCTACGACGAAGCTCGTGTTCTTCGATACCGAGCTCGTGACGTGTCCGCCTTGCGCCTCCACCAGCTCCGTTGCTTCGGTTCGCGATAGGCTGGGAAGCGTTCCCGTAATGACGATCGTGCGTCCCGACAGGGAACCGCCGGCAGCCGCCTGTCGCGGCTCGGTCAAGTTAACCCCGAGCGCCTCCAACTTCTTCACCAGGCTTTTCGTGGTCGGGTTGGCAAAGTAGGTCGTTACCGCGCCGGCGATCGTTTCTCCGATACCTCGAACGCTGGCGATCTCATCGGGGCTGGCGGCCATGAGCGCTGAAAGCGTTCCAAAGTGGCGGGCAAGCAGCTGGGCGGCGCCCGAGCCCACGTGCCTTATGCCCAACCCGTTGAGCAGCAGGGCGAGGGGGCGGGACCTGGCCTCCTGAATGGCGCCAACCAGATTCTCGGCGCTCTTCTCCGCGAAGCGCTCCAGCTCCACCAGCCGCGCGGCATCGAGCGTGAAAATGTCCGCCACGTCGTGCACCAGCCCGGCCTCCACCAGCTGGGCTATCCGGGCGTAGGAGAGTCCGCGGATGTCCATCGCTCCGCGTGAGGCGAAGTGTACCAGCCCCTCGAGTTGCCGGCCGGGACAGGCGACGTTGGTGCAGTACACCGCCACCTCGTCGGAAAACCTCTCGACCGGCGTGCCGCAGGCCGGACATTTGTCAGGCATCTGCCAGGGCTGTTCCGATCCGTCCCGCCGGTCGGGGAGCGGCGCAATGATCTGAGGAATCACCTCGCCCGCGCGCTTCACCTGAACCCAGTCACCGATCCGGAGGTCCCTGGCATGCACAAGGTCCGCGTTATGAAGAGTCGAGAGCTTGACGATCACTCCCCCGATCTCGACCGGCTCCAGCATCGCGTACGGATTCAGGGCACCGGTACGGCCGACGTTCACCCGAATGTCGAGGAGCCGCGTGACGCCTATGTCGGGCGCGAATTTTCGAGCGATCGCCCATCGGGGCTCGCGCCCTCCGACGATTCCCAACTCGTCCTGCAGACGAAAGGCGTTGACCTTCACCACCACGCCATCGATGCCGAAGTTGAGTGAGGCGCGAAGCGTCTGCTCTACCTCGTGCGCAAAGGTCGCGACTTCGTCCAGCGTGGCGCACCGGCGACGGTGCGGCTCCACGGGAATCCCCCACGACTCCAGCAGCGCCAGCAGCTCCCACTGTGAATGCACCGGAAGCCGGGCACCGCCAGGCACCGCGAAGCCGAATCCGAAAAAGCGGAGGGGGCGCGCCGCTGTCGTGGCGGGATCGAGCTGCCTGAGTGATCCGGCCGCTGTGTTTCGCGGGTTGGCGTACAGCGGCTCGTTGTGCCGAGCCCGTTCCACGTTCAGCTGCTCGAACGCGTCGAACGGGATGTAGACCTCCCCCCGAATCTCGATCCTTGGTGGAGGAGCATCGGTGGCCAGACGCAGAGGAATCTCGCGTATCGTGCGAAGATTGGTGGTGACGTTCTCGCCGATCGTGCCGTTTCCTCGCGTTGCACCGGCCACCAGCACTCCGTGCTCGTAGGTGAGCACCACGGCTGCGCCGTCGATCTTGAGCTCCGCGGTATATCCATCCGCGTGCACTTCGTCCCCGGTGAGCCTGACGACTCGCGACTCCCACTCGGCAAGCTCCTCGTCGGAGAACGCGTTGCCCAGCGAGAGCATCGCCGAGAGGTGGGGGTGCTTGGCGAGCTGCGACTGCACCGGTGCCCCGACACGCAGGGTGGGTGAGTCGGGCGTCCGCAACTCCGGATGCGCGGTTTCGAGGTCGCGCAGCTCGCGGAACAGCAGATCGTACTCGGCGTCGGAGATCTCCGGGGTATCGAGCACGTAGTACTGATGGTTGGCCCGGTCCAACTGCCGGCGCAGTTCGGCCGCCCGTGCGGCCAGCGTGTCATG
>CAZPCC010000223.1:0-33616 GCA_964584905.1 uncultured Gemmatimonadaceae bacterium | reverse complement strand
AGCCGTCATTCCCGCGAAAGCGGGAATCCAGATGATCGGAATCAGGTACTCAGCAGGCTATGGAATTGAAGCGCGGGCGGTTTCGCCCGCGTTCGGCATTTTTGGGGAGGGATGAACGTGAGATGGATCACCATTGCTGGTTTGGCGCTCGCAGTCAGTGCACCGGTTGGGGCGCAGGAGTCCGCAGGGCAAGCTGTGCTCGACAGGGCGATACGGGCGTACAAGGGTGTGAATACCGTCGAAGCGACGTTCACGCAGCGCATCACCAATCCCCTGCTCGGCCGCACGGTGGAGGCAAAGGGGGAGATGGTGCAGGATCGGCCGAACAAGATGTCGATCCGGTTCACCGATCCGGCCGGCGACCGCATAGTGTCCGACGGCACGCACCTGTGGATCTATGTGCCTAGCATGGCGCCGGGGCAGGTGATCAAGCAGAAGGTCGGGGCGAACGCGGCTGGCGTGCCTGACGTGACGGCGATCTTCCTCGAGGCGCCGCGGGAGAAGTACACGATCCACGACGCGGGTGCGGAGACGGTGAATGGGAGGGTTACCTCGGTGCTCCACCTAACGGCGCGAGACGCATCGCTTCCGTTCACCAAGGCTACTGTATGGGTGGATGGCAAGGATGGGCTCATCAGGCAGTTCGAGATCACGGAGCCGAGCGGGCTGGTGCGGCGGGTGATCATCGACAAGCTGACGGTGAATCCGAAGGTGTTGGGGTCTGCGTTCGAGTTCGAGGTTCCGAAGGGTGTGAGGGTGGTGGAGGGGTGACCTAAAAATTAGAACGGGCGAAGCGCATACGCTTCGCCCGTTCTCTCTTCCGCCGGCCATTTCGTGTGCTGATCGGCGGCAACGCCGCAATCACCCCGATGCTCGTCGGCCCACCCTCAGTCTGGAGAGGCGTGAATCCCGACATCGACTGGACGATCCTCGAATACCCCGCAACAACCACCAGCCCGCCTCGTTAGTACCGCACCTGGTACGATCGCACCACAACTCACGGCACCACCGTCGCCGAGATCGATCGCTTCTGGCTCGGATTCGCCGTCTGCGCCGTGATCGATACGACGACCGGAGCCTGCACGGCCTGCGTGTGCATCGTGAACGGCTGCGCCACCTGCGACTGCGTCATCGTGGCCGTCGCGGGCACCGGCAGCACCCGGGGTGGAAGGATACGAGGGTCACGATCACCCGCGGTTAGCGGAGTTCCGATCGCGGCCGAGGGCCCGATGTACCGGCCGCAACGCGGCCGCCAGCCGTTGCCGGTGCGAGCGCAACCCGCAACCGCAGACTCGGCCGCCACAATCCCCAGTGCCTGTTGATCCGCCACGCCGCGCCATCATCAACGGCGCGCAGATCGAAGTCGAGCGCCGCCTGCTGCACCACGGTCTTCGCAATCTCGACCGCGATGTCCGCGCCGGGGCAGGCGCGATCTCCGAAGCCAAACGGGCAGTGGTGGGCGGAAGGGACGCGATCCTCGAGAAAGCGGCCCGGGTCGAATCGACGAGGCTCCGGAAAGACATCGGGACGTGCGTGAGCCTCTGTCAGGCAGAGCCGAACGAGCCAGCCGCGCGGGATTACGTACTCGCCGAGCGGAACCTCTCGTGCCACTCTCCGATAGAGATAGGGGCTCTCGTGCAGCCGGATGGTCTCCTTGACGAACGCGCGGGCGCGGGCGTCCAGCGCTCCGGCATCTCCGGCCGCGGCGCGGATCTGCTCGACCTCGGCGGGGTGATCCGCGAGCATCTTGATGATCCAGCGCAGCAACCCGCGGGTCATGATGCTTCCTTCCTTGATCATCAGTACCAGGTTGCCTATCGCGGTCTGGTCGGTGGCCAAGGACGGTTGCGCACGGGCAAGATCCACCAGCACTGATGGAGTGCGCACGCGTCCGCTCGCCACTTCAAGCTCCAGTTCTCCAACGAGCTGAGTGATGGTCGCGGACAGCCAATCGTACGCCTCTCGTGAGGCGCGCGGCACGGGAAGGAACAGCTCCATCGGACGATTGAGGTCGGTGAAGCGCTGCCGTATCTCGGCCGACTGCGGGTGGTTGGGCCCGATCCCGAGAATCATGCGCAGCAGCGTGACCTGCACGATCGGCAGCAGGAACGGCTCGGGGTGCACGCCCGACGGCTGTGACGCGCGTGCCATTGCCGCGAGCTGCGTCCGCGTCACTTCCGCGAGGACCGGCCGGGCGGCGGCCACTACCTCACGAGTGAACATCGGCGCGAGCATGCCGCGCAGCCGCGCGTGGTCCTCGCCGTTCGTGTACTCGAGGTAGCCGCCGGGCACCAGCCGGTTGAACGACCAGTCCGACTGCACGAGGCTATCTTCGCTCTCGTGGAAGAACTCGATCCCGGTTCGCAGATCGGTGATGCACACCACGGGCTGGTGCAACTGGCTCATCTTGAAGACAGGTCCCAGGCGCGCAGCGGTGCGGGAGTAATAGTCGGGATCGTGAATCGCGTCGAGCGACTCCGAGAGACCGAGAGAGCCTGCGGGAAGCCGACGACCGCGACCGTAGTTAGGACGGGCGCGAACGACACCCACGACGACGACGACCGCCAGCAGGAGAACACCCGCACGGCGCGCGAGGGGGTTCTGCACGCCCATCGATACCGCGAGCGCTACGCCGGCAATCCCCGCCGCCAAGGCCACGACCGCGAGCAGCGGCCGCGCCGCCAGCTCCCGGCGTATCGGCGGCTTGACCAATACTCGGCCCAACAGAACGGCTGCCGCGGTCACCACGGCGCCGGCAACCAGGTACTCGATGAGCGGGCTCACCCGCTCGCGGGCTCCAGGCCAGTGAGCCTGACGAGACGGGCGGTTCCCGGTCGCCAGTGGTCGCGGTGCCGCGTACCCCTCTCCAGCGGTGCGTTGCGGGTGACCTGGGCGTCGTACCCACGGCACAGTTCCTCGACGAAGATCTGCGCGAAGAACTGCACGATGGGAACGCCCATGCACCCGTGATCGTCGGCACCGAACGGCGAATAGTCGCGCCGGCTCACGCCGCGCCCAGCGAAACGCTCCGGATCGAAGCGGTCGGGGTCGGGGAAGATCGCGGGATCTCGGTGGCTCTCCTGAACGCACACTCGCAGAAGCCAGCCCGCGGGAACGTGAAATCCGTTGATCTCAAACGGCCGCACGACTTCGCGGTAGAGATACTCGCTCTGTTCCATCCGCAGCGTCTCCTGCACCACACGATGGGCCACCGTGTCCTGCCGTACGCGGCGCGAGGCGTCAGCGGTGGTGCCTGACGAGCGGACGGCGCCCTGCCACTGCGGGTGCTCAGTCAACTCCAGTAACACCCAGTCGAGCAGCGATGTGAGGTCGGTCGTGCCGAGTCGGAAAACGAGGATCATGTTGCGAGCGCGGGCCGGGTCGTCGAGGGCGTGTGAATCGGTCCTCAGAATGGCGCCCAATACGGTCGCTTTCATCCGGTCCGTCTCTGCCGAGTTCCAGGCGCTCGCCTGCTGTCGCATCAGGCCGGTGATGGTGACGAAGCTCTGCTCGAGCCGCCGGCGCCACCGTGGTCCGCCGCCGCGCGCGATTACCAGGCCTTCATTCGCGCTGAACAGTTCTTCCAGGCGTTCGTCCTCCGGACGCATTCCGAAGAAGACTCCGGCGAGACTCGTTAAGACCCAACGCTGCAGATAGGCACGCGGAACGACGCCGACATCGGCCGCCAGCGAGGCGGCGGACAGCCGCGCCAGCATTTCGTTGCAAGTAAACCGCGCGATCGCCTCATGCTGATCGAGATCGATGTTCGTTAGGGCCGAGCGAAAGAGCGGAGCTTCGGTACCGTGCTCGCGCTGCGTCATGTAGCGGAGCGAACCCTTCGGAACGAGCCGATTGTAGGGGAGTCTGGCCCCGGCGAGCGCCTCGTTATTGCGCAACACCTCGCGCGCGAGCCCCAGCCCCAGCACGCAGACGACCGGCCGGCCGAACTGGCAGGTCTTGAAGACCGGACCGTGAAGGCGAGCCTGGGCCAGATAGTAGTCGCGATCGCCAATCGCGTCGAACGACGGACCTAACGCCAAGGACCCTGGTGGCCAGCCTCGCGCGCGGCCGTAGTCGGCACGTCCTCGCCACCAGGCACCGGCGAGGGCCGCCGCAGTGAGCACGGCGACGACGTGCAGCAGTGCGGGCCATTCGCGCACGAGGAGCACGCCTGCAAGCACCAGGGCCAGACCGAGCCCCGCGACCGCGGTGCTCCAGGGTTGATACGTCGCGAAATCGCGAACGATGGGCGGCTTGATGGCGATGCGGGCCGCAACCACCGCTGCGAACACCACGACTGCCATCTCGAGGGCAAACAGAATGAGGGCTGCCTCGTGCAGGGGGCTCAGTCGTCCGGCGCAACGACCGATGCGGGTTTCGGCAACATGGGATGGCCCGACGGGCTCGACAAGGGGCCGTCGCGCACGGCAAGGCGCAACGCGGCGCGCACGCGTTCGGGCGTCGCGGGCAGCTCATCGATCCACACGCCGCACGCGGCGTGAATCGCCGCCGTGATGGCCGGCACGACGGCGATCATGGTGATCTCGCCGATCCCCCTCGCGCCGAACGGCCCCACCGGTTCGAACTCCTCGATGACGACGGTCTCGATGTCCGGCACCGCGTCCACCGCTGTGGGGATCGCGCATGCATCCAACCCGAGACTGACTGGCATGCCGTCGACAAGGCGAAACCGCTCCTGCAGCGCGTAGCCCTGGCCCATGACGACTCCTCCCTCGACCTGCCCCCTGAACAGCGCGGGATTGATGACTCGCCCCGCATCGACGGCATCGACGACGCGGAGCACGCGCACCTCGCCGGTGCCGGTGTCCACCGCGACATCCGCGACGCAGGTGGACCAGCCGAATGCCGCCAGATGCCGCGCCGGCTGGTGGTCGTAAGTCGCGGTCGGCGGAAACCTCCAGGTCAATCGCGCCGTCACCGAACCGTTAGGGCAGCCGGCGAGGCCGCCATGCCGGGCCACGGTGCGCAGAACGGCCTCGCATGCGCCCAGCACGGCGTTGCCGGCCGCCACGGTCTGCCGGGACGCGGAGCTGCTCCCCGCTTCGGGCGCCAGGAACGAGTCCTGCCACGCCACATGGATCCGATCGGGTTCGATGCATAACGCCGATGCCGCGATCTGCGTCAACACGGCCTCGATGCCCTGGCCGACGTCGGCGGCGCCGATCCTCACCAGCGCTCCCGATTCCGTCAAAGACACCTCGGCCGTTGCCGCGTCGTCCATGCCGAAGCCGAATCCGACGTTCTTCAGGGCACAGGCGATGCCGCGTCCGTACACGAGGTCGCCGCCCACGGAGGGAAGACGCTTGCGCTCGGCCGCCTCTGTGGCCGCCGACAGCGTCTTCCGCAGACCACCGTGCGATGTGAACTCGCATCCCGATGCCAGCCTTACCGGCGCCTGCGCGAGATTTGCCCGCCGCAACTCGGCTGGATCCGCATCGAGCGCCGCCGCCAGACGGTTCACCTGCTGCTCCATCGCGAACGTCGCTTGATTCACACCGAATCCGCGAAAGGCGCAGGTGAACGGATTATTGGTGAACACGGCCCGCCCCGTCGCGGCGACCGATTCGATGTTATAGGCACCGAACACGTGCGCGAGCGCATTGTCGAGCAACCGCGCCGAGGAGCTCGCGTAGCAGCCCGCGTCGACCAGCATATAGGCTGTGGCGGCGAGCATGCGGCCGTTCGCATCCGATGCAAGGCGATGATGAATGCGCACCGGGTGCCGCTTGCCGTGGCCGCGCACCGATTCGGCGCGGTCCCACACCATGCGCACGGGCTTGCCCGTCGCCCGCGCCGCGATCAGCAGCAGGATCTGCAGGGAGATGTCCTCGCGCCCGCCGAACGCGCCGCCGATCGTCGCCTGGATCAGTCTCAATTTCTCGAGCGGCTCACCTAACGCCACAGCCGCCTGGCGCAGGTCGGATTCCGGCCATTGCGTGGCGACGTGGAGGACCAGGCCGCCGTCATCGACGGGAATGGCGATCCCTGCTTCCGGTGCCAGGAACGCGTGCTCCACGGATCCCGTGCGGTACACGCCCTCGACGACCACGGCCGCCTCCCGCACGACGACCTCGGCGTCGCCGCGCCTCACGATTCGCTCGGCGAGGAGGTTCGCATGCCGGCCGGCGGCGCTCCTATCCGGATGGACCAGCACGGCATCGGCATCGAGCGCGTGCTCGGGATCGAACAGCGCAGGCTCCGGCTCCAACGAGAGCACGGTGGCACGGGCGCCGGCACGGGCAGCCTGCTCGCTGGTCGCGACGACGAGCGCCACGACGTCGGACGCTCCGCGGATCCGTTCGCCGGCCAGCACCGGTTGATCGGGCTCGAGCAACCCGAAGCGATTCGCGCCCGGTACATCCGCCGCGGTGAGCACCCGGACCACCCCCGGCAGAGCCTCGGCCGGACCACGGTCGATGCCGAGAATGCGGGCGCAGGCCAGCGGTGCGCGGACGGTGACTGCGTGCAGGCACCCGTCGGGAGGCGGAAGGTCCTGCGGGTACATCGCCGTGCCCGCGACCTTGGCGGCGCCATCCGGACGCGGAAGTGCGCGCCCTATCCAGTCCGTGCCTTTCAAAGCTCGGCGCGAGGAAGCGGGTCTCGCCATCAGAGTGCCGCCGTTGCGCGTCCGGCGAGCTCAGTGCGCCCCTGCGAGTGCGCACGCTGCACGGCCCGGACGATGCTCGCATAGCCGGTGCAGCGGCACAGGTTTCCGGCGAGCGCGCTCCGGATGGTCTCGTCATTGGCGCCATGCGGAATCCGGCTCGCCACCAGGATGAGCCCCGGCGTGCAGGCGCCGCATTGGAATGCGGCTTCTTCCAGGAACGCACGTCGCATGGCCTCTATTAGCGGATCGTGCGTCGCTTCGATCGTACTCACCTCTCGTCCGGCCAATTCGCCTGCGAGCAACAGGCAGCTCGGTGCCGGTACGCCGTCCAGCAGCACCGCGCACGAACCGCACTCGCCGACGCCGCAGCCCTCCTTCGTGCCCGTCATGCCGAGCGTAATGCGCAGCACGTCGATTGCGCGGCTAACGGGTGCGACGTAGCACGCCACCGGCTGGCCGTTGAGCGTTAACTGGATAGGCGCGCCGCTCAACGCTGTTCTCCCGGCCGTTCGACAGAGCCGCCGCGTATGGCACGGTCGCGTGCGCGCGCGATCAGCACCTTCACCAATTCACGATGGTCGGCAAAAGTTCCGTGTTCCCCGTGCAGCGCCGGCTCGTGAGGCTCCAGGTCGCGCGCGAGCGCATCACCCGCGTCTTCTCCCGCATCGAGGGCGGCCGCGGGGGCCGTTGCCAGCCGCGGCCCGGGCGCCACTCCGCTCACAGCAATACGGTGCCGTCCCGCCCGCACGCAGACGCCGACCGCGACAGTCGCTCTGGAGAACGCGCGCCTGACGCCGAGCTTCTCGAACGCGCTGCGTGCATCCTTCGGGATCTCGACGGCAACGACCAGCGCGTAATCCGTCAGGTGCGCCCCCCGGCTCCCGGCTCCGGCACGGTCGAGCAGCGCCTCGATAGGCACACCCGTGATCGGCGTCGCGGGCGTCGCAATCATCACGGTCGCACCGACCGCCAGCAGTGCGGTAGCGACGTCAGGCACGGCGTGCGGCGTAACGAGGTTGCCGCCGACTGTTCCCCTTGCACGCAGCATCGGGGCCGACGTGCGGCGCGCGGCCTCCGCCACGGCGCTCGCAAATCGCGCCACCAGAGGATCTCGCTCCAGCTCCGCCGCGGTCACCAGGGCGCCGATGCGGATGTGCGTGCCGCGATCCTGCACGCCGGCAGCCGCCGTGATGCCCTTGATGTCGACCAGTTCACGAATTCCGCTGGTCCAGGGCGCGTGCTGATGCAGCGCCACGAGGAGATCGGTCCCGCCCGCGTAACAGCGGGCACCGGGCCGACCGAGCGCGGACAGTGCCTGCTCCAGCGAGTCGGGTCGCGTGTACGCGATCGAAGCTCCGCCGTCCATCATTCCTGAATGGCGTGTCGGCATTTGCGGATGCACCTTGAGATGCGGGTACGGAGCGGGGTGCCGTCGTGGTACGTCGCGCGGTGCACCGTTCGAGCGCGCTGATCCCGCAACGCGCTGTGTGCCGTTCCGCCAAATGCAGGGAACTGCACCGCGCGTCCGCGCTTCACCACTCCTCCCCGGCCAGAAGATGCCTCCTGCGGACGACGTGCTCAAGACGATGGCGGATTCCAGCCCGTCAGGCGCGGATCGAGCGGACGCACTCGAACGGCGTGGCCCTCGAGGGCGCGCCCGCCGAGAATCAGCCGGCCGGCTGGACTGACGTGACCTCCATACCGGAGATCGAAAACGACCCGTCGCAGCTGCGACAGCGGACCATTCAGTCGGGAGTGGCCGCCGTCGTCGCGCGTACGCTGCAGGCGCTCCTGTTCCTGGGGGCGGCGATAGCGCTGGCCCGGCTGCTCACCCCCGAGGATTTCGGCGTTTTCGCCATGGTGGCCCCACTCGGGATCATCGCCGGCACCGTGATGAACCAGTGTGTACAGACGGCGCTGCTGCAGCACGGTGAGCTCGGCGAATCCGACCTCGATGGGTTCTTCTGGTTCATCGTGCGCGCCACCGCCGGGACCGCGCTGACGATGGCGATAGGCGGCGTCATACTCGCGCTGTTCTACGATGAGCCTCGGGTCATTGGCATCGCGGGCGTCTGGGCCGGTCTCCTGCTCTTCCTGGTGCCTGCCACATTTCAGGAGGCACTGCTCAAGCGAAGGCTGCGTTTTCCCGGCGTTCTGGCGGTGCAGCTCTCGACGCTCGCGCTTGCGGTCGCGTGCTCGCTGCTGGCGGCGTGGCGCGGTGCGGGATACTGGGCGCTCGCGATCCAGGTGCTGGTGATGGAGGGCGCGCGCGCGGCGGGAATCTTCGCGCTGAGCGACTGGCGTCCGCGCATGCCGGCCAAGCCCCGGCCGAGGGTGGACGCCGGCCTTCGTCGTGCGTGGCTCCACATCGCGGGAGTGCGGCTCGCGGTGTGGCTTCGCGATCTCCCCGATCTTCTGGCGGTGGGGTGGCTTGGCGGCGCGGCGGTACTGGGCAACTACGCCACGGCGCGGCGATGGTCCAACTATCCGTTCTACGAGCCCTTTCTCACGCTCACCGACGTCACGCTGGCCGCGCTCCGTCACGTGCGCGATGACCCGGTTCGCTTCCGGCATATGGTGAGTCGCGCGTTTCTCGTGATGCTGACGATTTCCCTGCCGGCGATTGCTTTCATTGCGGTCGAGGCGCAGACGGTCGTGCGGGTGGTCCTCGGGCCGCAGTGGGATGCCGCCGTTCCGTTCGTCCGGCTGCTCAGCGTTTCCGCGTTCGCCATCGCGCTGATCAGGGTCACGCGCTGGATCTATCTCGCTCAGGGACGGACCGACCGCCTTCTCGTCTGGGCGATGCTGATCGAGGCGCCGTTGACCGCGCTCGCGGTTCTTTTGGGACTCTTCTGGGGCGCCTACGGGGTAGCCGCCAGCGTGGCCGCGTTGTCGGTGATGCTCATCCTGCCGGCGTTTGCTTTCGGTGTTCGCGGAACGGCGCTCTCGTTCGCCGACGTGCTGCGCGCGGTTGCTCGTCCAGTGACGTCGAGCGTCGTGGCGGCGGTGGTGCTCGCGCTGGCGGGAGAGCAGTTGCCTCCCCCTCTGAGCGTTCCTCGCCTGATCGTGGCGCTCTCAATCTTCGCGCTCGTGTTCATGATGGTGTGGCACGCCATTCCCGGAGGGTTCGCGGACAGCAAGGCGCTGCTGTCGACGCTGGGCGAGCTAGCGCCGGCGCGAGCCCGAACACCGCCGGAGCACTTTTCGGGACGGGCGGATCGCTAGTCGCTCGTGCGCAATCCGATCCGCCGTCGCAGCTCTCGATAGCCAGGCTCCCCGTACATCCCGTCGAGTTCGAAGTAGTCCAGGTACGTCATGTACGGCGCCCGCCTATCGACGGCCCGCTCCAGGACGCGCAACGCGTCCTCCGTCGCGCCGAGATCCACGTACCAGCGCGCAATCGACACCTCAGGCAGCGGGCCGCCGGTCTCCCATGCGCGCAGCATTCCCAGCGCGCGCTCCCGTGCCGCGGCATCCGCCAGACCATCCACGAGCGGCAGCAGGAACGTCGAGTCGCCAACAGTAGAGCCAGCGCGGCTGAACTGCTCGCGGGCCTCGGCGGGATCTCCCGACCGCACCGCCATCATCCCCAGAAAGTAGGGATATTGCAGGCTCTCAGGATTCAACTCCGCGGCACGCCGGATGTAGGCCGCCGCCGAGTCGCGGCCGGGCTGGCCCGAGCCGGCCGCTAAAAAGTGCCCGGCGATCGATACGTACGCCGGCGCCGACGCCGGGTCCAGCGCCAGCGCCTGACGATACTGCACCCGTGCCTCCTCGAACCGCCCGAGCAGGTCGAGCAGCTCGCCGTACCAGTGGCGCACTGTCGCATCGTTCGGGTCGAGAGCGATCGCAGCACGGTAGGCGCGCTCGGCCTCCTCGTACCGCCACTCGTAATTTTTTTGAACGTAGCCGAGCGCGGCGAGGGCGCGCGATTGGGCGCTGTCGAGTGCCAGGGCACGCCCCGCCTCCGCCGTCGCCGCCGCCACCGCGCTGTCGGTCGGAATCTGAGTGTATTCCGGCGCCAGCGCCCACGCGCTGGCCAGCCCCGCGTGTGCCTCGGCGTAGCCGGAATCGGCTGCTATTGCGCTCTGGAAGTGCCCGATGGCCGCGAGCACATCCCGCCCGTGCAGATGCGACAGGGCAAGTAGATAGGCATCGTGCGCCCGCAGATCGCGGGTGCCTGACGACTTGGCGCCGCCGGCGGCTAGCTGCATTTCCAGGGCACCGGCGACCGACTGCGCGATCTCGTCCTGCACCGCGAAGATGTCCTCCACGTTGCGGTCGTACCTCTCGGACCAGAGAGCGTATCCGGTAGCCGCATCGACTAGTTGCGCGGTTACTCGAATCCGTTGTCCAATCCGCTGCACGCTTCCTTCGAGCACGCGCGCCACCCCCAGATCGCGTCCGATGAGCCGCAGGTCCATGTCCCGGTCGCGGTATCGGAACGAGGAGGTACGGCCGGCCACGTGGAGTCCTGGTATGCGCGACACCGCGTGCAAGATCTCTTCGGCGATTCCTTCCCCGAAGTATGTATCGCTCGAGTCACCGTGCAGCGTGGCAAACGGGAGCACCGCCAGTGATCGCGCGGGAACTTGCGTCTGCGGGACGGCCTCTGCATCGAACCGCCCAGCCAGCGAGGCGCCTCCGGCCGCCAGCGCGAGCATAACGGCGACGGCGACCGCTATCTGGATCCAGCGCTCGCTCCGCCGCCTCGACGCCGCTGCAACGAAGCCCGAGCCGGACGCGCCTTCAGCCAGCACCGGTAGCACCTCTTCCATGGTCTGCGGACGCTCGCCTGGCGACTTGCGCAGGCACTTCATGACGAGTGCGGACAGCGCCGCAGGCGTATCGGCGCGCAGGTGGCCGAGCGGCTCCGGCTCCCTGATCACCTGCGCGGCCAGTACCTCCTGCGGCGTCTCGCCCACGAAGGTCGCGCGCCCACTCAGCATCTCGTATGCGAGCAGGCCGAGCGCGTAGATGTCGGCACGGTGGTCGAGCCGGGGATCGGCCGCCGCCTGCTCGGGGGACATGTAGGCGGGGGTGCCGACGGCGAGCCCGAGCATCGTCATGCCGGTGCTCCCGGCGGCGCTCACCGCGCGCGCCACACCGAAGTCCGAAACGAGAGCATGGCCGTCGGAAAGCAGGATGTTCTCCGGCTTGATGTCCCGGTGCACGATCCCGGCATGGTGCGCCTTGCCTAGCGCGCTGGCAATCTCGCCGAGCAACCTGGTAGCCTCGGCAATGGGAAGGGCGCCCTCGCGCGCCAGCTTCTGGCGTAGCGATTCCCCTTCGACGAACGGCATTACGTAGTAGAGGATGCCGGCGGCCTCTCCTGAATCGAACAGCGGCAGGATGTGCGGGTGATGCAACTGGGCGGCGATCTCGATCTCCTGCAGAAAGCGCTCACCACCTAACGCCTGCGCCAGTTCCGGCCGGAGCACCTTGATCGCCACCCGCCGCCGGTGCTTGAGATCCTCCGCGAGGTAAACGGTTGCCATTCCACCCGCGCCGATCTCGCGCTGCACCTGATAGCGCTCGGCGATGGCCGCGGCGAACGGCCTGACCGGCTCGGGAAGGGGTGCGGACATATCGTGGGGACTGTCGCTCACAAGGGATTGGAGGCCGGATCGGGCCGCATGGTTCATACGGCGGCTGCAGCGGCGTCCGCTGGCAAGGTCAGCCGCGGACCCGCCGGGCGCAAGGGAACGCCCGCTATGGCGGCGGTTCGGCGGCGGCAGACCCGCTCACGCCGTCATCCACCAGCCGCTCGATCTGTGCCAGCGCATCGTTAGGTACTCCGCGGGCCCTGGCCAGATCGATGGCGTGTCGCGACAGCACCCGATACACCTCACTCAGGCCAGGATGCGGCGAAAGCGCCTCGAGATGCGCGCGCACCGTCGCCACGTCGCCACGTGCGATCGGGCCCGTGATCACCCGCCCCGGATCGCCGGTTCGCAGATTCTCCGCCGCCGCCATAGTCAACGTGTGAGTCGCCGCCGGCGCCGCGTCCGAGTCTACGCCTGCCTCGTGCATCGCTTTTGCGCCCAGGGCGCTCAGCACCCCCAGGAAGTTCGACGCGAGCACCGCGCCGGCATGGTAGAGAGCGCGATTTGCCGGGATCTCCAGAGTCTGCGCCCCCAGCGCAACGGCCAGACGCTCGGACCAGGCTCGCGCCGCACTGTCGCCATCAATGCCCACCCACGCGCCCCTGAACAGGCGAGCGGCTTCGTGCTCATCCGCCAGCGGGAGAAGCGGGTGGAACGTTCCGCATGGATGACCGCGATCACGCGCTTCTCGATAGGCGCCCGGCTCGATGCCGCCGCTCGCCTGGAGGATCACCAGCCGCTCGGGGGGGGAGGCTGCCAGCAGCTCCTGCACCGCACCGTCGATCTGCGAATCACGCACGGCAATCAGCGCGACATCGACGTTGGCGAGCATCGGAGCAACCGGACCCGCCGTGATCGCAGGATTGGCGTCAGGCTCGGCGCGGCGCCCGTGCAGAGTGACAGGCACACCTGCGGTGCTCAGAGCCGCGGCGAGCCCGCGCCCGGCCCGTCCGGCGCCGAGCACGAACAGCCGCCGCAGCGTCACCGCAAGTCAGGCCGAGGTGCGGTTTGCTCGATGGCGTCGGCGCGAGCGAGCAGGTCGGCGGTGCTGCCGGCTTCGGCGGCCAGCTCCAGCGCGCGCGCCAGCACGGGGTCCTGATCGGCTCGACGCACGAACTCGGCCTGCGGACCGAACACGTAGCGCGCGATCTCCGCGCCAAGGAGCCGCGAGACGACCGGTGTTCCGGCATCCCACGCCTCACGCGGGATCATGATGCTGTCCGCGCTCAACCGGTTCCGCAGTTCCTCGAGCATCGCATTCGTCACGACGAAATCGCGGCTGCGCACGGTACCACGCTCCTTGATGTCGAGCGCGAACTCGATGATCGCATCCCGAAATCGGGGAACGTCCGCGCCCAGCGCCTGCTGAACTCGCATCGCTGCGCTGTCTGCCTCCGGCCCCTTCGCATTCACGTCGGGCGCGATTCCGCCGCCGCCAAGCACCGTACGGCCGCCATCGGTTCTGAATCGCTCCGGCTCCGCTCGAATGGCCGGCTCGTCCTCGTCGGCGAATGCCAGTTGATCGGCGGGATCGATGGTCGGCCCCTGAATGCTACGCCCCGACGGCGTATACCAACGCGCCGTCGTGATCTTCACCGCCGCGCCGTTAGGCAGACGGTACACCGATTGCGCACTGCCCTTGCCGTACGAGGTCTCGCCGATGAGCAGCGCCCGATCGTGATCCTGCAGCGCCCCGGCGACTATCTCCGATGCGCTGGCCGATCCCCGATCCACGAGCACCAGCATGCGCAGCGAAGGCCATTTCTGGGCCGTACGGTCGATGTATGTCTCGGTGGCCGACGGCGTGCGGCCCAGTGTGGCGACGATCGTGTCGCCGCCATCGAGAAAGAGATCGGCCACGGCAATCCCCTGTTCCAGCAACCCGCCGGGGTTTCCGCGCAGATCGAGGATCATCGACTCCATCCCCTGCCGCCGCAGATCGTCTACCGCCGCTTTGAGCTCGACAGTGGTCGAGTCGCTGAAGACGTTGACATCGACGTACCCCACCCCCGGGCGCAGCATCGACGCCCGACGCACCGACGGAGCGTGAATCACCGCCCGCGTTACGCGGAACACCAGCGGATCGGACACGCCGGGACGGTCAACGGTCAGCGCGACGCGCGACCCCGGCTCGCCGCGCAGGGCCCGCCGCGCCTCGTCAGGCTGCATCCCTTCCGTCGGCTCGCCGTCGATGGCGATTATGCGGTCGCCCGTCTCGAGGCCGGCACGCTCGCCTGGCGTGCCCGGCAGCGGCGCGATGATCGTGATCCACCGCTCTCGCGAGTCGATCTGGATCCCCAACCCCGCGTAATTTCCCGACGTGCTTTCGTCCAGCCTCGTAAGGCGCGCGGCGGAAAGATAGGCCGAATTCGGGTCGTCCAGCTCGTCCATCAGTCCGGAGATGGCCTTTTCGTAGAGCTGCTCCTGGCTCAGGGTGTCGACGAACTGCGTCGCGACGTGCTCCAGCACCTGCTCGAACAGCTTGGCGCTGCGAATACCGTCATCAGTCGTCTCGACACCTCGCTGAAGCAGCCAGCCCCCCATTACGAGCGCCGCGCTGAACGCGATGATGGTCATCCACGCCCGCACGCGCAGTGAGCGCGTCTGCGTCGGGCCGCCGGTCATGAGGCGCCCGCCTCGGCGGCGATGGACACGCCGGGAAACGCGGCGCTCACCGCACCACGGACGCGGCCAGCGACATCCTCCTCGCTTCCGGTGGCGTCGAGGGCCACGACCGGGCCACACTCCGGATGGGCGCGCTGCCACGACTCGCTCTCCGCCATGCGAAACGCATCGGCGACCCGCTGATGGAAGGCGTTCCCCGCCCGCTCCATCCGGTCGGCTTCACCACGATCGGCGGCGCGGGCGAGTCCGGTGTCGGCGGAAATGCGCAGCAGCAGGGTGAGATCGGGAACCAGCCCACCGGTCGCCAGCGCGTTGGCCTCACGCACGGTGCGTTCAGGAAGCTCCCGCCCGCCGCATTGATAGGCATAGGTCGAGAGAAAAAACCGGTCGGCAATCACCACCGCACCGCGATCGAGCGCGGGGCGAATGACGCGCTGCACCAGCTCCGCTCGCGAAGCCATGAACAGCAGCGCTTCGGCCGCCGGAGTCATTTCACCCTGGCCGGCCAGCAGAAGGGCGCGAATCCGCTCGCCCAGCGGGGTTCCACCAGGCTCGCGAACCAGGCAGACGTCATGACCGGCCGACTCGAGGTCGCGATGGAGCCGGCCGGCCTGGGTCGACTTTCCCGCGCCTTCCACCCCTTCGAATACGAGAAGCCGGCCGCAAGCCATCGCCGGATCATCCCAGCGTTATGATCGGACTGGTCGCGCCCGCTCGAATTCCTTCGAGAATCCATTCGTTAACGCGAGCCATCACCTTGTCGAAGTTCTCCTGAGCGACGATCATCTGTTGATAGGCTCCGTTACCCTGAACCTCGCTCAGCAGCGTGTCCAGCCGCTGCTCCATCTCCGGACCAGGCTGCTCTCCACGCTCGATCATGCGCTGCGCGTCGAGCTGCAACTGTTCCATTTCACGCAGCAGCGCCGAGGCGGTAGCATCGCCGTGCAGCACCTGGCTAACGCGCTTCATGTTCTGGTACTCCGTGCTCTGGCCGATAAGCCGCCCCAGGTCGCGTGCCCTTTCCTCCAAACTCATTCGTCCACCCGTGTGGCGAGGAGAATCCGATCCCGGCCAGCGAGATCCGGCCGAACGATCACATCGCGGAAGCGCGGCTCGGCTCGTGCCATCGCCGCCACCTGACTGCCCCTGCGCGCATCCACCTCGATAGCGAGCAGTCCACCCGGGCGCAGAACGTCGGGCGCCTGTCGGATCAGCCGGGCCGTGTCGCGAAGACCTCCTTCGGCGCTGTATAGCGCAGTCGGGGGCTCCCAGTCCCGCACCGAGGCTGGAAGTTCGCGCGCTTCCGTATGTGCAATGTAGGGAGGATTCGCCACGATCGCATCCATGCGCGTGCCGAAAAGAGGTGTCAGCAGCGACCCGGCCCGCAGCTCGATGGGGCAGCGGAGCGCCGCGCTGCACCGGCGCACGTTTCCTGCCGCCACCTGGAGGGCGGCCGTCGAGACGTCGGTCGCGATCACGCGCGCGTAGCGCCCCTCGGACGCGAGGGCGATGGCAATGGCCCCGCTTCCGGTCCCAATGTCAGCCACGGCACCGCTGGAGACGCGGGCGAGCACCTCGTCGACGAGCAGCTCGGTTTCCTGGCGGGGAATGAGCACCCGCTCGTCCACCTCGAGGGTGAGGTGCCGAAACGCGGCCCTTCCAACGGCGTAGGCGAACGGTGCCCCGCCGGCTCTGCGCATCGCGGCCGCGCGAGCCTGCTCGACGACGAGCGGAGGGACTATCTCATCCCGGTGCTGCGCAGCCCAGAAGCGCGGCCCGTCGACGATGGCCGCGATCATGTCGCCCGCCTCGCGGCGCGCCTGCTCCACGTGCGCGCCCCGCAGCATTCCTTCCAACTCGGCCACCAGCTCACCGGCGCGCATGGCTTGGCGCAAGGAAATAGGAACTGGGAATTAGGAATCAGGGAAGGACTTGTCGACCCACCTTTCAGTTGAATCGACGAACGTTTTAAACGAGCGACGAGCGCCGCATGGCGCGCCGTCGCACACCTTCCCTATTTCCCAATTCCTATTTCCTATTTCCTTCACTCACTCCTCCAGCCGTTCCTCGAGTTGCGCCGCGGCGAGCGCCTCGATCAGCGGCTCCAGATGCCCTTCCAGAGTGCGCTCGAGCTCATGCAACGTGAAGTTGATCCGGTGATCGGTTACGCGGTTCTGCGAAAAGTTGTACGTGCGAATCTTCGCCGAGCGGTCGCCAGTACCGACTTGCGTCTTGCGCATGCGCGACCGCACAGCCTCCTGCTCGGCCACGCGTCGATCCAGCAGCCGCGCTCGCAGAACCTCCATGGCCTTGAAGCGGTTCTGCAGCTGCGATCGCTGGTCCTGCTGGATGACGACTATATCCGTCGGGATGTGCGTTATGCGCACGGCAGAGTCGGTGGTGTTCACCCCCTGGCCGCCAGGCCCGGACGCTCGGAACACGTCAATGCGCAGGTCCTTATCGTCGATATGTACGTCGACTTCCTCCGCCTCGGGAAGCACGGCGACGGTGGCTGCAGAAGTGTGAATGCGCCCCTGGTTCTCGGTCGCCGGCACGCGCTGCACGCGGTGCACTCCCGACTCGAATCGCATGGCACCGTAGGCGCCCTCACCCTGCACCTTGAATACGGCTTCTTTCACGCCGCCCAGCACACCCTCGGAGCGCGAGATGAACTCCAGGCGCCAGCCGCGTTGATCGATGTAGCGCTCGTACATGCGCAGCAGATCCGCGGCAAAGAGGGCGGCTTCATCGCCGCCGGTCCCGGCCCGGAGCTCCACAATGGCGGCCCGGTCATCGAGAGGATCGTGCGGCACGAGCAGAGGCCGGAGCTGCACTTCCAGCTCGTCCACCCGCCGCTCCAGATCTTCGACCTCGCGCTGCGCTTCTTCCGCCAGCTCGGGGTCATCAACGCCGACGAGCTCGCGCGCCTGCACGAGCTCGTCTTCGTACTTCAGCAACTGACGTCCCAATTCCGCTACCGGAATCAGGCGGTGGTGCTCACGACCCAGTTCCGCATAACGAGCGTGCGAGGGCGGGACATCCGTCGACGACAGCTCGCGCTCGATTTCGGCGACGCGGGTGAGCGCGTGCTCGAGGCGGCCGCGAATACTCAGTTGGTCTTTCCGTATTTCTGGCGGAAGCGTTCGACACGGCCGGCGGTGTCCACGAGCTTCTGCTTACCGGTGTAAAAGGGATGACACGCCGAGCAGATGTCCGTGTGGATCTCCGGCTGCGTCGAGCGCGTTTCCCAGCTGTTCCCGCATGCACAAACAACACGAGCGAGGGCATACGGGGGATGTAGATCGGTCTTCACTGGATCCTCTTGTAAATCGGTCGGTGGCAAGCTGTGTAATATAGGCCATCGCAGGGATAACGGACAAGCCGACAACGACTTCGGCGACCCGGCCTCTGACCCTGCCGTCATGCCGAACGGCGAATCGCCCTGGCCAGTTCCTCTTTTGACATTCCGCTGCGTCCCGGGATGTCGAGCCGTTTGGCTCGATCGTAGAGCTCGCTCTTCGAGAGGTCGTCGAGATCGTCCGCGCCACCGGATGCTTTTTTCGCGCCGGACTTGGCCGAGGCCGTGCCCTTCAGGCTGCGGTTCAGGATCTCGATCAGGTCGACGATCTTGCCGTTGCTCTCTCCGATCTCCGGATCGACGGTAACTACATCCTCGCCGGACTTCGACTTTTTGGCAACCAGCTTGTGGAGTCGCTGCGCCGAGCGATCGATCAGCTCCCCGGGATCGAGGGAATCTTCCACCAGCGCGTCAATCGCCTTCTCGATTTTTCTTACCTCGGCGGCTTTCGGCTTGACCGGATCGGGAAGTCCGATGTCGTTCGCGGATCGGATCTCGTCGGGGAAGCGGAGCGTCTCCGCCCTCAGGATGCCATTCTCGGCGAGAATGGCGACGAGATACTCCTTCGCCCGCATGACGAAGGTCGCAATGCCGGCGCGTTCGGTGTCTTCCATCACCTTGGCTAGCAATCGATAGGCTTTGGTCGACGAGCCGGCCGGCGTAAGGTAGTAGGCGCGATCGAAGTATTTCGGGTCCACGTCGGCCGTCTTGACGAAGAGCCGCAAATCGATGTCGCGGGTGCGCTCGGGGGCGAGCCGCTCGAGCTCGTCATCGTCCACGATGACGAAGCGGTCCTTCTCGATCTCGTAGCCGCGCACGATGTCTTCCCATTCCAGCGGCTTTTCGTCCCGGGAGGTGAAGTAGCGACGCGAAAGCGGCTGTCCTTCGGGCGAGACCATTCGCAGCGAAACCCGGTTGGAGCGGTGCGCGGCCATGAAATTCACCGGAACGCTTACCAGCCCGAAGGTCAGCGTACCCGACCAGAACGGCCGGCCGGGAGACCCGTCAGGCAGTTCGTCAGCGTCAGGCACTCTTCCTCCGCTTGCCGGCAGACGCGATACTCTTTTCCAGCGCATCGGCGAGCGACTGCTCGGCTTTCCCACGGGGCGCTTTCGGGAACTTGACCACCTTGCCGGCCGCCTTTGCCTCGACGAGCTCCAGAACCCGCTCCCGGTACTCGTCCTTGAAGGCGTTTAGATCCAGCTCATCCTCCATCGCGTCAACGAGCCGCCGGGCCATCTCCAGCTCGCGTTTCTCGAGATCGCGTCCCTCGGGGGGCGACAACTGCGACGGCTGCGTCACTTCGCCCGCATGGCGCAGCGTAATGAGCATGAGATAGTCTCCATCGGCACGGAGCGCGCCTATGTATTCCTTCTTCCGCATGACCCATCGTGCGACTCCCTCGACCTCCTTGTTCCGAAGCGCCCCGGCCAGCGCGAAGTACTCGTCTTTGCTGTCGTCAGGCCCGAGATAATATGGCCGATCGTACCACAGATGACTGATTTCGTCAGGCGGCACGAACCTGACTACTTCGATCTCGCGCGACGCCTTCGGCTCCATCGTCGAGAGCTCTTCCTCATCGAGCATGACGAACTCGCCGCGACCGGTCTCCACGGCGCGGCGAATGTCCTCATACTCGACGATGTCACCCGATTCAGGATCCACCATCTGCTGCTTGATCGGCTCGTTGCGCTCCGCATCGGGCAGGCGGAAATGCACAGAGCGATCCTGGGCGGCGGAGTACAACTTCACCGGTACATCGACGTCCCCGAACTTGATCTGCCCCTTCCAGATCGCCCGTGCGCCCATTATTCAGCGCCCTCCAGATGTCGGCAATCGGAGCAGAGCAGTTCGTGCGAGACCCAGTTCCGGACGAAGCACTCCGCACAGCCCGCTGCATCGCAACCGGAGCAACGAACCACGACCTGCACGACGAACGCGTGCAGGCACGACTCACAGGTCTCCTCGCCTTCTTGCAGCCAGTATGGCCGCAGCATTGCTCCCCGTGCCATTTGACTCCGATCGAGTACTTGAGTACTGACATGCGAGCTCCGGGCAGTCCCAAGCGGGTGCTCGCCATCACAGAATGAGCAAGCGCGGTGCCGCACCTCAATCGTGGCCACGGGTGACGCGCTTCACGCCGCGACGGCGGCGCAAAAGCCGCGACGGATAACGACTTGCACGGTTTGACACGAGCAAGGGCGGACTCTAGCTTGCCGCCTGAACCGGCTGCGGGGGCGCGACGCTCCCATGCCGCACTTCAACGGACTCATGGAGACCACTGAATTTCTAGCGACCGTCCCGCTGCTTCGCGGACTGCATGCGATGGAGCTGGAGCGCTTCGCCGAGCTCACCCGGGAACGCGGATATCCGCGGGGCAGCGTGATTCTGTTCGAGGATGATCCGGGCGACTCGCTGTTCATAGTGAAGAGCGGGCGGGTGAAAGTCGTGCTGGTGGGCGAGGACGGACGCGAAGTCATTCTCGGCATGCTGGGTCCGAGCGAGCACTTTGGCGAGCTCTCGCTGATAGATGGTCAGCCACGCAGCGCGCACGTTATAGCCGCCGAAGACACGCAGCTGATCGTTCTGCGTCGCGAGGACTTTCGGCGTCGGATCGAGGAGTCGCCCGCACTCGCGTGGTCGCTGCTGACGGCACTCTCCAAGCGGCTCCGCCGCGCCGACGAGCAGATAGGCGGACTCGTGCTGCTCGATGTACACGGCCGAATCGCGCGCCTGATGCTCGACCATGCGGGCGAGGATGGCCAGATCGAGAAGAAACTTACCCATCAGACGATCGCGCAAATGATCGGGGCGAGCCGGGAGACGGTTTCGCGCGCCATGCGCGAATTCCAGGATCAGGGGATGATCACCGTCCAGCGGCGGCAGATCTCGGTGGCCGACCGGAGCGCGCTGGAACGAGTGGCGCACAAGAGCGCGGGGTGAAGGAGGACCAGCGCGGCGCGCGCGAGGCGCGATCCGCGATGCGGGTGAGGTTCTGGGGTGCGCGGGGGTCGATCCCCTCTCCGGGCATCGAGACCGCTCGTTATGGGGGCAATACTCCGTGCGTTTCGGTGGCCGCGGAAGACGGCGTGCCGCTCATTTTCGATGCGGGCACCGGAATCCGCGCGCTCGGACTCTCCCTCGATGGCCACCCGCCTGGCGAACGCCTGGATCTGTTCCTTTCGCATACGCATTGGGACCACATTCAGGGGCTACCGTTCTTCTCACCGATGTTCCGGCGGGGTACTCATCTTAGAATCTGGGGCGCGGGCCACTCCACTCGCACCCTCGAGCAGACTATCCGCGGCCTGCTCGCTCCGGACGTGTTCCCGGTTCGGTTCGACGAAGTCGGAGCGGTAGTCGAGTTTAGTGATCCTCCGCTGGAAGCCGTGCAACTGCGCGGCATGCAGATCCGGGCGATACCGGTACGGCATCCCGGCGGCGCCCTCGGCTATCGCATCGACGCAGCTGGCAGCGCCCCAGTGGTCTACGTGCCTGACAACGAGCTGCGCGCCGAAGAGCCGGGTGCTGGTGCCGTGTCACGCGATGTGCTTCGCGAGGCCTGCCGCGGGGCCGCCCTCCTGATCCACGACAGTACCTACACCGAGGAGGAATCGGCGGACTTCATGGGATGGGGACATTCGACGACAGACGATGCGCTCCAGCTGGCACTCGACGCCGGCGTTGAAACGCTGGCGCTCTTCCACCATGCCCCGGGTCGCTCGGACATCGCGATCGACGCGATGGTGGCCCGCTGCGCGGAACGCGTCTCTCGAGAAGGTGCTTCCTTACGAGTCCTGGCCGCGGCGGAGGGATTGGAGTTGGTCATGCGCGGCTGAACTACAGATCGACTCCGGCCACCATTCGCGTACCCATGATGAAGTCGGCGATCTCGGAGGCGCGCGCCTCTCCATCGGCTTCGCCCAGCTCGATCAGCCTGGCGATGTAGTCTTCCTGGAACATGAGCAGACTCAGCAGATCAGAGCTCGATGCCTGCCGTGTACCCAGTCCCCGTGTGAGCCAGCGGAACATCGTCGGCAGCCGCGGCTCGTACTCCCGCGCAAGGCGCCCCAGATCCTGGGATGGGCGTATCACCAGAATATCGACGAGCCGCATTCCGTCCCGCTCGTCAGGCGGAAGCCTGGCCAGAAGCCGGTTCATCCGTTCCAGACGCAGAACGTCCTGATCGATCAGATCGAGGAAGATCGCATTGTACATAACGCCGAGAATCTGCGCCGGCGGCGGGTACCCGACGACATCCGGCCGGTCCGCCTCGGCCTGCGAGCGCTGGTAGCGCGTCGACACCGCCAGAATCTTGTTGGCGCCGAGGTGGAGGGCCGGCGACAAGGGGGCCGTCATTCTGAGGCCGCCATCGCCATACCAGTGGGGGCCGATCTGAATCGCCGGGAAGAACAGCGGCAGCGCGGCCGAGGCCATCAGGTGCGCGATCGTTATGGGCGCGTGCACGCTCCGCCGCTTCGGACGCTCCCACGTCTCGATCTCGCTTCCCTGCACCCACACGATGGTCTGGCCGGTAGCATAGTTGGTGGTCCCCAGCGCGAGCGCCCGGAGCGTACCCCGCGCGATGTTCTCGCCGATACCGGGCAGCGGATCGTCGGCGCCCGCACCTAACGCGCGCTCGAGCACTTCCTGCAGCGGCGCGGTATCGACGAGTCCGCGCGTGCTACGCGCCTCCAGCCGGCCACCGGTACCCAGCCGGACGAGCCAATGCAGGCTGTTCGACACCAGCTCCGATCCATCCAGCCGAAACACGTGCTCCGGGGTGAGCGATGTCCACAGACGCGCGAGCTCATCCACGGCCTCAGGCATCACGCCGGAATGGTTGGCAAGATAGGTCGCGTTTACCGCCCCCGCGGAAACACCGACGAGTACGGGAATGCGCAGTTCGGGAAACTGACGCGCAACGGCGCGCAGAACGCCAACCTGATATGCACCCCGCGCTCCGCCGCCGGTGAGCACGGCGGCGAGGTCACCGAAATCGGGTGTGCTTGCATCGAGGGTAGTGCGAACCGTCGGATCGGCGCGCGTCGGAGTGCGTTGGATGTCGGTCACGTAGGCTGAGTGCGCGTCTCGCCGGTGGAGAGCTTCTGGTGAACATATCCTGCATTCAGGCATACGACGAGATTACTGGCGCTAACGCTCTGGGTCGCCAGCCGCCTAAACTAGTTGGGTCTTCCGGACGGAGGTGCGGTGAAGGTCACGATCAAGGAGGTCGCACAGGTGGCGGGAGTATCTCCGGCCACCGTCTCCCGGGTATTCAACGATACCGTTCCCGTTGACGAGGAGACGCGCGCGCGTGTGCTCTCCGCTGCGGCGCAGCTGCGGTACGTTCCCAACGCCGCGGCGCGAAGCCTGATCACCAGCCGCACTACCACAGTGGGAGTTCTCATCCCCGAGCTCTCCGGCGCGTTCCTCTCGCAGGTGATGCTCGGACTCGACAACGCCGCCCGCCGGCGCGGATTTCATTTGCTTGTATCGAGCGCCGCCCGCGACCCGTCGTCCGCCACCGACGCGCTTCGTGCGATGCGTGGCCGCGTAGACGGGGTGATCATCATATCTCCCGAGCTCGATCCGCTGCCCCTGCTGGACGAGTTGCCCGAGGAGCAGGCGGTAGTACTGGTGGGCACGCCGGACCGGCAAACCTCGGCGGCGATCGTGGCAATCGACAATGCGGGTGGAGCGGCGGCGATGGTGCGGCATCTCGTTCGCCACGGCCATCGCCGCATCGCGCTGATCGCCGGTCCCGATGGCAACGCCGACGCACGCGAGCGGCGGCAGGGCTACATAACGGCGCTCGGTGAAAGCGAGCTCGTGCCCGACGAAAGCCTGGAGCTGCGGGGCGACTTTACCGAGGACGGCGGCTGCGAGGCGACGCGCCGTCTGCTCGCCACGGGCACGCGCCCGACGGCAATTTTTGCCGCGAACGACTCGATGGCGATCGGAGCAATGAGCGCGCTCCGCGAAGCACAGATCGCCGTGCCTGGCGAGATGGCAATAGCCGGCTTCGGCGACCTTCCTGTGGCGCGGCATGTCCATCCTTCCCTGTCTTCGGTGCATGTTCCGAGCGTGGAGCTCGGCCGCCTGGCACTCGAGCGCATGGTGTTTGCCATCGCGCGCCAGGGGCAGGCGGCGCACACACGCGACCGGCTCGACTGCACCCTCGTCCTGCGCGACTCCTGCGGCGTCCACGAGAGCAGCGAAGCCACCCCACGACGACATCTCGACTGACTAGCCAGCCTTGCCCCAACCTCCGCCGCCGGGTGTCTCGATGGTCAGTACATCCCCGACGGCAAGTGACACCCGGCACTTGGCCGGCAGCTCTCGCCCGTTGAGAAGGTTCCGTCCCGCCGCTCCGGGAAGCCCGCCCTCGGCACCACGTGGCGCGTGGCGCCGCCGCTCGGTGAGCAGCGTCACCGTGCACGGCTCCAGTACTCGATAGGCACGCACCACGCCGTCGCCGCCCGCATGCCGTCCCTTGCCCCCGGAGCCTCGGCGTACGGCGTAGCGGTCGACTCGCAGCGGCAGTGTGGTCTCCAGCGACTCGATTGGAGTATTCCTCGTATTGCTCATCCCCACATGCACTGCCGACGGCCCGGCGCCTCCAGAGCCGGCGCCCTGACCGCCTGCCAGTGTCTCGTAGAACGTCCACCCCGCCCCGCCGAAGGCGATGTTGTTCATCGTCCCCTGCCCCTGCGCCACTACCGGCAGCCCGGCATCGCCTAGCGCCGCAACCAGGAGATCAGCCAGACGCTGAGACATCTCGACGTTGCCGGCCGCTACCGCATGGGGCCACCGAGCGTGCAGCACGCTGCCCGGCTCCGCGATGATTTCCAGCGCACGGGCGATCCCGTCGTTAGTAGGAACGTCATCGGCGAGGAGCGTTCTAAGAACGAACACGCACGCAGCACGCGTCACCGAAATGGGACAGTTCACGTTGCCGCGCACCGCCGGAGCGCTGCCGGTGAATTCCACCACCAGCGTGTCGGCCCGCGCGTGCACACGGGCCTTGACGACGATGTCGTCATCATCAAGTCCATCCCCTTCTAGTACATCCTCGGCAGATCCCGTACGGTCGCCGAGTGTGGCGATCGCCGCTCGCGCGCGACGTTCGGTATACGCCAGCAGTTCTTCACCGGCCTCGTATACCCGTGCCAACCCTTCGCGCGCGACCAGTGCACGCCATGCGGTGGCGCCGGCCGAGCACGCGCCCAGCTGAGCGCGCAGGTCGCCGCGGCGCTCGTCAGGCGTGCGCACGTTGGCGAGAATGAGCTCGAGCAGTTCCTGTTCGACGGCTCCGCCACGGGCAAGGCGTGTGGGCGGCAGCACCAGCCCCTCCTGCACCAGCTCCGTGGCGCCCTGCGGCATGCTGCCGGGACTCATGCCCCCCACATCTCCGTGGTGCGCGCGCACCGCCACGTACGCGCCAATCGCACCGCCCAGCTCCACTGCGTGCACGAGCGTCAGATCGGGGAGATGCGAGCCGCCACGATACGGATCGTTGAGGATGTAGGTGTCGCCCGCGAGCGGCGACCGCTCGCGCACCGAGCGGACGGCTTCGGGCATGGCGCCGAGGTGAACCGGGATGTGCGCCGCCTGGGCGATCATTCGGCCTTCGGCGTCGAACAGCGCCGCCGATGCATCGCGTCGCTCGCGGATGTTGGGTGAGAGCGCGCCGCGAACCAGCACCGTCCCCATCTCCTCGGCGATAGCGGCAAATGCGTGCGACATGACCTCCAGCCCGAGCGGATCGAAAGAAGCTCTCGTCATGCGTCGCGCTCCAGAAGCCATCCACCGATAGCGAGCGGCCTTCCGGTCCAACCGCGGGCGATGATCATCGTGGCATCCGGAAGCGCGATGGCCGACGGCCCGGGAACGGTCACCTCCAGCCTGGCACCGTCATCGCGCGGATCGTCAGGCGACCACGCTTGCGTACCGCGGCGGGCCAGGGTTACCGGCACCGCATGGCCAAGAGCCGCATGGCGAAGGCTCACGATTTCCACTGGAAGCTCGAGCGTGAACCCGTAACGTGCGGCATGCACCTGGGAGAAGCTGATACCTGCTGCCTGGCCGGAATCGCCAGGCTGGATCGGCACATCGAGTTCATGCCCCTGCCCCGTGTAGCGCGCCCGTGCCCACCACTCCCGGGACGGTGCGTTTCCGGCACGGCCGGCAAGCCCGGCACATGCTGACGAAATGTCGTCAGGCGTGAGGTCGTCCGCGAGGCGCATCACGCTGGCGATCGCATCGCGACGCTCGGCGGCCACGGCAAGCCCGAGCGCGCTGAGCACGCCGGCCAGCGGCGGCACGAGAATCCTCCGCATACCGAGCTGCCCGGCGAGCCCGCAGGCGTGCAATCCGCCACCCCCGCCGAAGGCTACGAGCACGCATCCGCGCGGGTCCACCCCGCGCTCCACGCTCACGCGGCGCAGCGCTCGCGCCATCGCCGCATCGGCCGCCGCAACCATTGCCGATGACACCCGCTCGGAGGTCTCACCAAGCAGCGCGGCGAGACGGGAAACGGCGGCGTATGCCGCGGAGTGATCGGCCTCTACTCCGCCGCTGAGCATCCGCTGCCTGACGCTGCCAAGCACGATGTGCGCATCGGTTACCGTCGCCTCCAATCCGCCACGCCCGAATGCGGCCGGCCCCGGGTCGGCGCCGGCACTGCGCGGACCCACTCGCAAGGCACCTCCATCGTCCAGCCAGCCGACGCTTCCCCCACCAGCGGAGACGGTCTCGATGAGCACGCGGGGGAGCGCGATGGGCACGCCGGCGATGTCCCCGCCGCTCTCCACCAATGGCGCGCCGTCGAGTACGAGTCCGGCGTCGGCGCTGGTACCGCCAATGTCGATCGTCAACGCCCGGTCGAAGCCGGCGAGGGAAGCGACGAGTGCCGCGCCCACTACGCCTCCGGCCGGACCCGAAAGCGCGAGCGCCGCCGCGTGCTGCGCGGCTTCCGCGGCGGGAAGTACACCGCCTGACGAAGTCATCACCGACGGCGATGGATAGCCGGCCGCGCAAACACGCCTGGCAAGCTGCTCGAGATAGCGCGCGACGACCGGCCGCAAATACGCCTCGGCGACGGTTGTCGCCGTACGCTCGTACTCGCGAATCTCCGGTAGCACGTCGCTTCCAAGCACTACACCGATGCCGGGGCAACCAACGCGCAGCGCCTGCGCGAGCGACTGTTCGTGCCGTGCGTCTCGATAGGCATGAAGAAGCGAAACAGCCACCGCGCGCACGCCGAGTGACGCCACCGCGCTCGCCACCGCCTCCGCTTCGGTGGGCGCGAGGGCCCGCACCACTCCGTCGGGATCGATACGCTCGGGCACGCCGATACACCGCTCAGGGGGAATGAGTGGCGGCGGATGATGTCTGGCCAGATCGTAGAGCGCGGCGCGGTCCTGCCGTCGCAGCTCCAGCACATCCTCGAACCCTGCGGTGGCACAAAGCGCAACCGCGGCCCCGGAGCGCTCGAGCAGCGCGTTGGTAGCGACGGTGGTGCCGTGAATCACGCGAGTGATGCTGCGAGGGCTGGCGCCGAGGGCACCGAGTGCGGCGATCACGCCATCGCTCTGGTCCAGCGGAGTGCTCAGTACCTTGCGCGCGACCGCCGTTCCATCTGCATCGACGGAGACCAGATCGGTGAAGGTACCGCCTACATCGATCCCGACCGATGCCGCGCTCACCCTCGCGCTCGACGGCGGCGCCGCCAGTCGCCAGCCAGGACGGCAAGAGCGCCGGCGAAGCTGGCGAATCCCAGCCAGTCGCCGAAACGCACGTAGAGCGTCTCGACATCCGTGGTTTCGGCCCTGTATGTGCGCGTTTCCGCAGTGAACAGCGGAGTGACGCCGTGGCGGCGCCCGAGCGGATCGACGTACTCGGATATTCCGGTATTGGCGGAGCGCACGATGCCCACGCGGTTCTCGATTGCGCGAATCGCGATATGCGACTCATGCTGATGGGGCGCGATCGATCGGCCGAACCAGGCATCGTTGGTGATGTTCACCAGTACGTCCACTCCCTTTCGTCGGTACTCACGCGATAGTTGCGGAAACACGGATTCATAGCAGATGAGCACTCCTATCCGGCCGAACGGCAGCATCATCGGCGGTGGATCGTCACCGCGGCCATACCCGCCGAAGTACTGCATACCCTTGAACCAATCGGGATTCACGAACGGAACGCGCTCGATCACGGGAACCAGAAATTCCTTGCGATACGGCGGATGCGCACCCAGTCGTCCACGCTGATCGGTCAGCAGCGCGGCGTTGAAGTAGTCGTAGCTGCCATCCCGGTGGAAGGTGACGTCGAGTACCCCGAACAGAATCGGCACCCCGGTGGGGCGGCTGAGCGCCTGCAGACTATCGGCCCACTCCGGATGGTCGGCCATATAGCCCGGCAGGGCCACCTCGGGCCAGACGACCAGTTGGGCATCGGACCCGGCCAGGTGTCGCCTCGTCAGGTCGCTGAGTATTCCGGCGATCCGACCCTGGTTCTCCGCCTGCCATTTCTCCTCCTGCGGGATGTTCGGCTGAACGACGGCGATAGGCGCCACCGGCCGCAGCACGGTAGTCCGCATACGGTAGGTACCATACGCCACCACCGCTACGACCAGCGCAGCCACACCGCCGAGCCGGGTCAGCGCCGCCCGGCGGTTCTCGCGCAGCAACCAGGCATCGGCGAGCAGCCCGTTACTCGCGGCGAGCCAGAAGCTCACGCCGCGCACACCGCTCAGGTCCGCAAGCTGCGCCAGCACGGGGAATCTCGACGTGGCCAGACCTAACGGCAGCCACGGAAATGCGAGGTCGGAGGTGTAGTTGAGCACCAATTCGAGTGAAACCCACGCCACCGGAAGAAGAAGCGCCATCGGCATGCGCGTAGCCCGTCTCAGCCAGAACAGCACCGCCATCGAAAGCGCGACGATCGGCGCAAGCCAGATGATCGCTCCGGCGTACCCGAGGATTGCCAGCTTGGTATACAGCGACAGCGCGATCGCAATCCAGTACAGGGCGCATGCGTATCCCAGCAACCCGAACCAGAAGCCGATCCGAGCAGCCGAGCGCGCAGAGCCATCCCCATCGGCCGCACGGGCGATGGCGACAGCCAGCGGCGTCAGGCAGACGAACGCCGGCACGAGAAACGGGAACGGAGGGAACGATACCGCGAACAGCAGCGCGGCTACGGCGGCAACAACCGCCTCGCTCCGCGCAGGAAGAATGGCGCGGCCCTTCACAGGAGGACTTCTTTGCCTTCGTCCGCCGAGCGGTAGATCGCCTCGAGCAGGGTGTGCACGCGTACCTGATCCGTTGGCGCGTGGTACTCGGTTTCCTCGCGAATGACCGCCAGAAAGTGCGCGAGCTCAGCGCGGTACGACTGCGTGAAGGCGTTTTCGCGAGCCATGCCTCCCGTCGGCGAGACCAGCTGCGGGCGGCCGTTCAACTCCTTCACCACGCGCAGCGGTCCGAGCGTCGCACTACCCCGCTCGGCCAGCAGTTGAAACCACCATCTTTGCTCGAGCCCTACGTACGACCACGTAACGTCGAACGACATCGAGATTCCCTGCGCCGTTTCGAACTGTACGAGCATGGCATCTTCCACCGCCTGAGCGCCGCGGTCGCGAAGCATGTGCGCGGTAACGCGCGTCGGCTCGGGAAAATCGGCAAGCCACAGCGCCAGGTCGAGCAGCGGCAGCCCATGCTCGAGAAATGCCCCGCCGCCGGACTCGGGCCGGCGATGGCGCCAACCGTCGGCGGTACGCTTCGGTTGATAGGTTCCGGCTCGAATCCCGGTCAGGCGGCCCAACTCGCCGCCACGTACGAATCCGGTCAGCGCCTGAACATCGACCCGAAAGCGATGATTGTTGGCGACGAGTACGCGCCGGTCGGCGCGCTTGGCGGCGACGAGAATCCGCTCCACCCCGCGCGCGGTGAGCGCCAACGGACGCTCGCAGAGCACGTGCCGCCGGGCGGCCAGCGCGCTGAGCACGTGCGGCTCGTGCAGGTGGTTGGGTGTCGTGATGAGCACCGCATCCACGTCGGTGATCTCGAGCAGATCCTCGATGTCGGTCACGACGTTAGGCACGGCGAACCGGTCGGCCAGCGCGCGCGCCTTGCCCGCGTCGTTGTCGCACAGCGCGACGAGGTGCACCCCCTTCATCTTGTCGAGCACGGGAAGGTGCGCAATCTGGGCGATGGCGCCCGCGCCGACCACGGCGATCCCGATCGCGTCGCTCACCGTTCCTCCTCCCGCAGTGGCGTCAGGGTGTAACTCCCTCCAGCGCGCAGGGTAAAAAACCGCGTATTCGAGATGAGCGAATACCGCCCCTGTACGGCGAAGATGAAGCCTCCGACCGGAGCCGTGTCCACGCCGCCGAAGAGTGTCACTCCGGAAGCGATCATGTCGAGCGCGCTCTCGACGAACGTTCCGGCGATGATCCGGTTCTCCGCGTTGAGCATGTGCACCCCCAGCCCTCCCCCGGCAAAGGGACGCAGCGGGCTGGTGGGAAACGGCGTCCACTTTCCGTCGACCTCGAATGCGATGTCCGTGATTCGAATTGCTCCGATATCGATCGTGGCATCACCGGTCGGATCCGTCGTCGCGTTGCGCCAGGCAGCCTCGAGCTCGCGAACGACATCTGGACGGAATTCCGATGCCCAGTAGGTGACGGTGAGCAGCACGCGCCACTGACGCGCTATCGCGCCGTAGTCGGCCTGGAGCGCGTAGGCCTTCGCCGGGTCGACCCGCGATGGCCATACACCCCCCGCCGAAACACCAACTCCGCTCAGCTGCAGCCGGTCCAGGTTCAGGCGCTCGGTGATCGTTCCCTGCGCCCCCGCGACCGATGCGAGGCAGACGAGCGCCACTAACGACGCGACGAATCGCGATGCTGATTCAACACGCGTGGGTATCGAACGCGCCAGCCGTGGAGAAACAGTCGCCGGGTACACTGATTACCGTCCGAAGCTTCCGGCGGTTCCAGCCGCCATCGGGAGTCGGCGTCCGCGCCGCGGCACCGCTCCGGCCCGCTCGAAAGGACCGGCTACCGACGCGCCGTAGCTGTAGTCGTCGATCACACTCGTCAGGCGCGCTCGGACGAAATCGCCGGCACGGAGATCGCCGGAGTCCTCGAGGTAGGTGACGCCGTCGATATCGTCCGCCTGCCACGGCGCGCGCGCCTCCACCGGCTCACCGATCGGCGTGCGATCCACCAGGACCCGTACGGTGCTGCCGAGATGCCGCTCCAGGCGCTCGCCGGTGATGGCTCGCTGCAGCTCGGTCACGGCTTCCACGCGGTCGCGCTTCACTTCGTCAGGCACATCGTCGGCATAGTCGTAGGCACGCGTACCTTCCTGGGGAGAGTAGGCGAAAACGCCCACCCGGTCGAACTGGATCTCCTCGAGCAGGTCGAGCAGCTGTCGCACGTCGTCCTCGGTCTCTCCCGGAAATCCCACTATGCATGTGGTGCGGATGGCCAGGTCGGGCACCGCATCCCGATATCGCGAAACCCGCTCGCGGATCGTCCGCTGCCGCTCCGGCCGGCGCATGCGCTCGAGCACCACGTCCGAGCCATGCTGGATCGGCATGTCCAGGTAGCGCAGAATGCGCGGCTCGCGCGCAACCACCTCGAGCAAACGCGGCGTTATGCCGGCGGAGTAGAGATAGAGCATGCGAATCCACGGGATTCCGGTCTCCGCCACCAGCGCCTCGAGCAGTTCGGGGAGGGCGTCGCCATCACGGCGATCGCGCCCGTAGTGCGCCAGATCCTGCGCCACCAGATTCATCTCGCGCGTGCCTTGCAACTCGAGCAGTTGTGCCTCGTGCACGAGCTCATCCAGAGCGAAGGAGCGGTGCCGGCCCCGCATGAGCGGAATCGCGCAGAACGCGCAACCGTGATCGCACCCCTCGCTCACCTTCAGGTACCGCACGTGCGAGAGCTCGCCGACGAGCATGCGTTCACCGGGGTGCAGCGGTGCTCCCTCCTCGAGCAGGCCACGCTCGATAAGCGCCGGGATCAACCGGTCCACGTCGCTCGTTCCCAGAAACAGGTCTACCTCCGGAAGCGACTCCGCCAGCTCGCCCCGGTGCCGCTCGACCATGCAGCCTAACGCTACAACGGCCCGGCACTTTCCCTCCGACCTGTAGCGTCCGGCGTCGAGCAATGCATCGACCGACTCGCGTTTGGCGGCGTCGATGAATCCGCACGTGTTCACGACGATGACGTCGGCGTCGCCGGCGTCGGCGACGTGTGTCGCACCCTGGCCTACCAGCCGTGCGAGGTAGCGCTCGCTATCGACCGTGTTCTTGTCGCAGCCAAGAGTGACGAGTGCGAATTTCACCGATAGTTCCCGAACTGGAGCTCTACGCCGAAATCCCTGGCACGCAGCAGATTCATCGCATCCTGCAGGTCGTCCTTTGATGGAGATGTTACCCGAACCTGCTCGCCTTGAATGGAAGCCTGAACCTTCTTGAGCTTGGCTTCCTTGATTGCCGCCGCGACCTTCTTTGCCGTATCGCCGTCCAGGCCGGTCTTGAGGCCTATATCGCGTTTCACGCTGTCGCCGCCCGCCTGCTTCGTTTCACCGATATCGAGATTCTTCACCGGCACGCCTCGTTTCACGAGCTTTGCGTGCAGCACGTCCAGAAGCGCCTTCATCCGGAAGTCATCGTCGGCCGTGAGCGCGAGCTTGGATTCGGCTCGGTTGAACTCGATTGCGGCCTTGGAACCTTTGAAGTCGTAACGCTGGGTGATCTCCTTCGTCGCCTGATTGACGGCGTTGTCGACTTCCTGGAGATCTACGCCTGTTGTCACATCGAAGGAGAACGTCTGGGCCATGGTCGGGTATACGTAGGGAGCAGGACGCCTGCGCGGCGATCGATCTCCAAAGCTGACTGCGCCGGCAACGGTTTGGAAGGGTGGGCGCAAGTGAACGCTATCACGTTTCGAGTGGGGGCGCCGGCATCCTCGGCAGGCTCGGGCCTGTCGAACTGCGGCGGCGCGGGTGATGCATTGGGACTGGGAACAGACCTGAGGAGCGTGCCTATGCGCGGTTACAACTACTTCGAGGAGTACACGTCGACGCAGCGGGCGGCGAGCACGGGCAACGTGATCGCGGTCCCCGAGACGCTCCGGTCGTTTGTGCAGCCCGGAGGGATCTGTCTGCCCGTCGTGTGCGCTGGCGAGGACGAAAGCTCGCCGAACAGCCCGGTCTCTCCGACTTTCCTGCTGGCGGAGTACCTGGGCACACACTGCAAGCGCGTCACCGAGACGCACGCCCGCAGTGTTCATCCGAGGTTGTTCGAGTATCTGGAGACGGTGTGCTAACTGCAGGGGTTAGGGACTAGGGGTTAGGGATTAGGGGTGGAATTGAGACGGGG
>CAZPCC010000222.1:0-2686 GCA_964584905.1 uncultured Gemmatimonadaceae bacterium | reverse complement strand
AGCGACAGCATGATAGCGAACGGCTGCGTCACCGACTCGAACTGCGATGCGAGAATGAGGAAGATGAGAATTACCGCGAGCAGGATCGCCTCGATCACATAGCCTACCGTCTCCTCGAGCTGCTCCGTTTCGCCGCCGAGCAGAATGTCGTAGCCGGTCGGGACGTCGATCGCGGAGACCGCCTCGCGGATGTCCGCCGAGGCTTCGGAGATGGAGAGGTCCGGCGTGGTGCTGCCGGAGATCGTCACGATCCGCTCCAGCGACTTGCGGTCGATCTGAGCCGGGGCGCTGCCGTACTCTATCTGCGCCACGTCGCCGAGGAGAACGGTGGTTGCCCCGCCACCCGAGCGGCGCGATGTAGCGATTGGCAGGGTGGCCAGATCCTCTGCCGAGCGGCGCTGCTCCGGCGATACCTGCACCACGACATCGCGTTCCTCGCCGGTCGGGTCTTCCCAGCGCGTGGCGACTTCACCGGCGAGAAACGGCCGCGCCGATGCAGCCACCTGACTAATGTCGAGCCCCACCTCGTTGGCGAGCTCGCGGTTCACGTTGATGCGATACTCGGGCCGCAGCTCGCCTAGCGAGGAGCGTACGTCCACCACTCCCGGGATCGCCAGCATCCGCTCCCTTACCTGGTCGGCGAGCTGCTGCAGCACCAGTACGTCCGGACCACGAATCTCCACCGCCAGCGGCGCCTGCGCACCACCCATTCCTCCGGCATCGAGCACCGCCGTCTGAGCGCCGAACAAGCTGCCGATGCGAGCGCGCGCCTCCGTCATCAGGTCGTCCTGCGACAGGCTTCGCTCGCCGGGCGGTGTGAGCTTCACGTAGACTTCGCCGTTGGTGACGGTGCCGGTGGCACCCGAGCCAATCGTCGTGTACGTGTAGTCCACTCCCTCGAGTGCACCGATCTCCCTGCCCACCTGCTCGGCCTTGCCGCGCGTGTATGCCAGGCTCGAGCCCTCCGGGGTCTCGAACTGCACGGCAAACTCGGAGTCGTCGGTCTCGGGCATGAACCCGCCGCCGATGAACGGAAAGAGCAGAAACGCTCCGACAAAGCTTGCCGCCGCCAGCGCCAGGGTGCTCTTGCGGTGGCCGAGTGCCCATTCGATCACGCCGCGGTACCGCCCCGCCTGACGATCGAACCAGCCGTTGAATCGTCCGATCGTGCGCGTGAGCAGGTTTCCGTGCTCACCGCCGGTATGCGGATCCACCCCCCACCACGCCGACAGCATTGGCGTGAGAGTGAACGAGACGAACAGCGATACGAGCACCGCCCAGGCTACCGTCAGCCCGAACTGGAAGAAGAACCGGCCGATGATACCGCCCATGAACGCCACCGGCACGAACACCGCGACGATCGACAGCGTCGTCGCCACGACCGCGAGAAAGATCTCGCGCGTTCCCACGCTGGCCGCCGTGAAGTGGTCCTTCCCCATCTGCCTGTGCCTGACGATGTTCTCGATCACGACTATCGCATCATCGATCAGAATGCCGATCGACAGCGACAGCGCCATCAGCGAGAGAACGTTGAGCGTGAAGCCCATCGCGTCCATCAGAATGAAGGAGCTGATCACCGACACCGGCAGCGCCAGCGCCGTGATGACTGTCGCCTTCCAGTCGTTGAGGAAGAGCATGACGATGATCACGGTGAGTATCGCGCCGATCACCAACTCGTGAATCACGTCATCCACCGACTGCTTGATCATCACCGAGTTGTCGCGGACGATCGTCAGCGACGTGCCTTGCGGGAGCTCGGCTTCTATCGCGGCGAGTGCGACCTTCACGCCGTCGGCTACATCCACAGTATTGGCGCCCGACACCTTGAGCACGTCGAGCGATACAGCACGCTCGCCATCGACCAGAGCGACCGACCTCTCCTCTTCCGAGCCTTCCTCCACGCGAGCTACGTCGCCGAGTCGGATCGGATTCCCTTCCCTGTTGGAGACGATTATCTGCGCGAACGCCAGCGGATCATCGATGCGCCCGGTGACGCGCACGAGCTGCTCGGTGCCACCGCGCTCGATGCGGCCGGCCGGCGCCTCGAAGTTCTGCGCTCGCAAGGCACCGATTACCTCCGGCACCGACACTCCCACGGCGCGCATGCGCTCGGGGAGAAGAAAGACGCGGATCTCGCGCTCGAGTCCACCGGCCAGGCGCACCTCCCCCACCCCGCGCACCGATTCCAGGCGGCGGCGAACCGTCTCGTCGGCAAGCGACGTGAGGCCAACCAGCGGCTGTACATCGGATGACAGGGCCAGCGAGAGGATCGGCTCGGAAGATGGATCGAACTTCTGGACGATAGGCTGCTCGATGTCCTGAGGGAGCAGCCGGCGGATCCCTTCGATCTTGGCGCGCACGTCCTGCGAGGCGAGATCCACATTGCGAGACAGCTCGAACTCGACGATTACCTGCGACACTCCCTCGAGCGATATGGAGGTGATCCGGTCCACGCCTTCGACGGGATTGAACGCCTCCTCGAGCCGCCGCGTCACTTCGCGCTCCATCGTCTCCGGGCTGGCGCCTGGATAGATCGTCTGCACGGTGACTACGGGGATGTCCACTTCCGGGAACTGGTCGATACTGAGACGACGGAAGCTGAAGATGCCTAGCACGATCAGCCCGATCATCACCATGCTGGTGAAAACGGGCCGCCGAATGGCGATTCCGCTCAGCCCGCCTCCGG
>CAZPCC010000221.1:0-1608 GCA_964584905.1 uncultured Gemmatimonadaceae bacterium | reverse complement strand
GACCGGGAGTCGACCGCGCTCCTGGAGGTTGCCCATGAGGTCGAGGCCGGAGCCGTCCGGCAGGGCAATACTGACGATGGCGAGGTCCGGGTCCTGCGTGCGCGCGCGTCCGAGTGCCTCCTCCCCGCGCTCCGCGACAATCGTTTCAACGCCACTCTCCGAGAGCTGCGCGCGGATAAGCTTCCAGACTGAGGGGTCATCGTGCGCGATCAGCACCGTGGGGTGATCACTGCCGCCGCCCGGCGCGGCACCCCACCCATCGCTGTCCCGCCAGGCAGGCCTCCGGCGGTGTGTGGGTACGCCTTGCTCGATCGCGGCGTCGGATTCGCCGCCGCGACCTCCATCGGTCGTCATAACGTCCTCTGGGACTACCGGCCCGTCGGGAGTCACACTGGCCGACTGATCATAACGTGGAGACCGACACGCTTTCGCAAGAATGAGTCAATATTCTGGTATAACGACGCAACCTAACGGGTTCCCGGCTGCGCTTCCAGGTTTTTCGCGCCTTCTGTGGCCTCGCCGTGACGCACACGGCCAGTCGGCTCTCGCTCTTCCCCGAGTGGTGCCGTCACGAGGCCGCAGGATGCGCTTCATGCTCGGGACCGGCTGGCCGGTCCGACTGTTAGCCTCCAACACCGGCTACGACCACGCGACTAAGCGGGTGAGCCGCCCGCTCCGAGCGCCGGGCATGGGATCTCCCGCCGGGCATCGCTTCCGGCGCTTATGGCCCTCGATCGGCAACGTCCGCCTCTGGGAGGCGAGCGGACGGCAGGTGAGGACACGCCACCTGCTTGAGGCTGTGCAGGTTCCACGAGATTGGATGTCGCTGGTCCCTTGCGACATCTGCAGCTCGCGGTCATCGGCGTGCTCGCGGCAGAGCCATCCGGCGATCTGCTGAGCGACCACCCGTGAATCTGAGCTTGGCGACGACGATCGCGCGCACCGTGGATGAGTAGCGAGCCAGGCGGCCCTGCGCCGACGTGCACGCCGCCGTGCCCCTAATCCGCTGCACAAGCGCGGCGCCGCAGCGGCCTTCCATTGACCGCGAGCTCGCGCGAATCCATCGAGGCAGCCCGTCCGATACGGCGTGCGATCGCACGGCACGACTCGCCGCCGACGACGCCGAGCGAAACCTCCCTCGCGCTCCGCCGGCGACAACCGTAGGGAATGGCGCGATCGCACTGTCGGCGCGAGCTCACCCAGCCTCGCCACATGAATCCGCACAACTACTCGCAGCAAAGCCACCACCGCTGCGTCGGGCAGGGCTCCTCGATCTCTACGGACGCAAGTGCGTCCGGATTCGTGGATCAGCCGGCACTGACGCGCCGAAGCAACTCGGTGCCGAGGTTGGCTGCGCGGGACGTCGCTGCGGTGCGCGCGGCCTCGGTCGGCGGGAGAGACGCCAGGCGGTAACCGGTACCCCACTCGTTTAGCAGATACTGGGGTTTCGAGGGGTCGTTCTCGATCTTCTGCCGCAAGTACCCGACGTAGATTCGCAGGTAGTGCGTGTCGTCGACGAAGTCGTCGCCCCAGACCGTGCTCAGCAGGTACCGGTGCGGGGAAACCTTGCCTACCTGGCTCGCCAGTGCCTCGAGCAGCCGGAACTCC
>CAZPCC010000220.1:0-30849 GCA_964584905.1 uncultured Gemmatimonadaceae bacterium | reverse complement strand
CCTGGTGGCCACCGTCCCATAGCCGATGTTCTTCCGGATGTCCGCCTCCATCGGCCACCCCTCGAATTCGTGCACGACGCGCATGCGGGGCTCGAACCAGAGAACGCCGCCATCACGGCGGATGGATTCGGACTGGATTCTCGCGGCGAACGCACCTAACGTTTCGGGGAGCGGATGCGCGAGATAGACATCGCGCCGGAATCCCACGGCGTTGTTTGAGGCAAAGGCCGTTTCCCCGGCGCGACCGGGATCCAGGTACGACCGCGACAGCAGGCATAGCACGCGCTCCCCCAGGCCGGTCCCGTCGTAAAAGGTCCGTCCGCTGACGACCGCTATGTCCGGCCGCGAACGGAACGCCGCGACGAGGTGGCGCACCCAGCCTGGATCGGCACGGCAGTCGGCATCCATCAGGGCAACGAGCGGTGCCGACGCGGCGCGGACCCCCGCGTTCTTCAATCCATACGAGGTCGACGCTTCACTGAAGACAACGCGCTGACTCTCTACACGCGATGCGATTTCCGGAGGCATCGCGCCACGGAACCGCTCGTCCTCGGAGAGGATGACCTCGATCGGCTCATCGAAGTCCTGAACGGCGAGCGCATCGAGGCAGGCGCGCTCGTCGTTCCATGACCGCGTAGCGCTCGAGCCGTAGTCGGATACTACGACGACGGAGATGGCGGGAGTTGACATGCCGTAAGGTAGCTATACCGCCGGCGCGCGCGGCTGGGCGAGGTCGACGCGCTTCAATTGCATTGCCCCTCTATCCACCCGCCGGTGAAACCGGCGCGACAAAGCCCTCGCACGATGTACTCGTTTTCTCGAACGAGTGCCCAGACCAGGTCAGTGCGGTAATTCTCGATCATCAGAAGTATTGGGCCCTGGTCGATGCCCAGGTAGTCGACGTCGAACCAGCCGATTCCAGGCACCGTCGTGCCCCGCTGCGCCAGACCGGGCACGTCCATCGTCAGGTTGAACGCGTCCTTGAATCCGTACTGCGCGTACAGGCTTCCGCCCGTCCCATCTTTCATGGCGCGCAATGCCGGGATTGCAATCTCCGGAGCAAACGGCACCGAACCTCCTACGGCGGTGGGTGCGATGGTGCCGTCGTCGCGGATCTCGTTCCCCGCGGCGCCGCGCGCCCAGTAACCGTGGAACTCTCGCTCACGACCGTCGATCGTGGCGCGGAAGTCACCTGGCCCGTCGCTCGCCGTCAATCCCCAGATGTGCCCCCCGTAGCCCTCCCAGTCGTTAGGGTTGTGCACCGCGTACGCACGCTGCGCCAGCGTCGCGCGGCGCGAGTTCTCGAAGTAGTCGATGCCGCGTGCGCGCATGTACGGGTCCTGGATTCCACGGAAGTCGATCCATACGTGCGAGTACTGATGCCCGAACAGAGGCCCGAAGTTGACATGCTGTTGCCCGTAGAACTCCGTCCAGCGGTACGTGCTCGTGAACTCCGTCCAGGCCTGCGGCGCCACCGGGTGCGTCGGTGAGCCCAACGCCAGCACGTAAAGGAACATCGCTTCGTTGTATCCGTCGTAATCGTGTGTAATGAAACCGGCTTCGGGGCTCCAGCCCATCGAGATCGAGGGCGGACGCACGGATGCCCAGTCCCACTCGACACGCCAGTACAGCGAATCGGCAAGCGCGCGGATCTCGGTCTCGGCGGAGTCGCTCCCGCCAAAGTATTGCTGGACGGCGAGTATGCCCATCAGCAGCAACCCGGTGTCGATGGTGGAGAGCTCGACCTGCTGGAACCGGAAACCGGTCTGCATGTCGAGAAAGTGATAGAAGAAGCCGCGGTGGCCGGTCACCTGGCTCGAGCTGTCGCTGTGCGGCGCCTTCCAGAAGAAGCGCAGTGTGGTCAGCACGCGATCGCGCGCCTCGGCGCGGGTCGTCCACCCGCGCTCGACGCCCACGAGGTACGACGTTAGGCCGAACCCGACGGCGGCGACGCTCGAGAACGACGGGGTCGGCCAGCGGTCCGGCACCAGCCCGTTGGAAGCGTTCGTCGTCTCCCAGAAAAAGCGGAAGGTGCGTTCCTGAACGTCGTCGAGGAAAGCAGCTTCCGACTCGGTTCCCGGATTGCCTGGGCCCGACGGGGCGTCTGAGTTGGACCCGCAGGCCACGAGCACCGACGCCGCGACGATTCTCGCAAACCGTTGGCCAACGCGACGACGCCGCCCCGTGCATGGCTGTGGTACTTGCATTTTCAGGATTTCGATCCGTTGGATGTCCCCGGGATTGAGCCAATCCTGCCCGGACGGCCGGTCTTCCGTGATCGTCTGCCTCGACCACCGCCTTCGGCGTAAAAAAGCCGGACCCGGCGACAGCTTGCCGGATCCGGCCCTTACCGATTGGGGTTACCGCTGAAGGCTACCGACCACCGACGCCGGCAAATCCCCCAGCGCTGAAGTCGTAGGCCAAACCGAGCTGCGCCCTGCGCGGATCCGAGATGACGCATCCCGGATTTCCGTAGCTGGGATTTTCAACTACCTGGTCCTGGTCGTTGCGGATTCTGAACGTCTGGTTGAAGCAACCGAAGTTGTCCCAATTGAACACGTTGAATAAATCGAGGGTGATTCCCAGCCGGTTCCCGCCGAAATTCGGGAAATCCTTTCGCAGCCGCACGTCCACCGTTCGATATGCGAAGGCATCGGGAATGAGGAATCCGAACTTTTCCGGATCCTCGACGCCCCGCTCGATGATGGGCAGCGGGCCGGTGAAATCCTCGCGGTTCAAGCGCCGACCGGTGCCCAGCGTAATGAGGCTGCTGAACTGAATGCCCCATGCGTAAGGCACATCGCTGATCCAGTTTGCGACGATGCGGTGCTTTTCGAAATCGCCTAACGGGCGACGAGGCTGATTCCGGACGTTGGGGAACGAGAAGAGGTCGCCGCCGTCCGCCTCCGCCTTGAGAGTATATGTCCATGCCAGCCCCGCTCCCCAGTTCCAGGTACCTACCGGACGGTAGGGCCGGTCGAGCTGGAGGTACAACGCATCATACCAGCTCCGCACGTCGTTGAACCCGACCAGCACGTTTCGATAGGCGGGCACCAGAAAATCGCGGAACACGCAGCACGTACCATTGGGATTCAACGTGTGGTTGGCCCACTCGTATGTGAATCCGTTCTCGCTTCGCGTTCCGGTGTATGTCAGAGCCGCATTCCAGCTGCCGAAATCCTGACGAGCCCCAAGGCTCCACTGCTGTGACTTGGGCGGTTTCAGGTCGTTCGGCATGAGGAAGACCTCGGTGGGCGGCGTAACCCCGCCGGCGATCGCGTCAAGCAGTCCCTGGCGGCTGAAGTACTGTGGATCCCATGCCAGAACGTTGTTCGCCGGATCAGCGGAGTCGGCAAACCTGAATAGATAGGTCGGATGCTGGGCGTTGTATGCCTCGTCGATCGTCGCGTTGAAGATCAAGCGGTCATAGAAGATTCCCCAACCCCCGAACAGGACCGTGCGGCCACGTTCGTCGAGCGCGTACGAGGCGCCGATTCTCGGCTGAATCGCTCCGAAGAACGCTTCACGATCGTCGCCATCGGTGAAATAGCGGCCCGGATCGACATCGAGGAACAGCGAGTCGCGGTAGTCGGTAAGCGAATCGACGAGGTTGGAGGGCGTCACGAAGTCACGGTTGTACATCCCCGACTCGTAATCCCAGCGAACGCCGAGGTTCACGATCATTCTCGACGTCGGGCTCCAGTCATCCTGCACGTAGAATCCGACCTGCGTGTTGCTCTGGGTGACGCTTGGATCGCCAATCCCGATGCGAGCTTCGATCGGGTTTGCGAAATTGTTGCTCGAGTTGAAGACGAAGATCGGATTCTCGCTAAAGCGCTTCGTCAAGTCGTAATTCACGAAATCGAAATTTCCGCCTACCTTGACGGCATGTGACCCGGCCATTTCAAAGCCGGAGTACGTGAAGTCGTTGCGAAGTGAAAGGCGTCCCTGGCTGAGGTCCTGCGATGCCTCGCGGCCGCCGATCCTGCCAATACCCTGGTAGTCCAGCGCCGGCAAATCCGGATTGAACGGCTCGGTCTTCCAGTTGTACCACTGATAACTGAGAAGTGCCTCGTTTACCCAGCTAGGCGCGAAGAACGAGTGCTTCACCCGTCCGGTCGCCACATTATTGCTGAAGCTCTCACCAGCAGAGAATGCTTCCTGGCGACCTCCGAATTGGCCGCCGAATCGGCGATCATCGTTTTCGCGGCGCAAGTCGCCGGTGATCTCGAACGCGTGCCGGTCGTTGGGATTGTGCGTGACTTTCGCGAAGAACAAATGCGAGCGGAAAGGTGAAGTATGGATCTCGTTGTTGACCGCGGTCAGCGAAGCTGGCCAGATCGCCGGGTCGCCATTGAACCGCGTCACCCCCTCCCGATCCTGGAAGTTCAACTCGTACGAGCCGAAGAAGAACGTCTTGTCCCGTGCGATCGGACCGCCGAGGCTCAATCCAGCGAGATAACGACTCAGCTCCGGCTTCTCGAAGTTGGGGTTCGCGCGGGAGAACGTATCGCGAGCGACGAAGTTTTCGTTCAAGAACTCTCCGAACGCGCTTCCGGTCCATTCGTTGGTCCCGCTCTTGGTAACCGCTGAAATGATTGCGCTGGAAGCTTTCTGGTACTCGGCCTTGAAGTTGGTCGTCGTTATGCGGAATTCCTGAAGGGCATTGCGCGGAAAGGGATTGCCCCGGCTTGCATCCTGGCCGGCAACGCCTCCGCTGATGATGTCGTTCTTGTAGCTGGCACCGTCGACGAAAACGTTTATCCGATCCGCCGTCTGCGCCTGTGCGGCGAAAGTCTTTCCCGCCCCGTCGAGCCGATCCGGGCTCACCCTCGTTCCCGGCGCGAGCACTGCAAGGTCCAGAAAATTTCGCCCCGCGGTTGGAAGGTCTTCGATCTGCTCCTGCCGCACGTTCGTCGATACCTCCGATGTTCTCGTCTCCGCGGCGGGGGCGGCTACCACCTGCACCTCGCTCAACTGCACGGCGGCTTCGCCAAGTTGAATGTTCAGACTTATCGACTGCCCGATCTGAAGTCGCACATTGCGGGTTGCCGGAGCCATGCCGACACGGCGGGCCACCACTTCGTACGAGGCGGGACGCAATCCCCCTATCGAGTAGACGCCCTGCGAGTTGGTAATGGATCCGCGTGATACATTCGTCTCGACATCTCGCGCCACCACCTGGACGTCTCCTACCGGCGCTCCGCCCGTTGATGTTACCAGTCCACGGATCGTGCCGGTGGTGGTCTGTGCGTGCAGGCCAAACCATGGACTGAGCACCAGAGCACCGGCCAGCACCGTCGCATAACGTGACCATGTTCTACAATGTCTCACTCTCATCGCGGCTTCTCCGTATCGGTGTGCGCCTTACTCGTCGAACCCGGAATAGCACAAGGCGCTGCAGGCCTGACGCATGAACCTGCCATTGGAGCGCAAAGGCGTGCACTCAATACTCGCAAGCGCGCCACCACTTATACAAGAGACCGGGTCGCGTAATAGATCCGATCGTTACAGGCCGTCGTGTCATTACAGCAGAGCTCGGCGATTGCAAGAGGAGCGCGAGGCGGCGTCGGAATCTCTTTTGCATGCGTCGCCACTTTCAGGCATGGACCAGGGTCGAATGAGCGAGTCGCGCCAGCGATCCACTCTGACCGCCTCAGGTTCAGTTCGCTATGCCGACGACCCGACTGGCCGGTGGCTGGTCTACGCCGTAAGATCCACGACCCATGATGAAACACTCGCGGTGGTTGCTGCTCTTGTGGGCGCTCATGGTCGGGGCCTGCGCAACGCGCCCGCGTATCGAGCCGGTCTCAGCAGCAGGCGCGGATGCGTTCCTCGATACAGTACAACAGCGCACCTTCGCCTTTTTCTGGGAAACCACCAATCCACGTAACGGCCTGGCCCCCGACCGCTGGCCGGATCCTCCGTTCTCCAGCATCGCCGCGATCGGCTATGCCTTGACTGCCTATCCCATCGGCATCGAGCGCGGCTGGATCCCCCGCGACTCGGCCGCCGCTCGCACCCTGACTACCCTTCGATTCATGTGGCAGCTGCCACAGGGACCGGACTCGGCAGGCTTCGCCGGCTACAAGGGATTCTTCTATCACTTCCTCGACATGGAAACGGGGCTCCGATTCCGCGATACGGAACTCTCGACCATCGACACCGGGCTCATGCTCTGCGGCGTGCTGTTCGCACAGCAGTACTTCGATGGACCGGATTCGTTAGAGGTAGCCATCCGCGCGTACGCCGACTCCCTCTACAATCGCGTGGAGTGGCCCTGGTTCGTGCGCGACCAACCGCTCATTACGATGGGATGGCATCCGGAGCGCGGCTACGGCCCCGCCGTCTACGAAGGCTATAACGAGGCGATGTTCCTCTACGTGCTCGCGCTGGGATCGCCGACCCATCCCGTGCAGCCGGAAGTGTGGGAACGTTTTACCAGCAGCCATGACTGGGCTCCGTTCTACGGCTACCAGCACGTCAACTTCGCTCCGCTTTTCGGGCACCAGTACTCGCACGTGTGGATCGACTTTCGCGGAATCTTCGATCCGTACATGCGCCGGCGCGGCATCGATTACTTCGAGAACTCCCGCCGCGCCACGCTCTCGCAGCGACAGTACGCAATCGACAACCCGGGCAGGTGGCGCGACTACGGCGCCAACATCTGGGGGTTGACGGCAAGCGACGGACCCGCCGGCGTCACGCTCGAGATCGACGGCCGGCAACGGCGATTCCACACCTACATGGCACGGGGTGCGGCTGCGACCGAGATCGTCGACGACGGCACCATCGCGCCGACCGCCGCAGGCGGATCGGTTCCGTTCGCGCCCGAAGTCGCCATCCCCGCCTTGCGCGCCATGCGCGATCGCTACGGTGATGACCTGTTCACCAGCTACGGCTTCCTCGACGCGTTCAACCCCACTTTGCAGACGCCCGGCGTGAGGCTGCAGCGCGGCAAGATCGTGCCTGGCAAGGGCTGGTTCGACGACAACCACCTTGGAATCGATCAGGGACCCATTCTGGCCATGATCGAGAACCATCGAACCGAGTTCGTCTGGAAGGTCATGCGCGAGCACCCCGCTTTCGTCCGTGGACTGTGCCGCGCTGGCTTCTCCGGCGGATGGCTGGAGGGACGATGCGCGTGAATCATCGGGAATCGGGAATCGGGAATTGGGAATCGGGAGTTCGGAATCAGGGATCGGGAGTCCGGAACTGGGGATCGGGAATGCTGCGGCCTGACCGAACGACCCGATTCCCGATTCCCGATTCCCGATTCCCGATCCCGCAGCGCGCTTGTCATACTTTCGGCGTTATAGCCCTGGCCGCGAGCCTTGCGAGTTGCGCCGCAGCGCAGCAGCCCGCGACACCTGTTGCGGCGCCCGCGCCGCCCGACACCGCGCGCATGAACCAGTTCGTCGACTCGGTGCTCGCCGGCCTTACGCTGGAAGAGAAGCTGGGTCAGCTCACCCAGTACCGCGGCGAAGGAACCGCTACCGGACCGCAGGTCGCCGCCGGCGGCGAAGACCAGATTCGTAGCGGTGCCGTGGGCTCATTCCTCGGCGTGCATGGCGCGGCTTACACTCGACGCATGCAGCGCATAGCCGTCGAGGAATCTCGTGCGAAGGTCCCGCTGCTCTTTGCGCACGATGTAATCCACGGGTTCCGAACGATGTTTCCGGTGCCGCTCGCCGAAGCGGCGAGCTGGGATCCCGTCGAGGTAGAGCGTGCGGCGCGCATCTCCGCGATCGAGGCGACCGCGCACGGTTTGCACTGGACCTTTGCACCCATGGTGGACATCGCCCGCGATGCACGGTGGGGACGGGTCGTCGAGGGCGCCGGCGAGGATCCATACCTTGGTTCGGTGCTGGCCGCGGCGCGCGTTCGCGGCTTTCAGGGAACCGATCTCGCCGCGAACAACACGATGCTCGCCACCGCCAAGCATTACGTGGCGTACGGCGGGGCCGAGGCGGGGCGCGACTACAATACGGTCGACGTTTCCGAGCGTACGCTATGGGAGATCTTTCTCCCGCCCTTCCACGCGGCCGTCGATGCGGGTGCCGAGACGGTGATGGGCGCGTTCAATGAAGTCGCCGGCGTTCCGATGCACGCGCACGACGAGCTGATCGATGGCGTGCTGCGCGGAGAGTGGGGCTGGAACGGCCTGTTCGTCAGTGACTACACCGGCGTAATGGAGCTCATCCCGCACGGCGTCGCAGCCAATTCCGCTGATGCGGCAGCACTGGCGCTTCGAGCCGGCGTGGACGTCGACATGGTGAGCGGCATCTTCCTGAAGGACCTGGCAGCCCTGCTCGACGCCGGACGGGTTTCTCAACGGGACATTGACGAGGCAGTGCGGCGCGTGCTGCGGGCCAAGTACAGGGTAGGCTTGTTCGACGATCCTTATCGTTACGCGGACAGCACGCGTCAGGTGGCATTGACCATGACCGCCGCGCACCGCGCCGCGGCCAGGGATATGGCGCGCAAGTCCATCGTGCTGCTCAAGAACGATCGACGCGCATTGCCGCTCTCGAAGACCTTCGGCACGCTGGCGGTGATCGGACCAATGGCCGACGATGCGCGCTCGGCGATAGGCAACTGGGCGGCTGACGGCCGCCCGGAAGATGCCGTAACGGTGCTCGAGGGCATTCGCCGTGCCGTTTCGCCGGCAACGCGCGTGTTGCATGCAAAGGGAGTCGAGGTGCAGGGAGAGGACACCGCCGGGATAGGCGAGGCCGTTGCGCTAGCCAGGCAGGCCGATGCCGTCGTCCTCGTGCTCGGCGAGCGCGAGGACATGAGCGCCGAAGCGGCCAACCGCGCCACGGTGGATCTGCCGGGGCGCCAGCTCGACCTGGCGAAGGCGATTCAGTCGACAGGCAAGTCTGTCATCGCCGTGCTTGTGAATGGCAGGCCGCTCGCCATTCCCTGGCTCGCCGATAGCGTCCCGGCGATAGTGGAAGCGTGGTTCCTCGGTGTCGAGATGGGGCCGGCGCTGGCCGACGTGTTGTTCGGCGACGTGAACCCGTCGGGCAAGCTGCCGATCTCCTTTCCGCGTGTGACCGGCCAGCTGCCTCTCTACTACAATCACAAGAACACCGGACGGCCCCCGCGGGAGGAGGAGCGCTTTACGTCGAGGTATCTCGACGTATCGTGGACGCCCCTGTATGCGTTCGGCCATGGGCTCAGCTACACGATTTTTACCTATCGCAACCTGAGTTCGAGCGCCGGCCGGATTGCGCTCGGCGATTCGATCACGGTCTCCGTCGACGTGTCGAACTCGGGCCACCGGGAGGGAGAAGAAGTCGTGCAGCTCTATGTGCGGGACGAAGTCGGAAGCGTAACACGGCCAGTGAGGGAGCTGCGCGGCTTTCAGCGTGTAGGGCTCGCCCCGGGCCGGGACACGACAGTCAGCTTCACGTTAGGGCCGGCCGAGCTGGCGTTCTACGGCCAGGACATGGAGCGAATCGTGGAGCCGGGCTTCTACACGGTTTACGTCGGCACCAGCTCGCAAGCGGTGGACTCGATCCGGTTCGAGGTCACCGGATCGGCGGAATGCGACACGCTCGTGCTGTCCAGGCGCGTGCTTGGATGGCTGCCCGACCGGCTGGCCGTGCGGGATCAGAAGGTGCCCATCGAATGCAGGGCCCGTCGCGCACCATGACCAGACCGGAGCTGCACGACTCAGCCGCTTGCCAGCGGCTGAGCGCACGACACCGCGGACCATGGATCGCGTTGATCGTAGCGGCTTGCGCGATGATCGCACTCGGCGCAAAGCGCCCGAGCGAGGGCGACGTACAGCGGGCCGCGCCTCGCAACGTGATCTTCATCCTGAGTGACGATCATCGATACGACTTCATGGGCTTCCTGCCCGGCGCGCCGGCCTTTCTGCAGACGCCCGCCATGGACCGGATGGCAGCAGAAGGCGCGCACCTGACCAACGCGTTCGTCACCACTGCCCTCTGCTCGCCGAGCAGGGCGTCGATCCTGACAGGGCAGTACGCGCACCGCCACGGGGTGGTCGACAACACTTCGCCGATCCCTCCGGGCACGACGTTCTTTCCTGAGCAGCTCCAACGCGCCGGCTATCGCACCGCCTACATCGGCAAGTGGCACATGGGAGAGGATGCCGAGAGCGATCAGCCGCGCCCCGGATTCGATCACTGGATCAGCTTTCGTGGCCAGGGCAGTTATATCGATCCGACGCTCAACGTCAACGGCACGAATGCTCTCGTCCCCGGCTACACGACCGACATTCTCACAGATTCCGCACTCTCCTGGTTAGGGCGGCAGCGCGGGGAAGCGGCGTCCCGGCCGTTCTTCATGTACCTGTCGCACAAGGCAGTGCACGCCGAGTTCGTGCCGGCGCCGCGGCATGCCGGCAGCTACGATACCGCCACTATTCGCTATCCCCTCACGATGGCGAATACACCCGCCAACTATCGCGGCAAGCCCAACTGGGTGTTCGAGCAGCGGTACAGCTGGCACGGTGTGGATCACATGTATCATGGCGCGATGCAGTTCGACGAATTCTATCGGCGCTACACCGAAACGCTGCGCTCGCTCGACGAAAGCGTTGGCCGGGTGCTTGCCTTTCTCGATTCCACCGGGATGAGCAGGTCGACTCTCGTGATCTACATGGGTGACAACGGCTTCTTGTTAGGCGAACATGGGCTGATCGACAAGCGAAATGCGTACGAGGAATCGATTCGCGTCCCGATGCTGGCGTACGCGCCGGGTTTCGTCGAGCCGGGGAGCCGCATCAATGGCATCGTTAGGAACATCGACATCGCCCCTACAATCCTGGACCGGGCGGGAGCTCGAGCCGCGCGACCGATGGATGGCCGATCGGTGCTGCCCTTGTTCCGTGGCGAACAGCTGTCGGCGCCTGGCGAGTTTCTCTACGAGTACTACTGGGAATACGCATTTCCGCACACGCCAAGCACCTTCGCGCTGCGAGGAGACCGGTTCAAGTACATCTTCTACCACGGCGTGTGGGACCTGAACGAGTTCTACGACCTTCAGTCGGATTCGCTCGAGCGGCACAATCTGATCGACATCCCCGCCTATCAGGACTCGATCCGCGCGATGCGGAACCGCATGTTCGACAAGCTTCAGGAAACGGAGGGGATGCAGATCCCGATGCGCCGAGGCGATTGGCAGGCGAACGAACGGAAACGGCCGTGAGAGGACGGGCGATCGTCGTTGCCGCGGCCGTCGGGATCGTGACCGCTGGAGCCGGAGTGCTCCTGCATGCCGGGACTTCCAGTCGCGGACAGCTTTCCCCAACTGCCCCGACACCGCCCGGGATGGTCTACGTGCCGGGCGGCGCGACCCGTGTCGGCTCGAACAATGGCACGCCTGACGAGCGACCTTTCTTTCGGGTCAAGGTGAGGCCTTTCTTCATGGACGTGGCGCCGGTGACAGTCGCCCAGTTTCGCGCATTCGTTCAGACGACCGGTCACGTTTCGACCGCCGAGCAGATGGGCGATGCTGCCGTGCTCGACGTGTCCGCGGGCGTTTGGCGGCTGGTACCGGGCGCTAGTTGGCACCGCCCACTAGGTCCAGCCGGCCCCCCCGCACACGACGACCATCCGGTGACTCAGGTGTCCTGGCACGATGCCGCAGCGTACGCGCAGTGGGCGGGAAAACGACTGCCTACCGAGATCGAGTGGGAACACGCCGCCCGAGGCGCCAACGACGCGCGAGCGCCTTATGCCTGGGGCGACGACGCCGCGCACAGCCGTAATGGCCGCCATCGCGCCAACATCTGGCAGGGCAGCTTCCCGGCATTCAATACTGCCGGGGATGGCTACCTCCTCACATCGCCGGTGGGAGCATTCGGGGCCAGCTCATTGGGGCTTACCGACATGGCGGGGAACGTGTGGGAGTGGACCGCCAGCTGGTACCGGCCGTACGCCGATCGTGAAGAGCCATACTCTCCCGTCGGTTCCAGTGAGCGCGTCCAGCGCGGTGGATCGTTCCTCTGCCACGACTCCGTGTGTCACGGCTATCGCGTGTCGGCGCGAGGCCACTCCACTCCGGAGACGGCCTCCTTTCACGTCGGGTTCCGGTTGGTGAAAGACCTGGACCAGGATTGAGCCGCGACTGCCGTCACAGCGAAGGTCATTCGCTCGGCGACTGCTGTCAGCATCTCCCACGTTGAAAGAGCCCGCGCGCGCCCACTAGCGATGAATGACGCGTGAAAACCATCCGGTAACCAAATGACGGCCAGATGAGGCGCGAATGAGAATGAGGTGACGGCGTCGCGCGAGTTTGGGCACCGATCAACGGCACCCTAACTCGTACGCTCGCGAGGGACTCATGAGCCCGGTAATGAAGCGCTGGATGACGGACGTCGTGGCGATCGTCACCATCATCGCCCTTGCGGCAGGGTGCGACGACACCCCAACGGAATCCGGCAATGGTACCATTGCCTTTACGGTCACGCCGGCCAGTGCGACCATCGCCCAGGGCGCTTCTGAAACAATTGAAGGGACGGTCACCCGAAGCGGGGGCTTCAGCGGGGCGGTGACGGTGACCGTGACGGGGGTGCCGAGCGGCGTTACGGCGGCTGTCAGCAACGTTGTAACCACGGGACTGGTCACTACCGCAGACATTACGATTCAGGTGGCAGCAGCCACGGCGGCTGGCGTCTACAATCTCACGGCGCGCGCGCAGGGAGCCGGTGTGGCCGATGCCACGTTCCCGCTGACGCTCACGGTAACGGAGTTGGCGGCCTTCACCTTCACGCTCTCGTCGGCGGCGGTGACGGTACCTCCGGGAGGAAACGCTCCGGTTACCGTCAATCTCGGGCGCGCCAACTTCACCGGGGCGGTTACGCTCGCACTCGAGGGTGCGCCAACCGGCGTAACGGGCGTTTTCAGTCCAAATCCGGCGACCGGCACTTCCTCGACACTTACGATCTCGGTTGCGGCGGGGGTCGCACCAGGTACGCACGCACTGACCGTGCGAGCGTCGGCCACCGGCCTGCCCGATCAGACCGGAACCGTCACGCTCACCGTGAGCGCGTCGACGTACGCCCTCTCGCTATCGGCGAGTGCCGCCACGGTCGCGCCGGGGGGCAGCCAGCCTATCACCGTAAACCTTGCACGTACAAACTTCACGGGCGCCGTAGCGCTGGCGCTGCAGGGCGCTCCTTCGGGCGTGACCGGCGTTTTCAATCCGAGTTCGGCTACCGGCACGTCGTCGACGCTCACGATTTCCGTGGCAACCGGGACTGCTGCTGGCACACACACGCTCACGGTGCGCGGTACTGCCGCCGGGCAAGCCGACAAGACGGCCACGATCGCACTCACGATCAGTGCGGCGGCAAGCTATACGCTTTCGCTCACCTCAGCCGCTCTGACCGTGGTCCAGGGATCAACCGGGGGCACCACGGTCAATATCGCTCGTAGCAATTTCACAGGTGCTGTGACGCTGAGCCTCGCCGGTGCACCCATAGGTGTCACGGGCGCCTTCAATCCTGCAGCGCCGACCGGAAATTCTTCGGCGCTCACGGTGACCGTTGGAGCCAGCGTGGCGCCCGGGACTTACAACCTCACGGTGAACGGCACCGGGACGGCCGGCAACCGGTCGACGTCGCTTACGCTCACCGTCAGCGCATCAGCCAACTACCAGCTCTCCCTTACGTCGGCGGCGGTCACGCTCGTTCAGGGCACGAACGGAACGACGACGGTCAACATAGCGCGCACCAACTTCACCACAGCCGTGACGCTCAGTCTGGCGGGCGCGCCCACCGGGGTTACCGGTTCGTTCAATCCGGCAGCGCCTACGGGCAACACTTCCTCCCTCACGATTACCGTCGGTGCGTCCGTTACACCCGGGGTCTACAACCTAACGGTGAACGGAACCGGTGCTGCCGGCAACCGGTCCACACCGCTCGTGCTCACCGTTACCGCGGCAGCCAACTACTCGCTGGCGCTGAGTTCCTCGGCGCTCACCCTCGCACAGGGAGCGTCCCAGGCGACTACGGTCAACATCACCCGGACCAACTTCACCGGTGCGGTAGCGCTCACTCTGAGCGGCGCGCCGGCGGGGGTAACCGGTGCTTTCAATCCGGCATCTGCCACGGGGAACACGTCAACGTTGACGGTAACGGTCGGAGCATCGGTGGGGGCGGGTGTCTACAACCTGACCGTGAACGGTGCAGGCACACCGGGAGCGCGTACGGCGGCACTCACTCTTACAGTCACCGCAACCACCGCGAACTACACGCTTTCGACCTCGCCGACAGCGCTGTCGATCGCACAGGGCGGGTCGGATGCCTCGACGGTCGCCATCACCCGGACCAACTTCACCGGTGCGGTGGCGCTGACTCTGGCAGGCGCTCCGACCGGCGTTACCGGTTCGTTCAATCCGGCATCGGCCACCGGCAACAGCTCGACGCTCACCATCAACGTCGGCGCGAGTGTAGCTCCCGGAACCTACAACCTGACGATCAACGGAACGGGCACGCCCGGAAGCCGCTCCACCGCGCTGACCCTAACGGTTACTGGGACGGGTGGTGGTACGAGTATCAACCTGAGCTTTGCCGCGTGCGCGGTGGACGAGAGGCCGGTATGGCTTGCCGTCCAGGACGGCACCGGTGCGTGGACACGCGTCACCGGCACCAACAACAGCTACAGCTTCAACATTACGAGCGGTCGTGGCGGTTTCGCCTACGTACTCTCGGCCAGTGGCGCATCCAACGTGAACGTCCAATACTTCACGACCGCCGAATATTCGGGCACCGTCGATTTCTGCTCGACGAGCACGCCGACCCTGAAGACTATCAATGGTACCGCGATAGGTATCGACAATACTCAGGCAGCTCGGATCTCGCTGGGTTTCGGAGCGGCCATTGCGACCAGTTTCAGCTCCGCCTTCCAGATCATGAACGTGCAGAGCGGCACGCACGACCTGGTCGGTTATCGCGGTGCGCTCACCGGCGGTAACACGCCGACCGACCGGTCCATCATCCGGCGTGACCAGAACATTCCGGACAACGGAACGCTTGCACAGCTGGACTTCAACGGCAGCGAGTCGTTCCCGGTTGCTTCCGCAACCATTACGGTGGGAGGAGCGGTAGGCGGGGAAACAGTGATGGCCGCCGTCAGCTATCAAACCGGCGCTTCCTGCTCGGCAGCCTCGCTCTATTTCCTTCAGGGCGTCGGATCGAGCTTCGCTGGAACCGGCATTCCCGCCGCACAGCAGCGCGCAACCGACTTCCACAACGTATCCCTACAGGCGATCACCGGCACCACCGCGTTCCGGTCGGTCAGCGAGTCCTTCCACACGTTCGCGGCGCGGACCGTTTCCCTCGGCGCACCGATGCCCACCCCAACCATCACGCAGTTGAGTGGGCCTTACAAGCGGCTTCAGGCGGTCTATATGCTGCCGTCGGGCTACAATAGCTCCACGTTCTTTAGCTACGACGATGGCACGAGGTTCGTGAATATCAGCGCTTCGTTCGCGTACCTTGGCGGAACCTCGGTAACTCTGGCGTTGCCTGATTTCTCCGCGCTCTCTGGCTGGAGCAACAGTTGGGCACCGGCTACGGCCAGCACAGTGGATTGGAGCGCCGCTGCGCTTGGCTTCAGCGGACAGGGATGTGCCGAGGGCGCTCGCTCGATCATCGCCACACGGAGCGGCACGATGTAACCAGGTTGCGGAGGCACTGAATGAACGAGGGACCGGCGAATCGCCGGTCCTTCGTGTATTGACGTACCATTCCTGATAGACTTCACGCCATATTCACGGACATGCGGATGGACGACATCGAGATGGACTCGCTGCGACGCGACGCGAACGACATCTTCAACGCCGCTCTCTCTGCAGTTGAAGCCGGCTCCGCGGCGCGCCGGGCGCTCGCCTTCGTCACGGCTCCGCCCGGCGCCAGACTCCATCTGCTTGGCCTCGGCAAAGCGGCGCCGGCGATGGCAGCCGCGGCTGTGGCGCACCTGAATGAGCAGGGACAGGAACTCGAAAGTGGACTCGTCGTCACGCATAACGCAGCGCCTTCGCCGCATCGGAACGTGTCTGTTCTTCTCGGCGACCATCCTGTTCCCGGTCAGCGCTCGGCGGCGGCGGCTGCGCGACTCGGTGAATTCGCCAGGCGGGTCGCTCCGACCGACGTAGTCTGGGTGATGCTCTCCGGAGGCACATCCAGCCTGATCGGTGCGCCCAATGCCACGATGAGCATCACCGAACTTTCCGACCTCAACGAGATGCTGCTCGCATCGGGAATCGACATCGCGGCGATGAACATCGTTCGCAAACGTGTGTCACGATGGGGCGGTGGGCGCCTGGCGCTGGCGCTGGAGCCGGCGCAGGTGCGCGTATTCGGGATCTCCGACGTGCCTGGCAATGATCTGGCCGCCCTCGGATCGGGGCCGCTTGTCCCTGACGAGACCACCACCGAGGATGTTCGCGCCCTGCTCCGCATGAAAGGATTGTGGATGCGTGTTCCGGCGGTCGTCCGAGAGCTGCTGGTGCGGGACGATGAAACGACAGAGACTCCCAAAGCGGACAATCCGGCCTTTCGTCATGTGACGACGGAAATAATCGCATCGAATGCCACGGCAGTGAATGCGGCGCTCCTGCGCGCCAGCGCACTGGGTTATCGCTCGTCGCTGGCGAACGCTGAACTGTCGGGTGCAGCGGCGGTGGCTGGCAAGGAGCTCGCCCGCGAGTTGCTCCATGCCGCGGCGAGCGGAGACGCGGTATGCCTGGTTTCGGGCGGCGAAACGGTCGTCGACCTAACCAACCGCCCGCATAACGCGATGGGTGGGCGATCCCAGGAACTTGCGCTCGCCGCGGCTGCCGAGCTGGCCCGGGGAGGCGCGCTCCAACGGATCGCGTTGCTGGCCGCCGGCACCGATGGGCGGGATGGGCCAACCGATGCCGCCGGCGCGCTGGTGACCCCGGCTACCTGGCGGGCGATTACCGATGCCGGTCGCGATCCCGAGAGGGATCTGCTGATGCACGATGCCTATCGCGCTCTGGACGCCGCGGGAGCGCTGCTGCGCACGGGAGCATCGGGTACGAATGTGATGGACATCGCAATCGCCGTAGCCCGGTGATCGGCGAGGAGGAACGGATCATGCCCCGGCAGCTTGTCCGAGCGCCTATCCGGCGTAGCTTTCCGGCTCGCAAACTCCACCTTCAGAACGACGCCACGTGAGCTCCAAGCCTCCCTTTACCATAGGCCTCGTGCAGCGGGCCGTCGGAAACGACAAGGAGACAACGGTCGCCTCCGCGGAGCAGGCTGTGCACGATGCCGCCGCGCGCGGCGCGCAGATCATTTGTCTGCAGGAGCTTTTCGACGCGCCGTACTTCTGCAAGATCACCGATGTCGAGCGCTTCAATCTTGCCGAGCCGATCCCCGGTCCAACTGTCGAGCGGATGCGCCGGCTGGCCTCCGAGCTCGAGGTGGTCATCATCGTACCGATCTTCGAGCGGCGTGGGCCGGGCGTCTATCACAACTCGGCTGCCGTCGTGGATGCCGATGGCGAGCTGCTGGGCGTCTACCGCAAGATGCACATCCCCGACGACCCGCTGTACCACGAGAAGTACTACTTCGCTCCGGGAGAAGCGGCGGCCCCGTCGGACATCTATCACCACGGCGTGCGCGCCGGCCAGCCCGCGGGATTCCGGACGTTCCAGACCCGTTATGCTTCCATCGGCGTGCTGATCTGCTGGGACCAGTGGTATCCGGAGGCGGCCCGCATAACGGCGTTGATGGGCGCCGACGTGCTCTTCTATCCGACGGCGATCGGCTGGCATCCGGCCGAGAAGGACGAATGGGGCGCTTCCCAGGCCGATGCCTGGCGCACCATCCAACGCGGACACGCGATTGCCAACGGCGTGTTCGTCGCCGCCGCCAACCGCGTCGGATTCGAAGCGGAACCGGGCACCGACGGCATCGAGTTCTTCGGCCACTCGTTCGTATGCGATCCGTTCGGGCGAATGATGGCCGAGGCTGGAACGGAGGCCGAAACGCTGGTCGCCACCTGCGACCCCGCGCTCATCGAGTATACACGGCGAAACTGGCCGTTCATGCGCGATCGGCGCATCGATGCGTACGCTCCGATACTCAATCGCTACCTCGGCTGACGTGAGCGCGTCCACCCGCCTGCCCACACCTGACGAGGCGGTCGAGATCGTCGATCCGGGGGCGCCGCTCGTGCTCCGGGACGTCGTAGCGCCCCGCGTACAGCCCTCCGGCACGGCACAAGTGCTTTCCGGCGGGAATGGCAAACGACGGATGCCGGCCGAGTGGGAACCTCACGACGCCACCTGGGTCGGCTGGCCACATCACCGCCCCGATTGGCCTGACAAGTTCGAGCCCATTCCCTGGGTGTACGCCGAGATCGTGCGCGTGCTCCACCGGTCCGAGCAGGTCGAGATCCTCTGTCACACCCCACAGGTCCGGGAAGACGCGATCGCCGCGTGCAAGGCGCATGGCGTGGACCTCTCGCGCTGCCGCTTCCACCTTGTCCCCAGCGATCGCGTGTGGCTCCGCGACTCAGGTCCGACGGCGGTGATGCAAGCCGACGGTGGCATCGAATGCATTGCCTGGCAATTCAATGCATGGGCCAAGTACGACAACTACGCCAGCGACGCGCGAATCGCCACCCGGGTGGCGGAGATCGCCGGGCTCCCATACGAGCTGGCGCAGCGCCCGGATGGGACCGGTCCGCTGGTACTTGAGGGCGGAGGCATCGAAACGGACGGACGCGGCACGCTGATGGTGACCGAGGAGTGGCTTCTGAGCGATGTGCAGGTGCGCAATCCCGGCATGACGCGCGAGATGTACGAACAGGCATTCTCCGAGTATCTTGGCATCCGGTCGACCATATGGTTAGGCGAAGGGTGTGTCGGCGACGATACCCACGGACACATCGACGATGTGGCCCGGTTCGTCGATCCGCACACCGTCGTGCTGGCGCTCGAATCAGACCCGGCCGACGAGAATCACGCGCGCTCGGCCGACAACCTGAACAGGTTGCGCCACGCCGCCAGGGCTTTCCCGGGGGGACTCAAGGTCGTGACGATTCCCTTCCCCCGCCCGGTGATCATGCATGGTGAGCGCCTGCCCGCCAGCTACGCCAACTTCTACATCGCCAACGGCGCGGTACTGGTGCCTACGTTCAACGACCCGCAGGACCGGGTTGCGCTCGCCTCGATCGCCGATCTCTTTCCGGAGCGCCAGGTGGTCGGGGTGCACGCCGTGGATCTGGTCTGGGGGCTCGGAACGCTGCACTGCCTCACGCAACAACAACCCTCGCCGGGCCGCCGCACCGCCGAGGCGGCCGCCTAACGTATCTCCGCGGGTTGGGTGTCGTGGCCCGGCCGGCCCGGAAGCGGCACCAGCGGCCGGGAGAGCACCGACCGCAGCATCTCGGCCCGTGGAATGTCCGAATCGGCGTAATACGCACCGACGCAGCAGTGGCGCTCGGGCACGTAGTCGCTCACCACCAGATCGGCCTCCGTCGCCGCTGCCGCCAACGCGTCGGAAGAGGCGACCGGCACCGCGAAAATCACCTCCCGCGCCCCCATCGCTCGCGCTCGCGCCAGTGCCGCACGACTGCGAAAGCGCGCCTGGGCACCATCGTCCACCACGATCACCCGCTGGCCAACCAGAGGAACGGGGGCTCGGCCGGCACGGTAGAGGGATTGCTGGCGCTCGGCGGTTTCGCTCGCCAGCCGCACCGCTTCGGCGATGTATTCCGCGCCGACGCCTAACATACGAACGGTTTGATCGTCGATCCGGCAGATGCCACCAGCCGCTACACCGCCTATCGACACATTGTTCCCGGGCGACGGCAATCGTGCCGCTACGATGACGTCGAGCCGGGCGCCGAGCGCCTGAGCGATCTCCCGCGCTACCAGCAAGCCCCCGGGCGCGAGCCCCAGGATCACCAGGTCGGTGCCGGACAACGGGGATACGCGCTCGCGAAGCCGCTGCAGAAGCCGCTGCCCTGCCTCGGCGCGGTCCCGGTACATCAGCCGGGCTCCTGATCGTTCGTTACCGCGAGGTGACGGACGAACCAGGCGGCAGCCAGATCCGCCACCCGTTCCAGTGCCCCACGCTGGTCAAACAGATGCGAGGCACCCGGCACGATCACCAGCTCCCTTGTTCCGGGGAGCGCATCCCTGGCCTGCTGATTCAGCGGAATCACCGGCGCATCCAACTCGCCCACGATGAGTAGCGTTGGCGCGCGCACCTTCGGAAGCCACTCGAGCGCGAGGTCGGGTCGTCCGCCGCGAGATACGACCGCATCTATATCACCGGCATTCCACGCCGCCAGCTGCAGGGCGGCCGCCGCGCCGGTGCTCGCACCGAACAATCCTAGCGACAGATCGGCAGTCTCTTCCCTCGCGCGAAGCCAGGCCACCGCAATGCGCAGCCTATCTGTGAGGAGATCGATGTCGAACCGCAGGTGCGCCGTCGCCGCGTCCACCCGCTCCTCGTCCGCCGTGAGGAGATCCACCAGGAGCGTGACCAGCCCCGCGTCGTTCAGCACGCTCGCCACGTACCCGTTCCGGGGACTCAGCCGACCGCTGCCACTTCCATGCGCGAATGCCACGACTCCCGTTGGCGTCGCGGGACTCGTCAGGATTCCGCGCAGCGTTCCCTGGCCGAAGGGAATGGAGACGTCAAGGTTTGCGAATCGAGGCACCGGACGCCTCCCTCATGAGTGCCCAAGCTCAAACAGGGTGCCCGACGGATGCGCCGGCGGGCCTCTAACGACTACCTGAGCCGCTGCGCCACTCACTGAGCTTCCGCAGGGGTTGCAGGACCACGCGGAGCGTCAGCCCCTGGCGATACGCGTGGTACGTCGAGCCATCCTTCCATGTGCACCGTCCGGGTCGGGAACGCAAAGTCGACGTTTTCCTCACGGAGGCGGCGAAGTAGCACCAGATTGATCGCCTGCTGAGTGTCCATGTACTTACCATAGTCCGGCGAGAGTACGTAGTACACCACTTCAACATCCAGCGATGACTCGTTGAAGCTGGCGAAGTGCGCGCGGTCGAATCGCACAGCCTCCTGTGCGAGCACCGCCTCGCGCGCAATCTCCGGAAGCATCTCCACTTTCTCCTGAGGGGTGCTGTACAGTACGCCGAACCGGAAGAGCACCCGTCGCTCATCCATGCGCCCGTAATTTCGGATGCGGCTTTGAAGCAGTTCTGCGTTGGAGAAGATGATCTGCTCGCCACCCAGACTGCGCACGCGGGTGGTCTTCATGCCAATCTGCTCGACCGTGCCCTTCTCCTCGCCCACGATTACGAAGTCTCCGATGACGAAGGGCTTGTCGAGCACTATGGCCAGTGCCGCCAGCAGATCTCCCAGAATGTTCTGCACGGCCAGGGCGATGGCCACGCCACCTATGCCAAGTCCGGTGATCAGTGCCGTTACATCTACTCCGAAGTTGTCGAGCGCAAGCAGTACCACGATGGTCCACGCAAGCACCTGCATGCCGTACGCGATTGCGCGAAAGGTGGTGATGCTCGCTGCATCGCTCGGGTGACGGTCGCGCGTGTAACGCGTCAGCCAGAACTCGATTGCCCCATTCGCCCAGATGCCCAGCTGGAACAGAAACGCCAGTACGGCGATTGTGCGGAGCAGACCGATTACGTTCTCGGGCAGCACGAGAACGCGCAGTGCGAGGGAGGCGATGATCCACGCGATGAGCGCGTAGCGCGTGCGCTTGATGAGGATGATCACCAGGTCGTCGACCTGCGTCCGCGTCCGACCCGCGACCTTCTCCATCCGGCTCAGCAGGTAGATTTTCGCCAGCCACATCAGGGCGAGAATCAGCGCTACGGTACCGAGCAGCCAGAGCCAGGTCGCGACCGTATTGCCCGCGAAAGTGCGATCGAGGAAGTCCGTCATCACTCCCAAACTCACCCGCACGGGCGGCGATGGGAAGTGCTGGCTGCGCACTCGGGGAAATGGACCGCGGGAGGTGCTAGCCCAATCGTGCTATTCGGAACTCCGCCTGACGCACGGCTCAGGCAGTCGCGGCAATGGAACGCGACTCATCGCGGGCCGCGCGCGGCGCCGCCTCGCAATTGTCGCAGTGCCCGCATATCCAGTCGTCCGTGACCTCCTCGCCGAAGTACTCCAGTATACGGCGAGTGCGGCACTGCGCCCATTGGCAGAAACGCACCATGGCATTCAGCTTCGCCTGATCACGCTGGCGCCGCTCCTCGTACGACGAGAGCTCGGCGCTCAGGTCCACCTGTGTGAGGCCGTCGGCCAGCCGCTCCCAGCTTCCGCCGCGGTGCTCTCGCACCAGACCGTGCCGCTTGAGCAGCATCAACGTGATGCGTGTCTTGCGCATCGGCACGCCGGACTGCTCCGAGAGCCGCGACGCGGGCGCCGACACGCCTAACGGGTACTGCTCGAGCGCCAGCGCGACCAGCGCCGCTTCCTGCACTTCGGGATACTTGCCACCCAGGAAGTAGCTCTGGATCCGCCGGTCCTCCACGCGATAGAGCACCGAGCACACTGATGTCTCACCGTCCCGTCCCGCCCGTCCCGCCTCCTGGTAGTAGGATTCGAGCGATCCGGGAAAATGGTAGTGGATGACCCGGCGGATGTCGGGCTTGTCGATGCCGAGCCCGAAGGCGTTGGTGGCGAGCATTATCTGCACCTCGCCTGACATGAAGCGCTCCTGCACCTCACGCCGCTCCACTGCCGGGCGCCGCCCGTGATACATCCCGACGGAAAAGTCCGGACGAAGCAGCTCGTACAGCCGCTCCGTCTCTCGAACAGTCGCCACGTAGACGATCGCGCTGCCCCGCTCACGTCGCAGCATGCCAGCGAGCACGTCGTCCTTCATTCCCGGATTTACCGTTCGCTGCACGTCGAAGAACAGATTCGGCCTCGCAAAGCCGGCTACCGTCACGTGCGGCTCGCGCAGCCGGAGCTGCCGCGTAATGTCGGCTCGCACCTCGGCGGTGGCGGTAGCGGTGAGTGCCAGCAAGTTAGGATTTCCCAGGCGTTGGGCCACGGAACCCAGCGTGAGATAGTCAGGCCGGAAATCGTGACCCCACTGGCTTACGCAATGGGCTTCGTCGACGACGAACATCGCCACCTTGCGCTGCATGAGCAGCTCGAAAAACTCGCGATCCTTGAACCGCTCGGGGGTGAGATAGAGCAGGTCGCCGTCGCCGCGAGCCACTCGCTCGGTGACCTCTCTCGCCTGCCGGTCAGTGAGATGAGAGTGCATCGCCAGTGCGTCGACCCCAATTTCGCGCAGCTTGTCCTGCTGATCCTTCATCAGGGCGATTAGCGGCGACACGACGACCGTAAGCCCGTCGAGGAGCAGCGCTGGAAGCTGGTAGATGAGCGATTTGCCGCTGCCGGTAGGCATCACGACGAGCGCGTCTCTCCCCCGCAACACGGCTTCGATCGCAGGCCACTGTCCCGGCTGAAACTCCGGATGGCCGAATCTCTCGCGCAGCGTGCCACGGGCACGCGTGCGAATTGACTGCGCGGAAGCTGTCATGCCGCGGCGCATGGCACGATCCGGGCCGTGCAATTCGACCTCCTCCCGGACTATCTGGCTCGCAGACGAACGTTTGGGCGATTCTGCTGTGTCCGGTCCGGTTTCTGCATAATTGGGTCGCAAATCACCATCGCAACCGCGGTCTTACTCCTCAACCCGAATGCCGCTGGGATATCGAGATCTCGTGTTCACTGGCGGAGGAGGAATCATGCCAAACATCCGTCCGCCGCGCTTCAAACGCGCTCTCCAGACCCTAACGATAGCCGCACTCGGCACCCCCATCGCGCTGCCGCTCGCCGCACAGGAGCTGCGGTACAACATTGCGCCGCAGGGCACCCGTATCCAGTGGGACAACGACCTCGGCCTGAAGGACGCCAACCTGCTCGGCGGGCGTTTCGGATTTACTTTTAATCAGTATATCGGCCTGCACGGCTTCTACCTGACGCGATCCAACGTGCGCGCGGAGCTTTCGCGGCTTCCGCTTACCGATTCACTCGGTAGCGCACTGTCCGATCACGACGTGGACATTCGGAGCTTCGGCGCCGACCTGCGCATCAACGTCGGAAGTGGGTCCCTGTCACCTTTCCTCACCGCCGGTGGCGCCGTGCTGCGCTTCGATCCCGACAGCGCACCGCGCTCCAGTCAGATTGCGCTCAAGCTCGGCGCTGGCGTGCAGCTCGGTTCACCGGGGCGCGTTCGGGTCTCGATATTCGCCGAAGACCTCATGTTCCGGCTCAATCGCTACGCGCTCGCTGCCCGGCAGTCCACCGATGCACTCTCCGACGACCCCGACTCGGACGATCTGCGCCATAACCTCGCCCTGGGCGCCGCACTGCAAATTCCGTTAGGCGGCTCGCGACAGTTCGAGGACGATGCACGGATCGGGCTCGGAGCGGTCGGCATGCCTGTCGAATTGTTCGCGGGACGACTGGACTTCGACGACGAGACGGGACTCGCGCGGCAGGATCTCGTAGGCGCACGCGCGGGACTCAACTTCGGCCGCCTGGTGAGCCTGCGCGGCTACTACTGGCGCGGCGTGGCCGACGACTTCGATGACACCGCGCCCATTCAGAGCTTCGGTGGCGAAGCGCAGTTCAATCTCGCTACCGGCGCCGGCCTCGTGCCCTACCTGATAGCGGGGGCCGGAGTGATCGATTTTGGAGAGGACTACCGGGATGTTGCCGGCAACCCCCGCGATGATCGCACGAGCCTGATCCTCGGCGGCGGACTCGCCCTCGCGCTCAACGAACATCTTCGGTTCAACTTTACTGCCCGCGACTACCTCTTCAGCGATAGAGATCTGGCCGATGTCGCCAGCACCGAGGAACTGCGCAACAACTGGATGTACAGCGCCGGCTTCAGCTTCAACATCTTCGCCCGCGACGCCAATCGTCCGGTGCGTACCGTTCGGCTCACGGACACCGTTCGTGTAAGCTCGACCGACACGATCTCCGAGCGCGATACGGTATTTGTCGACGCGGCCAGTGGCGAGCGGGTGTCCGGCGAACGCGCCCGATCGCTTGCGTCGGGAGACACCCTCCGCAGCGACCGGCGTGAGGCCGCGGAGCTCCGCGAGGACCGGATGGAACCCCCCGACGAGCGCCTATCGAGCGATCGTGCCAGCCGCGACTACGCCAGTGACCGCACCCTCGTGGTACCCGTGCCGCTGGAAGGCGAGCTGTACATTCGATACGGTCCCGACGATGATCGGCGTGCCGAGGAACGGCCCGATGGGTTGCGCATGCGGCGTGAGGCGCCGTCCTCGCCGGAGATGCGTTCCATGGGTGCCGACCAGCTGCGCGAAGACATTCGCACAATCATCCGGGACGAGCTCGAGAGAGCGGCACTGTCCGAGTGGAGTCGTAGAATGATGCTCCAGGACACAATCCTATCCGGCAGCGCCGGCGCTCCGGGTCTGACGAACGAGGACTTCCTCGCGCGTCTGGAGCAGCGGCTAATGGAGCGTAGCGCCGTTCAACGCGACTCGGTGCGTGCCATTGTGCGCGCCGAGATTGCCGGCGCCGCACCCGATGAGCCGGAGGAAGACCGAATTGCCCGAATTGTGGACGATCGAGTTCGCGCCGCGCTCGCGGAGCGCGACGCCCGGCAGCCGGTTCGGAGCGAGTCCCCGACCGTAGTTGTGGTAGGAAGCGACACCGCCCGCCTGCTTACCGAGGAGCCGGAGCGCCCGGTCTTCACCCGATTCGAGCCCCAGACGTGGGGTGGTTACTCCGGTTTCACCGTTAACGACGGATCGCAGTTCGTGCTCGGCGGCCGAATGGACCTTGGGGCCGTCTCGACTGGCTTGCAGGAAGTCGACCTCATTCCCGAGCTCGCGCTGGGTGTGGGTAGCGGTGCGACGAGCTTGCTGATCGGAGCGAACGCGCGCTATCGCTTTGGCGGATTTCAGGTGGACAGGCTCGGCCTGGTGCGCCCGTACGGATCGCTCGGTCTCGGATTTCTGAACTTCAGCAGTGACGTGCACGGGCGCGACGGCCTGGATCTTGTTATCAACGCCGCGTACGGAGTAACGGCAGAAGTGCCGGGGCTTCGCGGTTTCGCCAATTCCGGAGCCAGCGAGGTGTTCCTCGAACATCAGGGGATTGGCTTCTTCGGTCTCAACCGACTGCTCGCCGGCTTGACGTGGCGTTATTGATCCGGCTCTGAACGCATGACCAAGGAGGATGGGATGGCAGAGATCAAGGTAGAAGAGAAGCGGAGCACTGCGTGGATCTGGATAGTCGTGGCGCTGGTGGTCCTCGCAGTGATCGCCTGGTTCGTGTTTGCGAACCCCGGCACCGACACCACCACAACCGGTGCTCTTCTCGAACTGCCGGCATCAATGCTGGCACTTACCTAACGACTGACCGCGGGCTTCCGGTCTGTCTGGAGAATCGAATATGTCCAAGAATCGCGATGTGCGGGGTCAGCGGGACCAGGCCGGAGTCGGTCCTGATTCCCGTCAGGTGCGCCACCTGCGTCCCATCTCCGAGATGAAGAAGATCAAGATTGCCAGTGGCGAACCGGACATCCGTGGATGGAACGTGTTTACCTCCACCGGGCGCGAGGTAGGCGAGGTACACGATCTGCTCGTCGATCCGAGCATCGGGCAAGTCGTAATGCTCGATCTGGACATAGCGGGGACCGACCGCCGCTCGCTCGCTCCAATCCGCGCGGCATGGATCGACCGGGAAACCAAGCGCGTGATTCTCGATGCGGCGCAGATCCGCGATGATGAGATATTGCCGTCTGTCACTCGCGGCGAAACGAGCGATGAAGAGGTGAGGGAGTTTGACGAGGGCTACCGCCGCGCATACGGCAGCCAGGGATTGAGCGAGGACTCCGACTGGCATCTGCGCCATCAGAATGATGAGCTGCGCTTCGCACGGGAGCGCGGCGATCCCAGTCGCGACAGTGATGACGACGGGGTGAATGACAGTACCGGATATCGCATCGAACGGCGCAGCGCCGACACGACGGAACGCGAGGATCAGGAGAACGAGCGCCAGGAACGACAGCGGCTCGACCGCGCGGAGGAAGCCCGTGAGGCAGAGCTGAAAGAGGTGCGCTACGATGAGCGTGCTCTTCGCGCGGAGCGCCCTGTGGTAGTGGAGGAGCACGTCGTGCGGCGGCGAGTAATCGATCCGGACGCATCCGAGAGCCCGGACAGGTAGAATGTCCACGGGGCCGGACCATCCGGCCCCGTTCTCCGATTACGCGGTCGCGCTGCGGCTGCCAATTCCACTTCACATGTCATATCCGGCGCCCGAGGAGCGACGCCGAACCGGTCGGCCAGGCCTGCATCTCAGCGCTGACGTACTATACGGCTTGCTTCGAACGATCGGGCGGCACGCCCGCTCGTTCTACACGGCACTCGGCGCCTATCTCCTAATCGGGGCCGCCGTCACCGGAGCGGCGGTTTGGGGATTCGCCGAATTTGCCGACCACGTAGAGGAAGGTGGCACGCTCACCTTCGACCTTGCCGCCATGCAGTGGATGAGCGAGCATCGCGTAGAGCTGCTCGACATGTTTCTGCTCGACGTGACCGCCCTCGGAACAGGTCTCGTCGTACTCGTGATCGTCGGCGTGGCCGCACTGTTCCTGGCGCTCACCGAGCATCGTTATTCGGCGATACTACTACTCGTGGCCACCGGCGGAGGACTGCTGCTCAGTACGGTCCTCAAGATGTTCTACGACCGGCCGCGGCCCAGCATCATCGAGCCGCTCACACACACGGTAAGCACGTCTTTTCCATCCGGGCACGCCATGAGCGCGGTCGTCGTTTACGGCACCGTGGCCTACCTGGCCGCCCGACTTCAGAAAAAGCGATGGCAGCGCTGGCTGACGATGCTTTCGGCTGCAATCATCATTGTGGCTATCGGTGCCAGCCGGGTTTATCTGGGCGTGCACTACCCGTCGGACGTACTTGCCGGAACCATAGTCGGCGCGGCTTGGGCTGCATTCTGCATGTCGGGCCTCGAGGCGGTACGCGTATTCGCGGCGCGCTTTCAGCCTTCCGAGCTCGAGCACGAACGCGATCTCGATAGAGGAGAACGGGCGGCGGCCGGACTTACTACGTGACCGACCCAGCTGAATCTGCTCCCATTTACCGTTCTCCACGCTGGGGACTCGTAGCGCTCGGTTTCGTACTCAGCATTCTCACGGCTGTCGTCATCGCCGAAGTCCTCCAGGCGGGTGGAGACTGGAACGGCGGATTGCCGTGGGAGCAGGCCTTCATGCGCGCCATTCCCACGTCGATGCCAGTCGCGCTCGACTGGATCTTCCTCACCCTTCCCTGGTTCAGCTCGAACACCCTCGTTTTTCCGCTCGTAGTGGTCGGGTGCCTGTGGCTCTGGCGCGTCCGCGGCAGGCCGGAGCTGGCAATGCAGATTCTGGTGGTGGACCTGGGCACGTTCATACTCACCCCCCTGCTCAAGACCCTTTACGACCGCCCGCGCCCCGAGCTGTGGGCGCATCGCGGACAGTACGCCTGGTCTTCGTTTCCCAGTGGCCACGCGATTATTGGCGTCGCGGTGTTCGCGACCATCGCCGTGATCGCCTACCGGGAGCATGGAAAGCTCTGGCCGGCGGGTGCACTTGCCGTGCTCCTACTGGTTAGCCTCTGGTCACGGATCTACCTGGGTGTCCATTGGCCCACGGACGTCATAGGCGGTGCACTCATCGGCGCCGTTTGGCTCGGCTTTACCCTTCGCGCCTTCCCGGCGAGGAAACAGCCTCGTTGACGATCGCGGCGAATTCTCCTACCTTCGGTCGTCCCCACCAGTCTCATCGGTACACTGGTTACGGGCATCGGAGTTAGGGCGTCCCTTCCGAGACGAGCAACGGGAGACTCGAGTTGGCATCCAAAACAGACCCGAGCCGGATTCGCCTGATGCTTGTGCGCGCTGCCATTCTCGCCGCATTCATTGGGGCACCGGGGGCGATTGAGGCGCAGGCACCGCTGGAGTCCGGCCAGAACGAGACTGCCGCAGGCGTGGTGCCGCGCATGAACTTCGGAATATTCGGGGTGTCGGCTACCACCGTTCGGGACTCGCTGGTGACGCTCGCCCGGCAGCAGCTCGGCCGCAGATACGTGTTTGGTGGCGCGACTCCGGACAAGGGCTTCGACTGCAGCGGTCTCATTCGCTATGTGCTCGCCAAGCTCGACATTTCCGTGCCTCGCACGGCTGCCCAGCAGGAAGGCGTTGGGGCGAGAGTTGGCAAGGACACGAGCGAATTGCGCCCCGGTGATCTCGTGACGTTCGGTCAGGGGAATCGGGCCTCGCACATTGGCATTTACGTCGGCGACGGGCGGTTCATTCACGCCAGCAGCAAAGCGGGCCGCGTTGTGGAGAGCCAGCTCATCCGCCCAGCCACCCGGCTGATCAAGCCATGGCGGGGCGCACGAAGGATTCTTGCCGGCGCCGACAGCTCCACCGCGGAATCCAGCGGAGGCTAGCCCTCCGGCCTCAGGATTCTGGTCTCCGTCCGGAACCTTGCGCCGGTTTCAGGAAAGTCCAGCGCGCTCAGGGAATCGGCGAGGAAGGCAGCCCGCGCGGTCTCGTCAGGCACCACCAGCCCAGCGGCCCGCTGCCGTGTGGAGCGCAGCGTGGCCTCCGTCACGCGCCCCGCTGAATCCATGTCGGCGCACAGCAATCCGCCTCGATTGAGGGGCTCGCCCATCGAGAACGGCCCATAGGTCACGAGATTGCCCAACGAGTACGCGATCAGCGACTCGCCCCACCACTCCGCGCCCCGCATGACGTGCGGACCATGTCCGACCACCAGCCCCGCGCCCGATTCTGCCGCCGCGCGCGCGAACGCAACCATGTTCCCGCGATCGATGCCGATGAACATCTCCGTCGTGTCCGGAGTCCGCTGCGCGGCGATCCCTTCAGCACCCATGTGCATTGTCACGACCACCCTTGGCCATCGCTCCGAAGCGCGCGCGACATGGCGGCGCACCGCGTCGAGCGCGCGCGGATCCGGCCCGCCTGAAGTGCTGTAGCCGAGAAACGCAACCGTGTCGCCGCGGCCGTTCGCCACCGCTGTTGGAATCGTATCGATCCCCGTCACCGCTACGCGCGCCGCCTCGAGCAGGCGGCGCGTCTCCAGCAGCCCCTCCCACCCCGCATCGCGGGCGTGATTGTTGGCCACGTTCCCCACGACGTAGGCGTCAGGCGCTGCGCCGGCCAGAGCCGCCGCCGCCGCCGGCGGCTGACGGAATGCATAACACATCGTCGAGCCCGGTCTGCACTTCTCGCGGGACACCGGTCCGTCGCCAATCGCCCCCTCCACGTTCAGCAGCACGAAGTCCGCATCGGTCAACAACGGCTGCAGCGGCGCGAGGAGCGAGGCTGGCGGCGGCAGCGCAGCGACGCGCGCTCCGCCGCTGCCCCGCCGTGCCGTGCGCGCCCACGAAGTGTCGAGGTTCGTACCTAACGTCACATCGCCACCGGCGCAGACGCGCACCACTGCCGAAGAGTCGCCGCCGGCCAGCAGAACGGCAGGGGTGTCGACGGGTACGTGGTGGGCGGCGCCGACCGCCGCGGTGCCGGCGGCAGCGGAGAGCAACCACAGGCAAGTGCCCACCTTGCGCTTCCATTGGTTCATTCGAGAAGACATGAATGCACTCTCGTTACCGCGCGCAAACGTGTCAACGTTTCCTCTTTCCCTTTCCCTTTCCCGATTCCCGATTCCCGATTCCCGATTCCCGATTCCCGATTCCCGATTATAGCTTCCGATCATGCGCCGATCCTTGCTAATCCTGTTCTTGCCGGCCGTCGTCTGCGCCTGCGCACCAGTCGCAGCCTCCCGATCGGCAAACGAT
>CAZPCC010000219.1:0-10006 GCA_964584905.1 uncultured Gemmatimonadaceae bacterium | reverse complement strand
TGGGCGCGGTAGTGGCGACGTTGCTCTGGATACTGGTCACCCTAGCGTTTCGCGCCTACGTGGTAAACTTCGCATCATACAACAAGACATACGGTACGATCGGCGCGGTCATCATTCTGCTGACCTGGATGTACCTTACGATGCTGGTCATTCTGGTCGGCGGCGAGTTGAATGCCGAGCTGCACCACGGGACGGGAGCGGTCAAGCCGCGCGCCAACGCCGTTTACGCCGGCCGGGTCGTCACCTCCAGCGAACCCGGAAAGGCATCGACCGACCGCATCGAGAGGGTACAGCCGTTAGGCTCCGGGGGGACGTAGCACCACCCGGTCGCCCCGCCTCAACGAGAGCTCGTCGGCGGCACTTCCTTCCCGCACGGCGACCTCGACCAGTCCGGTGGAGCCGATGAGCGCCACCACGCTCCCGCGAGGCGCGTCGGCGTAGGTGCGCAGCAAGGCTCCCAGGTCGCGTCCGGCGGCGTGTACAGTGCCGCCACGCGGAGCAAGCAGGTTGGTGACGCAGTTGCCGAAGCGGTCGATGGTGATCACCTCGCCTTCAATGGACCCGTCAGGCAGGCGGCGAGGCTCCGCCATGCGGCGCACGATGGGATCGTTGGAGGGTTCTCCGAGAGACTCCGGAGCTGCGCCACAGGCCAGCATAGCTGCCGCGGGAGCAAACACGTCGCGCCCGTGGAAAGTCGGAGCAGCGGAGGGAGGTACCGGAAGCTCGACCGCGCGGGAGCCAGGCATCAGCAACGCCGGCGACAGGACGCCGTTGTCGGGACCGACGAGCAGGCGCCCGAGGCTCGCCACCGCCAGCGGCGCCCGGCTGGAGCCTACTCCGGGATCCACGACGACCATGTGCACGGTCCCCTCGGGAAAGCGGCGCCAGTAGCGGGCCAGCGTCAGGCGCGCCGCCTCCACGTCCTGCGCCGGCAAGTCGTGCGCGATGTCGACGAGCGGCACTCCCGGCGCGCGTGAGGCGAGCACCCCCTTCATCTCTCCGACGTAGCCGTCGGCGGTACCGAAGTCAGTCAGGAGCGTGATCGACGGCGAGCTCATCAAATATGCGAGTGCGGTGGCTTCCCTACTTCCTGATTCCTACCTCCTAATTCCTGTTTCCGGGCAGCAGTGCCGCCGCTTCGGCTACCCGCGCCGCGACTGCTCGCAAGGCAGCCGAGGCCGGCGACTCCGGATCGGCGACGACTATCGGCGTGCCGGAATCGCCCGCGGCAAGCACCGCCGGCACCAGTGGAATCTCGCCTAACAGTGGGATCCCCAGCTCTTCCGCCAGCCGCGCGCCACCGCCACGCCCGAACAGCGGGCTGGACTCCTCGCAGTGCGGGCAGTGGAACCAGCTCATGTTCTCGACTATGCCGAGCACCGGCACGTTGACCCGCTCGAACATCTTCGCGCCGCGGAGCGCATCGCCGACCGACATTTCCTGCGGCGTGGTCACGATGATGGCGCCGTGCACGTGCGTCGCCTGCACCAGCGATAGCTGCGCGTCGCCGGTACCCGGCGGCATGTCGACGAGGAAATAGTCCAGCTCCCCCCACTGCACGTCGCGCAGAAACTGGGTGATCACCTTCATAACGATCGGCCCCCGCCAGATCGCCGGCTGGTCCCGCTCGACCATGAAGCCGATGCTCATCAGCTTCACCCCGTGCGCCTCCAGCGGAATGATCTTCTGGCGCGCCTGGTCCACCTCGGGCTGCTGCTGCACGCCCATCATGCGAGGCTGGTTGGGCCCGTAAATGTCGGCGTCCATCAGCCCCACGCGCGCGCCATCCTGCGCCAGGGCGACCGCCAGATTGCTCGCGACGGTACTCTTGCCGACGCCGCCCTTGCCTGACGAGACGGCAATGATGCGGCCGAGATTCGGATATGCCACCGGCGTCGGCGCCGCTGGACGCGGCGGAGCGGCGGCGCGCGGCGCCTCCATTACCGGAAGGGCGCGGCCCGTTCCCGGCTTCGCGGCTGGACGGGCGGGCGCCTGTGCCGGCGGCTGACTGCGCGCGCCGGGGTCCTTCACGTCCACCACCACCGAGGCGCCCTCGGCCACACGCTCCGCTGCCTGACGAACTTCACGCACCAGCGATGCGGGATCCTGCGCCCCCAGATAGAAATTCATGCGCACGCGGCCGTCGGGTTCGCGACGGATGGCATCGACCATTCCATCCGCGGCTACCGATCGCCCCGTGCGGGGATTGATGACGTGCTGCAGCGCGGCCGCGATCTCCGCCGCCAGCGATTCACTCATGATCGTGTCCTCGACACTTACACGGCGCGCACTTCACGGATCTCCGGAACGCGCTGCCTCAGATTGGCTTCGATACCCTGGCGAAGGTGCGACGCGGTCAGATCGCAATCCGGGCAGTCGCCGGACAGGCGCAGTACTGCCACCCCGCTGTCCAAATGAAATTCGACCAGCTCCACCCGGGAAATTTCCGGCGGCAGCAGCGTGCGAAGACCTTCGAGCGCCGTCCGAATACGGCGTACCGTCGCTGCCTCACGTCCGCGTTGTCGTGCTTCCCTCATGCTTCGCAAGCTAGGAGAGCGACGGGCGAATGCAAGCGCCGGCCGAACGCTCAGCGAGTACCGTTCACGAGAAACTCGCGAGCCGCACTCACTACCGTGTCTCGCACCGCATCGAGCGAGCCGGCGATCATCGCGCCGGAGGCCTTGGCGTGCCCGCCACCGCCGAACTGTCGCGCAAAAGCGTTCACATCCACCGCTCCGGTGCTGCGGAAACTCACCTTCACCTGTCCGTGGCCGAGGTCGCGAAAGAACAGCGCCATTCGCGTGCCGGCAATCGACCGTGGATGCTCGGCAAGCCCGTCGAGTTCCTCCGAGCGGACGTTGTACCGCTCCAGTACCCCTGCCGGAAGCGAAATCCACGACAGCCCCGCGCTCTCGTCGACCTCGAGAGTTTCGAGAGCCTCTCGAAGTAGCCGCAAACGTCCGACCGGCACCGAGGCGTAGATTCGCTGGTACATCTGCTCCGGATCGACACCCGCGGCCAGCAGCTCTGCGGCCACCGCGTGGCAGCGCGGCGTTGTGTTGCTGAACCGGAACCCGCCGGTGTCGGTGACCAGTGCGGTGTAGATCGAGCGCGCAATGTCGGCCGTGATGTTCAGCTCGAGCACACGGGCAAAATCGTAAATCAGCTCGCCGGTCGCCGAGGCGGTGGTATCGGCGAACATCACGTCACCAGCCGGCTCGTCATGCGGCACGTGGTGATCGATCACCAGCCGCGGCACCTTCAACGTGCGTACCGTGTCGGCCAGCGCGCCTAACCGTTCCACATCGCTGATGTCAAGGACGATCAGCAGGTCCACCCCGCGCAGCGCGGCTGCGCCACCGTTGCTCCGCTCTTCGATGTCGTTCCCGAGCAGGAAGTCGAACATCTTGGGCCAGGGGGTGGGGTTGACGATTCGGGCCTGAATGTCGCGTTGGGCGAGCAGCCGGGCGAGCGCCGTCTCCGAACCACACCCGTCGCCGTCGGCGTTGATGTGCGTCGAGAGGGCGACCGCCATTCCCGGGCGCAGCTCCGCGGCCAGCAGCTCGATGGCCGCGCGCCGGTGGGCAGGTACCGTCAGCACGAAACGTGACCGGCTCGCGCGGCTCCGGTAGGTGCAGCGCAGGTTGTAGCCGTCAGGCCCATATCATACGGAGTAATTCGGCGCTTCGCGCGTAATGGTCACATCGTGGGGATGCGACTCGCGGAGGCCGGCCGTCGTTATACGCACGAACTCCGTCTGCGTTCTCAGTTCGTGCACCGAGCCGCAGCCGACGTACCCCATTCCGCTGCGCAGCCCCCCGATCATCTGATAGAGCACGTCGCCGACCGGACCCTTGTAGGGCACCCGACCCTCGATGCCTTCGGGAACCAGTTTTCGCGGCGACATCTCCCCTTCCTGGAAATAGCGGTCGGCACTCCCGTCCTGCATGGCCGATAGACTGCCCATTCCGCGCACCATCTTGTACCGGCGCCCCTCGAGAAGAAACGCTTCCCCCGGACTCTCCTCCGTGCCGGCGAGCATCGAGCCCATCATGACCGACGACGCTCCGGCCGCCAGCGCCTTGACGATGTCGCCCGAGTACTTGATGCCGCCGTCGGCGATCACCGGCACATCGCCTGCGCCCTCGACCGCTTCGAATATTGCCGTGAGCTGCGGCACCCCTACGCCGGTCACCACGCGCGTCGTGCAAATGGATCCAGGACCGACTCCGACCTTCACCGCATCCACTCCGCGCTCCACGAGCGCAGCGGCGCCCTCCCGGCTGGCCACGTTTCCCGCCACCAGCTGCGCATCGGGGAACCGCTCCCGCACCGTGGACGTGGCCCGCAGCACCCCATCGCTGTGTCCGTGTGCAGTATCGATCACCAGCGCATCCACACCGGCATCGATGAGCGCGATCGCCCGGTCGAGAAAGTCCGAGCCTGCGCCGATCGCACCAGCCACTCGCAGCCGGCCATGACGATCCTTGTTGGCGTGAGGGTGCTCGCGCCGCTTGTGGATGTCCTTGACGGTGATGAGCCCGCGCAGAAGACCTTCACCGTTCACCACGGGAAGCTTCTCGATCCGGTTCTTGCCCAGAATGCGCTCCGCCTCGTCGAGCGTCGTCCCTTCGGGGGCGGTAACCAGGCGGTCCTTCGTCATCACGTCGCGCAGTGGCCGGTCGAGCTCGCGCTCGAATTGCAGGTCCCGGTTGGTGATGATCCCCACCAGCTTTCCGTCGCGGTCGACGATCGGCACCCCGGAGATCTTGAACCGCTTCATCAGCGTGCTCGCTTCGCGCAGCGTCGCGTCGGGCGCGAGCGTGATCGGGTTGAGGATCATCCCGCTCTCCGAGCGCTTGACCCGGTCTACCTCCGCCGCCTGACGATCGACCGACATGTTCTTGTGAATGACGCCGATGCCCCCCGCCCGCGCCATGGCGATCGCCATCGCGCTCTCGGTGACCGTATCCATCGCCGCCGACACGATCGGTACATTCAAAGCGATGCCGCGCGAGAAGTGCGACGATGTGGAAACGTCCTTGGGATGCACCTCGGAATGCCGGGGTGCGAGCAGCACATCATCGAATGTGAGCGCTGATTGCTCGCGCACCCGGTCGATACCTGTGCGTGCCGGCTGCCTGATGTGCGACGGCCCGCTTCCGGGGGAAACCGGGGTAGCGGGCCGAACTTCCGTGCGAGTAGTGGTAGCCATGGCGAAAGCTAGAAGTGCACCGTAGCGAAGTCTAGTAGCGGCGTTCGAGGCCGCTGTTCAGGCTCTTGACCGCGGGCCTGAGTTCTCGCGGAGAAGCCGCGGGAACACGGAGGACTCGAGAACAGGCAAGCAGCTCCTCGGTCTTTCAAGTGGGTGACAACCGGAACTCGAGCTTACCGGCGAGGCGGTACGCCTTGGCGATCAGGACGTGGTTGGAGCGATATCCTCTCGCCGTCGCCTTGCATCGGTGTAGCTCAAAGTTTCGCATTTTTTACCGCAGAGGACGCGGAGGAACGCAGAGGCCCGTAGGAGGCTTGGCGAATGCGGCTCGCCCAGTGCGCAAATTTGCAGCAGTCTTTTTCCTATGCAGTTCTCCGCGCCCCTCTGCGCTCTCTGCGGTAAAAATGCTGTTGACTTCACCTGCTGAGCGTACGACTCATCTCAGCAGCGATGAGCGTTAGCGCGAGCCTGCTCGTCGTAGACATGACCTACGATGTGTTCATCGCTCACACCGCGAACTTTCTCAGCCGTTTCTTCATTCTACGGGGCAAAAAGAACGACGCCGCCACCAGTACGCCCTGCAGATTGCCGCGGCTCAGCGCCGAGATCGGTCCGTGCCAATGCGATGACACGACCGACGCTCCCGCGTTGGCTATCAGCCGCTCCAGCGCAAGCATCAGCAGGTAGATGTCGTCTACCTGACCCAGGAATGGTATCACGTCAGGCAGCAGGTCGATCGGCATCACTATGTACGCCATTGCGCCGGCCACGAGCAGCTTGTCCACCCCCGAAACTCGCCGATCGGTAATCAGTCCACCGAGCAGACGCATGTAGTTGGGAAACTGCCGGATGGTGCCCACAATGGTTCGCTTGAATCCGGTACGGGGTTTGGAGCGGCTGGTAAGGCGCTCGGCGCGGTCCGCCGCAGCGGCTGCACGCTGGCTTCCGGCCGTCGCGCCTGACGATGAGCTCATGTTGATGTTCCCTCGCTCGATGGTGGCTGGCTGTCCGGCGGCCGTGACGGTGCCGGCGGCGCGGGATAGTCGCCGGGCCGCGGCACCGGCCGCGTCGCGGCGTCGATCACATCAGTTGCAACCGACTTGCCAGCGGCCACCGCCCCCGACAACACGCCCATTGCCTTGCTGAGATAGTTCATCGTTTCGCCGATCGTGGCGGCCGAAAGCCGCCCCGCCCGCATCGTGTCCTCCATCCCCTCGGCAAACCGCTGGAACGCGTTTGGCGGCGCCTGGCGCGTGGCATACCGCGAATCGAGAAATTCGATGTAATCGAGCACCGCATAGACGCGCTCGTCGGGCAGCTCATCGAGCTTGCGGATGATTCGGTCGCGCAGCACGGTATTCATTGTGGTCGCGGGTCGAGGGTCGAGGGTCGAGGGTCGCGGGTCGCCAAATGCAAATCTGCGCAGCGAACGAAGATCCGGGGAGGGGCTGCAAATCGCGCCCACAAAAAAGCAGTGCTCCGTAGGAGCACTGCACATTCGATTCCTATTTCCCTTTCCCATTTCCCATTCCCGATTCCCGATTCCCCATTCCCGACCCTCGACCCCCGACCCCCGACCCTCTTTCCTAGCCCTTCCACCGCGCCTTCGAGCCCCGGGTATCGATGTGTACGAAGGCCTGATTGTACCTGGCAGACGTATAGAGACCCATGCCGCCCACGAGGTCCGGGTGCAGGCTCTCGATACGCTCGACCGCCAGAGCGACCAGCCGGGTATCGCTTCGGGTGATGCGGCCGTCGCCGTTGGCGTCGATCGCCACGTCGATGGCATCGCCGTGCGTGTGGCGGCTGTCGCGCGCGAACCGGTTTCGCGTGTTGTAGAAGGGGGTCCGGAAGGCGGAATGCACATCTATCTCTACGCGCACGCCTGACGTATCGCCGCGTAATTCACCGATCGCGTCAATCACCAGCTCCAGCTTGTCGAGCAGGCGCGCATCGATTGCCGCATAACGGGGCCACACGTCCTGATTGTCCTTCGTCAGGAAATCGCCGAGGCGCAGATGCTTCGAAACGGGGAGGTTGGCGGTGCGCGAATCGACGCGCACGAATCCTTCCGGAAGGTCCTCTTCCACACCGCCAATCCGCTCGGCCAGGAAAGTGCCTATCGTGTAGCCGTCGAGGATTGGCCCCTGCTTCTTCTCGAACGGCACCAGCACGGCTACCGTGAGATCGCCGACCACCCGCCTTACGCCGTCGCGCATGACGGCGAGCTGGTAGAATCCGGGCTCCGGCGGCGCTATCAGGCGCTCGCCGTCGAGCGGCCGGATGGAATCGACCGCCACGCTGTCATCCAGGCGCACCCAGGTGTAGCCTAACGTGTTGGGGTCGCCACCGACCTCGAGCGGGTATTCCAGCTTGTCGCCCGGCAACGCGAACCGCATCCGAACTTCGCCGCTGCGGCCAAACGCATTGAGCGCCGCTCGCACCGATGGAACTAGCACCGTCGCCTGGGCAAACGGTGCGCTGCCCAGTCCCGCCGGCGGCCGATACACACCGAGGAAAACGAGCGCCGCGGCGAGCGTGACGAGCAGCGTACCCGCCGAAGCGCGACCCGATCTCGACACGCCGTTCTGGTTGGTGCGCTCGGCGCAGTTCAAACCCTTGCCTACCATCTTGCGCGATTACCCCGTGCGTCGATGTGCACGAACGGACCATGCGAGGAGGTCGCCTTGTATGTACCGGCACCGCCTGTCAATTCCGGATGCTCCCGCTCGACGCGCTCCACCGCGGCAACCATAACCGCTACGTCGCGCGTGTTCACGCGGCCGTCGTTATTCAGGTCATCAAGCCGGCCATTCCTGTCGTTATCCACGAATACATCCGCGGCGTCGCCGTACTGGTGGCGACTCGTCTGCGCGCGGCCACCAGCGCCGACTCCCTTCTGGTTGTACTGAGGCGTCCGGAATCCCGACATGACGGAAACATGGTGCACCGGTACCCCACTGCGCGAGAGCTCGGCGATCACCAATTCCAGTTTGTCCAGCAATCGCGCGTCGAGCACAAGATACTTCGGCCAGACGGCGTGCTGATCCTTGGTGAGGAAGTCGCGCAGACGGAAGTGCTCGGAAACATACGTATCCTGGTTCTCAGCCGTCACTTCTATGAAGCCCGGGGGATTCGCGTAGGAGTCGCGCACGGTTGAACGGCGCTCGAACGGCCAGTTTCCAATGCGATACGCACCAATTCGCCCATTCTTCTTCTCGGTGAACGGACGCATCGTGATAAACGCGAAGGGCTGAGCGGTCCGGGTGCTGTCCAAGGCGTAGATCCCGGCGCGACGCACCACGCTATCACCAAACAGCTCGGCGAGCAGCGGGACCGTAGGGGCAATGTCGGTCGGAATGAATCGCGCCCGGAGCTTTCCACTGAGTCCGATCAGTGAGTCCAGCGAAAGGAACTCGACGGCCGGACTATCGGAGGCGGTGGCAGAATCGGCGAAGGCCATGACGACGCCCGTCGGGTGACCCGCGCGAGCCGAACCCGCGACGAGCAGACTGATCGCTGCCACACCTGCAACTGCGGACGTACGCCTCATGAGGCGCACGCTTGAAGACTTGAGCGTCACAGTTAACTCCTCCCTGGCAACCAGACGGACGACCGGCACCCTTATGCCGACCGTCTCACGGCTTTGCGGACCGACCGTTACCGGCCGGCAGCCCTTTTACAGAGAGCCCCCTGTCTCGGGGACGATATCAAAGATACAGGTGCAGCGACTCACCTTCTACCTGCAGACGATTCAAATGATCCTTCCGACTGGCCGCGCGGTCAGTAAATGTAGACCGGCGTTCCCACTTCGACGATGCTGTAAAGATACGCAATATCCTCGTTCCTGAGCCGAACACAACCGTGACTGACCGCTTGGCCAATCGTTTCAGGCTTATTGGTGCCGTGGAGGGCGTAGCCATCGCCGAGATTCAGCCGGTGGGTGCCCAGAACATCCGGATAGCGTCGCTGGTGCGTGCCGAAGGGCGGAATGATGACGTTCCCGCCTACCACGATCTCACCGTCCCCACGAACGTCGAACTCCTCCACTCGACCATCGTCGTGCCTGCGTACCACGGAGTTGCCCGCAACTGTGATCATGACGCCGTTCCCAGCGTCGAGTGGCTTGCCACGAACCAGTTTCACCACCCCCAGCCCCCGCTTGCGCGCCAGCTCGACAAAGTGCCAGTCCGGCGGAACCCAAACCGGCTCGACCTCCTTGCTCTGCACTACGAGTCGCCCACGCGGAGTATCGAACTTCCACTCGTTCCGCGTGCCCGACTGCACGAGTGATTTGCCGCTGCCGACCGCCACCTGGGTGGTGTAGATGGTCGCCTCCTTCCTGCGATACCACAGGCGTCGGTCGGCGAGGCTTATGACCAGGTACGAATCCTGGATGCTCGGCTCCGGACTCGCCTCGAGCATGGACTCCAGCGAGTCGGTTTCGACGCCGAGCCGCTTGCGGACATCGTGAAGCAGATCCCAGTTGCTGTTGAAGCCAATGCGATGAATGTCGCGGCGGTAGCGCGTCTCTACGGCGTTGAGCACGACGACGCTGCTAAGCAGCAGCACCGCAACCGTAGCTCCGATTGCCAACAGCGCGATCCGGGGACTGTCACGAAAGATACGGATTAGGGGCTTCATGAAGATTGGTGTTGGGTAATGGGCCTGCCGGTGGTTGGCCGGCCGGCCTTCCATCAATAGAAGTAGACCGCGGTTCCCGACGACAGGTTCGGCGCCACGGCCCGAAGGTCTTCCTCGGAGATCCGAATGCTTCCGGGAAGAACGTAC
>CAZPCC010000218.1:0-2533 GCA_964584905.1 uncultured Gemmatimonadaceae bacterium | reverse complement strand
TCAGCGCCCACATCAGCAACCCCGACGCCCCCATCGCCCACAGGAACAGCGCCAGGTGCGCGAGGTCGCCGCGCTCGGCGAACTGGCTCGTCACGTCGGGCATGGTTCCCCTCGCGCTCCGAAATCTCTCGGGTTCTTCGGGTTGTCATCCTCGGGCGAGCGCAGCGAGACCCGACGACCCAGGGCCGCGCACATCCTGAGCCCCAACCTTCCGCTCGTGATCCCCGGGATGAGCGATGCAACGGCCAGATGACTCAGCAGCCTGTGTGCCCTGGGTCCTCGGCTCTCACTCCGTTCGGCCGAGGATGACGCCGTGGTGTCGTGAGCGATCTTCTCTCGTCTATCCGCTCTTCCGGAACACCACGTGCATCGCCTTCGGACTCGCCGCGTGCTCCACGATCTCATACCCGAGCTTCGGCAGGTCCATGCCCGCAAGCAGCGCTTCGCCCGAGCCGAGCACCCTCGGCGAAATCGCCAGATGCATTTCGTCGATCAGCCCGGTCGTCAGATATTGCCGGATCGTCGCCGCGCCGCCGCCGACCCGGATATCCTTCCCGCCGGCTGCCTCGCGTGCCCGGCTGAGCGCCGCCTCGATCCCCTCCGTCACGAAGTGGAACACCGTCCCGCCCTCCATCGGCTGCGGCTCGCGCGGATGATGCGTCAGCACGAACACCGGAACATGATACGGCGGATTGTCGCCCCACCAGCCTTTCCAGCTTTCGTCTGGCCAGGGGCCGCGCACCGGGCCGAACATGTTCCGCCCCAGGATCCATGCGCCGATGTTCTCGAACCCGCGCGCCGCGAAGTCGTCGTCGACTCCCGTCTCGCCATCGTTCCCGGACATCTTCTGGAACGTGCGCGTCGGGAACATCCATTCGTGCAGCTGCTCGCCGCCGACGCCGAGCGGCTCGTCGATCGTCTGCCGCGACCCCGCCCCGTATCCGTCGACGGAGATGGAAAAACTCTCCACCCGCAGCTTCGCTATTGGCATCGTCCCTCTCCCTGCTCTCCGGGGCTGCTTCGCGGCGGACTCAATCTGGATTCGCTGCAAGGGTCATGGATTTGTGGCGTTATTACCATTCTCGCGAGACTGGTAATAACGTCAGGCTTCGTCGACCGCGTTCAGCGTGATCTTCAGTTCCTTTAGCGAGCGGTCGATCGGGCGCTGCCATCCGTCCCTGCCCCGCGATCGGGCGTCGCCGATGGCGTCGGCGAGAGCCCATGGGTCCGTTGTCCGCAATGCCTCGACCAGGGCTCCGGCCTGCAGAAGGTCTTTCCGCCGCTTCACGATATCAGAGCGCTTTTGCGCAACGATCAGCTTGTGCACCGCATAGCGCGCCGGCGCTGGGATGCGTACCGGCACGCCCGGTCCATGCAGCGCGACGGCTTGAACCGGTGCCTCGATCAGCCAGTCGAGATGCTGCACGGGAACTGCTCCGGCTCCCAGTCGCTTGAGCGGCATCGGGTTTGTATCGGTTCTGCGCCGCTGCGGCGTCAGCAGATCGACCAGGAACCCGTTCGCGCTCCGGAACCGTGATGGCGGTCGCCGCGCATCGAGACCTAGGACGGCCGTGAACGATTTGTCGGCCCGCCTGAGGATGGTTTCGAGCGTCTCGTCTCCATCGTCCGCCGCAAGCGCCAGAGAAGTCGTGGCAAGATCGGCATCCTGCGTCATCAAGGCCGCCGACGGCAGCATCATCCCGACGATCGGTGAGTAGCACTGATACGCCGCCGTGCCGACGAGCACCGCCTCCTTGAACAATCCCGCATCAGCCAGCACATCAAGCACGCGGCCCAGTTCGGTCGTCGGTCCCGGTAAGCCTTGGGCGCGAAGCATCTGCACCGTCTTTCGCCTCTCGGCGATCCGCTGCATTGCGCTTTTTGCCCCCGCGGCTTTGGCTTGAGCCTCGGGATCATCGGCACGTCCGAGGAAATGATCCCTGCGGACGGCGCCGACGCTTTTCCGCACATAGAGATAATCGTGACCTTTCACGGTCTGCGTATAGATGGAGCCTGCGAGCGCGGGCGCATTGTGCGCCTGCTGCACCAGGTCGGCGTAGAGCGTCTGCAGCGTGAGCGGGATCGGCTTCATGGATCGAGTTATAGACGAAAATACCAATTTGTGTCTATAACTAGGTTATAGACGGAGCATTGCGCTCACGTCTACAACTCCCTACTCCCTCCTCCCATACCCCACCGCTTCTCTTTTCTCGTCCGGCGTCAAGAAGTCCGCCTCGTTCACCCGCCGCCACAGCGCCTCGCGCTCCAGGCTGAGCGCCTCCACCCGGTCGGGGTCGATGCCGAGCCTCAGTCTTTCGCCCCACGCCGGGCCGAGCCATCCGCCGAGCGCCTTGGCGAAGCGGCCGGCGAGCGGCAGCACCGTCTGCCGCCAGAAGGCGAGGTTCGCCTCGCGGTAATTGGCGTAGGTGTTGTCGCCGGGGATGCCGAGCAGCATCGGCGGCACGCCGAAGGCGAGCGCGATCTCACGCGCCGCGCCGTGCTTCAGCTCAAGAAAGTCCATGTCCTTCGGCGT
>CAZPCC010000217.1:0-31343 GCA_964584905.1 uncultured Gemmatimonadaceae bacterium | reverse complement strand
CACTACATCCGCTTTGCCACCTCGTCCCAGTTCACCACGTTCCACCAGGCGCCGATGTAGTCCGCACGCCGATTCTGGTACTTGAGATAGTAGGCGTGCTCCCACACGTCGAGGCCGAGGATCGGAGACTTCCCCTGCATGACGGGGTTGTCCTGGTTAGGCGTGCTTTCGATGGAAAGCTTGCCGCCCTCGGCGAGTAGCCAGGCCCATCCTGAACCGAAGCGGCCGGTGGCTGCCGCGGCGAACTTCTCCTTGAACTGAGTGTAGCCGCCGAACGCCGATTTCATCGCGTCGGCGAGCTTCCCAGTGGGCTCTCCGGCGGTAGCGGGCCCCATGATCTGCCAGAACATCGAGTGGTTCCAATGTCCGCCGCCATTGTTGCGGACGGCGGTGCGAATACCTTCGGGCACCGAGTCGATGCTGCCTAGCAAGTCCTCGAGGCTCTTGTTCTGCAAGTCCGGCGCCTTTTCGAGCGCGGCGTTCAGGTTGGTTACGTAGCCCTGGTGATGCTTGGTATGATGGATCTCCATCGTCCGGGCATCAATGTGCGGCTCGAGCGCCCCGTAGTCGTACGGCAGCGGCGGAAGCGTGTGCGCCATGTCGGTCTCTCCTCCCAGTCCCAGTTCGCAGTCGTGTATACCGGAATCTTAGTCGCTTTGACCGGGAGAGGTCTAGTCTGGTGCGTATATATTCGCTTCTAGTGCGCGACGAATTTGATGACGTAGAATCCGAGTCCGAGCAGCACCACGAATCCAATCGTGAGGAGATTGAAGTACCGGTCGATGAACTTCTTCACGCGCGGGCCGAGCGCATAGATGAGCCCGGCGACGAGAAAGAATCGCATCGCGCGGCTCACGAATGATATGAGCACGAACGGCACGAAAGGTACCGCGAATGCTCCACCTGCAATGGTGAAGACCTTGTACGGGATCGGCGTGAAGCCGGCACTCCCCAGTGCCAACACCAGATTCTCTCGATAGAGCTGTCCAACCTCGTCGAACTTTCCGGTCGCGTTATAGAATTCGAGCACCGGGCGCCCGATTTGCTCGAACAGCGAGAAGCCGATGTAGTAGCCGATCACGCCGCCGATCACGGAACCCATCGTGCAAACGAAAGCGAACCACATCGCGCGTTTGGGCTTGCCGATCGCGAGCGCGATGAGCAGCACATCCGGAGGTATGGGAAAGAACGACGATTCGGCGACGGCGAGGGAGAAGAGCGCCCACGTGCCGCCGGGGCGGTCGGCCCAGGACAGCGTCCAGTCGTAGAGCCGGCGCACGGGCCCGCGCCGGAGCACCGTGGGTGTTGTTGGTGTGTCGAGACTCGTCATGCGCTGTATATGATGAAGGCGCGCAATGCGCGCCGGCGATGATCCAACCTAATGGACGACCGAAGCAACCGCTAAGTATCCTCCCTCGTCCCGAACGCGAAGTCGGCGCTCCCGTGAGGTCCTTCCTCCGCCGTCACGCTTTCCCTTTGGCCTTTCCCTATTTCCCCTTGCCCGCGCTGTGTGCCTGCCCTCACATTCTGGACGCGGGGCGCCTCACGTAGCAACTGCCGCGTTCGCGTGCGCGAGTGTTACGATTTCGTGTCGATACGCGAATTCGGCGCGGTGCAGCGCTCCCTCGGGACTTGATCGCGCGATAGGGCTGCAAACGCGCGGTCGCGCGGTATGGGAGTTGCCATAGGTTGGGGGCATACGGGGCATCTCACTAAACCGCGAGGCTAACATGCTGTGGACGATCGCAATCATTCTCCTTGTCGCATGGCTGCTCGGCGCGTTCGTATTTCCGGTTGCCGGTGGACTGATTCACCTGCTCCTGGTCATCGCTATTGTCGTCGTGCTGTTCCGCGTCATCAGCGGCCGGAGTCCAGTCGCGTAGCTGAAGTTGATCCGCCGCAGCGGGCCGGGTCGCGATGAGTCGCGACTCGGCACCGCTGTCGGTTTTTGTCGTAGCACACACACACTGGGATCGGGAGTGGTATCACTCCGCATCCCGCTTTCGGCAGCGGCTCATACAGTTGGTGGATGAGCTGCTGGCCGCATCGCCTGACGAGCCGCCGTTCCTCCTCGACGGGCAAGCCATCCTGCTGGAAGACTATCTCGCGATCCGTCCCGAGGAGCGTGAGGCACTCACCGAGGCACTGCTCAGCGGCCGCATCGAGGCAGGGCCATGGTACGTGCTCGCCGATGAGCTCATTCCCGGCGGCGAGTCGCTGATCAGGAACCTGCTCGCCGGACGCCGGGTGCTGAGAAATCTCGGTGGCGCCACCGCCCCGGCCGTGCTCTATTCGCCCGACGCGTTCGGGCATCCCGCTTCTCTTCCGCTCCTCGCTGCCGGGTTTGGTATGCCACTCGCCGTGCTCTGGCGCGGCCTGGGCGGTCCCGAATGGCCGAGCGGCGATACCTTTCGGTGGGTAGCGGCCGATGGCTCCTCGGTCACCGTTCACCACCTTCCACCATCCGGCTACGAGTTCGGCTCGAACCTGCCGTCCGACCCCGAATCCGTTCGGGAACGGTGGAAGGAAATCGAGCGAACACTGGTCCCGCGGGCGCGGCTCGGGACGCTCCTGCTGCTCAACGGCGCGGATCACCATGCGCCGCAGCGGGATCTGAAAGAGGCCGTCCGCCTGCTGGGGGAGGCTGCTGCTCCGCACCAGCTCCAGCGCACCGGATTGCGATCGGCTGCCCAAGCGCTGGTCGAACGCGCCGCCGCCGCCGAGATCCCCGAGATAAGCGGCGAGCTGCGCTCATCGTTCAGCTATGCGTGGTCGCTGCAAGGGACGTTCGCGGTTCGCGCTCCGCTCAAGCAGCGCGCCGTGCGTCTGGAGCGCGAGATGGTGCGCGACGTAGAGCCGTGGCTCGCGCTGGCGCGAAGGTCTCCGGGGGTGCCGCCGGCGTCTCTCGAGCACACCGCCTGGCAGACACTGCTAAGATGTCACCCCCACGATACGCTTTGCGGCTGCAGCATCGATGCGGTCGGAAGAGCGATGGCTGCGCGGCTGGAATCATCGGAGGATCAGGCGCGTGGCCTTCGCACCGACGGCATCGGCGCTTTGCTCGGTCACGATCCGGACGAGTCCATTGGCAGACGACCCCGCTGGCGGCCATCCGTCGTGGTGCGGAATCGGGCTGCACGCGTGCGGAACGGCATCGCCGAGCTGGAACTCCTCACCTTCGTTCGCGACGTACCGGTGGGGCCTGATTCGGCATTCGCACAGCCGGCGGAGATGCCTGACGACCCGGTTCTCATCGATGGGGGGCGTATCCGCTATCAGGTTCTCGAAGAGAGCCGGAGGAACGACCGGCTGGAGCCCCGCCGGCGATATCCTGACAACGACCTGGTTCGTGCGCAGCGGGTAGTCGCATGGCTGCCTGACGTGCGCGGCTACGGCACTGTGACCTATCCGCTCGCAGCGGGCGCTGGCGCGGCACCCGAGGGTGATGTACGCACCGGCGCGTCGCAGGATGGATCGACCTGGCTGGAGAACGAGCTCCTGCGAGTCACGCATGAATCAACGGGAGAGCTCACGCTTTCGGCGCGCGACGGCTCGCTGGAGCTCCGTGATTTCATCGAGCTCGAAGATGCCGGAGATGCGGGAGACACGTACACGCCCTCGCTCATCGAGCCGGTGATACGCGCGGCATCCGCACACCGTTCCAGGGTGATTCATGGCGGCCCGCTGCGCGGAGAAATCGAGGCCGAGTTTCTGCTGTCGATCCCGGAGCACAGTTCGCGTGACGGACGTGCCGCGACATCGGCGAGTATGGCCGTGAGAGTTGCCGTGGTGATCGACGCCGGCGCCCGCTTTCTACGGGTGCGGATGGCGTGCGATAACCTCGCCCGCGATCACCGGCTCCGACTTGTCTTTCGTACCGGCGTGCGGGACGGAGACCTGTACGCCGACGCCGCGTTCGGCCCCATCGCCCGGCGCCGGGCTGCGCCGCCGCCTTACGACGACGCGCGGGAACGGGCGCTCCCTACCGCTCCGATGCACAGATACGTCACCTGCTGTGACGATAAATCGAGCATGACAATTTTCGCGAACGGCGCAACCGAGTACGAAGTGCTGGATGACGGTCGCGTGGCCATTACCCTCTTCCGGGGGGTTGGTGAGCTCTCGCGCGCCGATCTTCCCGAGCGTCCGGGCCACGCCGGCTGGCCCTCGCCTACGCCTGACGCGCAGTGCCTGGGCCCCATCGTGAGCGAGCTGGCGTGCCTGCCGAGCGGCCCGCGCACGGAACAGGTCATCCATGAGATCGAGCAGGCGGCCGACGATGCGCTGTTTCCCCTCACCGGCGAGACTATTCGCGCGCTGCTGGCACCGCCGGCCCCGACAGACGGCGTTGAACTACGCGGTACCGGCCTGGCGTTCGGCGCCTGCAAGCGAAGCGAGGATGGTGAGTGGATGGTGCTTCGCTGCGTCAATCTGCTCGAGCGCGCAGTCGAGGGAAGCTGGGGGGTGGATCGGCAGGTACGGGAGGCACGGCTGGCCCGGCTGGACGAGAGTCCCGACGCGGCGCTCGAGGTGAGCGACGGACGGGTGGAATTCATTGCCGGTCCGCGTGCGGTGGTGACGGTGCTGCTGCGTTAGGCGCGCTCGCCGATCGTCACCGGCCGTTCGCCGGACAGCACGTCCCGAAGTGCGTCGCCCAGCAGTGTACAGCAGAGCACCGTACCAATGATCGCAAGGCCGGGAGCCAGGGCCACCCACGGCGCGATGACGATCAGATCACGGCCATCGGCGATCATGTTTCCCCAGCTCGGCTGCGGCGGCTGTACTCCGAGCCCGAGGAACGACAACCCGCTTTCCAGCAGAATGGCGCTGCCCACACCGAGCGTGATTGCGACGACCGCCGACCCCATGGCGTTGGGCAGAACATGGCGCCAGAGGACCCGGCTGCCCGGCGCACCGAGGGCCACCGCCGCTTCCACGTAAGGCGCGGCGCGCGCGCCCAGAACATCGGCGCGCACCAGCCGCGCCACACCCATCCAGCCCGTGAAGACCAGAACGGCGACCACGGTGGTCGTGCCGGGATTCCAGAGTGCCGCGCAGACCAGCAACAACACCAGCCGGGGGATGGCAAGCAGCGCATCGGCCAATGCCATCGTCAGGCGGTCGGCGGCGCCGCCGCTCCACGCCGCCAGCGCCCCCAACCCGATTCCCACTCCGCCGGCCAGCAGGCTGCCGGCGATCCCGACGAGAAGGGACAGTCGTGCGGCCAGCATCATTCGAACGAAAATGTCGCGTCCGAACTTGTCGGTGCCGAGCAAGTGCCAGCCGCCCGCTCCATCGTAACCCAGTGGCGGGACCAACCGGCGTTCCAGCACGTCGCCGATGGTTCGCGGATCGGTGGGAGCGAGCTCCGGCACGATCAGTGCGCCGAGCGCCAGCACTCCGAGCGCGAACAACGACAGACGCGTTGGCCAGTCGAGGCGCCTCACGTGCGTCGCCGGGGATCGAGCAATGGCAGCACGAGATCGGCGATGAGATTTGCGCCAATTACGAGCGCCGCGTACAGCGCCGTTGCGCCGAGGACCACGGGATAGTCCCGTGACGCGATGGCGGAGAGCATTACGCGTCCCATCCCCGGCCAGGCAAACACGCTCTCAACGAACACGGATCCCGCCAGAATTCCGGGAACCGATAGCGCGAGCAGCACGATCAGCGGGGGCATCGCGTTGGCGAGCACGTGACGAAGATAGATCCGTCGCCTTGCGACGCCCTTCGCCGCCGCGGCGCGAACCCACAGCGCGCTCAACACGTCGGCCACCGCCGTGCGCGCATATCGCGCGACGCCGGCGGCTCCCACGAGTGCGAGCGTGGCAACAGGCAGAATCGCGTGGCGCGCCACATCCAGCCACGCGGCCATGCCGCCGGCCGTCGCGGCTGGATCGCGCACTCCGAACGCAGGCAGTCGTAAGGCAGGGGGAAAACCCCACCGTGCCGCTCCATACGTGAATACCGCCACCAGCGCCAACGCCAGCCAGAACGTCGGCGCCGCGTACATGGTGGTGGTCGCGACAGTGAGTACCAGGTCGGTTGGCCGGCCGCGCCGCACGGCCTGGACCATGCCAATCAGCACTCCGAAAATGAAAGTGAGCGCGAGCGAGGCGATTCCCAGGCCGAGTGAAAGTGGCAGCGCATCTGCGAGCACCGCGGCGACCGGGCGTGCGTGCACGTAGCTCTCTCCAAGGTCACCTCGAAGCGCGCCACCGATCCACCGCGCATATTGCACCACGACCGGCGCATCCAGTCCCAGTTCCGAACGCAGGCGCGCCGCGTCGGCGGCGGTGGCCGACGGCGGAACGAGCAGCGTCGCCGCATCCCCGGGCGCCAGGCGAACCAGCGCGAACGTGATGGTGAGAACGAGCCACAACAGCAGCACGGCGATACCGAGGCGCGTCGCAAGCAATCGCATGCGCGCAATGATGCGTGCCGCTCTTCGGGCGTCAACGGCGATTGCGATACTATGTGCCGGGACCTTCTGCGCGTCCCCCGCGCGTGAGCCCGGCACGGTGGTCATCGCCTCTGGTGCCGACCTGGAATCGGCCAATCCGCTCGTGACGGTGCATCCGCTGTCCCGGCAGGTCCAGCGCTACGTGCTGTTCGTGACCCTTGCCCGCTATGACAGCACGCTCGCCCCGATGCCCTACTTCGCGCGATCGTGGTCGTGGTCCGGGGATCGTACGACACTGCGCATGCAGCTTCATAGGGGGCTGGCGTGGCACGATGGAATGCCTACCACCGCGCGCGACGCAGCTTTCACGCTGGAGGCCGCCCGCGATCCGGCAACGGGATATCCTCGCTATGCGGACCTTGCCGACGTTACGGCGGTCGCCGCACCTGACGACACAACGCTGCTCATCACCTTCGCCAGCTCCCAGCCGCGATTCCCGCTCGTCCTCTGCGAAATGGCGATAGTGCCGGAGCACCGGCTGGCCGATGTACCGCGGGGTGAGATGCGCCGCGCGGCGTTCTCCACCGATCCCGTGGGCAACGGACCCTTCCGCTTTTCAGACCGGCGCTCGGGACAACGCTGGAGTTTTACCCGGAATGCCGATTTCCCGGCGCCGATGGGAGGACCTCCCGCCTTTGAAAGGCTCGTCATTGCCGTCGTCGATGAGCCGACCACCAAGTTTGCCGGACTGGTAGGCGGCGAGCTCGATGTTGCGGGAATCTCGCCGACGATGGCCCCGCTCGTGCGCGATGACCCATCGCTGCGAGTGATGGATTATCCCGTTCTGTTCACCACGGCGCTCATCTTCAATGCGCACCGCCCGCCACTCCATGACGTGAGAGTCAGGCAGGCGCTCGCTCATGCCGTGGATCGGGATCGTGTCATCGCGGCTGCCATCGCGGGCTACGGAACTCCGGCAAGCGGTCCCGTGCCACCAGGGCACCCTTACGCGCGGGAAGGGAAGGCCACCTTCGTGCCGCCGCTCGCCGACTCGCTGCTCGACGCGGCCGGCTGGCCTCGTGGAGCTGATGGATGGCGGTCGCGCGACGGACGGGCCTTGTCGCTCACTCTCCTCACCGTTGGAAGTGGCGACAACGCCGTCGAACAGCTGCTGCAGGCGGACTTTGCCGCGCGAGGCGTGCAGCTGACCATACGACAGCGTGAGATGGGCTCATTTCTGGCCGAAGCGCGCGCAGCCGACAAACAGTTCGACCTGCTCTACACGGGCATTCCAGGCGATGTCTCGCTCTCGTATCTTGCCGCCATGTTCGATTCACGGCAGTCGGGCGGCGCCCTCGATTACGCCGGCTTTCACGATCCCGAGCTGGACATCCTGCTTGCGAGGGCGCGCGTCGCGCCAGGCGACTCCGCGGCACGCGCGGCTTGGGTGGACGTGCAGCGGTTCCTCGAGGCGACCGCGCCCGCGGCATGGGTGTATCACGCGCGGGGTGTCCAGGGAGTCGCCCGCCGGCTGCGCGGTGTGACGATGGATCTCCGCGGGGAAATGCCGACCATTGCCGGCTGGAGTCTTGCGCCAGGCACTCCGGCTGCCCGATGACGCTACTGCTCGATCGTCAGGCACTTGCTGCCCGGCGCGCGCTGGCCGCCGGCCCTCTCTCGCCGCTCGCCAGGTCGCTCGGCGCGGACCTCGCCCCGCTCAGCGGACAGGAGCTTCGTATCCCGGGCGAGAAGGCGCTGCTCTCGCGAGATGGCGGCCGATGCGCGCGCGATGGCGCATCCCTGGCCTTCGATCCTTACGACTCCCGGCGGCACCGGTGCCCGCGCTGCGAGCAGACGTACGAGGGAGAGCGCCACTATCTCTGGTGGGTGATGTCGCGGCATCTCTGGTTGGGCGAGCGCGCCCTGCATGCGGCCACCCTGTTCGCCGTGAGCGGGGATGCGGACGCCGCGCGGCTGGCCGCCGGCATTCTTCGCGGTTATGCAGATAGCTATGCGACTTATCCCAACCGCGACAACGTGCTGGGTCCATCACGTCCCTTCTTTTCCACCTATCTGGAATCCATCTGGCTGCTCCAGCTCGCGCTTGCGCTCGACCTTCTGGAGATGAGCGAAGCGGGCGACGTTCCGTCGCAGCAGGTTCGCGAAAAGCTGCTGGAGCCCAGCCTCGATCTGATCGCCGGGTTCGATGAGGGAGATTCGAATCGTCAGGTTTGGAACAACGCGGCGATTCTGGCTGCCGGCCAACTGGTGGATCGCAGTCCGCTGGTTCGACGGGCGGTGAACGGGCCGTCGGGACTCCATGCACACCTCGAGGGCGCTCTCCTGCCCGATGGCACATGGTACGAAGGGGAGAATTATCATCTTTTCGCGCATCGCGGACTCTGGTACGGAGTCATCCTCGCCGAACAGGCGGGAATGACCATCCCCGAAGGTCTGGCCCAGCGCTTTTCCGAAGCGTTCGCCGCGCCGCTGTTCACCGCGCTGCCCGACTTCACCTTTCCTGCGCGGCGCGACTCCAAGTACGCCGTTTCGCTGCGCAACTGGCGGTTCGCCGAGTCCTGCGAGCTGGGGCTGGCGCGCGCCGATGATGCGCGCCTGACGACTGCGCTCGCGCACCTGTATGGTTCGGAGATACCGCGCCTCGGCACAGGACGGTGGCGCTCGGCGGCCGAAGCCGAACAGCCGGAGCCTCCCAGCGATCTGTCGCGCGCCGATCTTTCCTGGAAGTCGCTGCTGTTCGCCAGGGCACAACTCCCGGATCTGCCGATGCAGATGCCGAGGAGCATCCTGCTCGATGGGCAGGGCATTGCCGTGTTCCGGCGAAATGGCGCGCAGACGTTTCTTGCGCTCGATTACGGCCAATCGGGCGGCGGTCATGGCCATCCCGACAGGCTGAATCTCCTTCTCGTCGATGGCGACCAACGGTGGCTCGACGACATGGGAACGGGCTCCTATGTCGACGCATCGCTCCATTGGTATCGGAGCTCGCTTGCCCACAACGCGCCGCTCGCCGATGGCCGCTCTCAGCATCGGGGGGAGGGAAAGCTGCTTGCGTTCGAGGAGCGCGGAGCCGCCGGCTGGGTGCAGGTGGAATTGCCACCCGGCATTCTGGCCGCCGACGTACAGGGCGGCCGTACGCTCGTCGTCATGCCTGACTATGCGGTCGATCAGGTCGTGTGGCAGGCCGGACGCCCGGTCGTTATGGATCTGCCGGTGCACATTGATGCCGGGGTACAGGGTGTGGGAGGTTGGGCGGCGCGTACCCCAGCCGCCAGCGACGCACCCACGGACGGATTCGCCGCCGTAAGTGACTGCGAGGCAGCGGTGGTGAGTGCGGGCGCCGTAATTGGGCTCCGGTCCGTAGCCGGTGATCGGACGCTCGATGCGTGGATGATGCCGAGTGCGGCAGCCGAGTTGTGGAGGGGGGTGGCACCTGGCCCCCCTGAGAGCGGCGATCGCCGATTCCACTGGCTCCGGCTTCACGAGCGCGCCGGGGGCATAACGACTGTCTGGAGTTGGGACGGAGCGGTCCGCGAGGCACATGCCCGCGATGGTGTTCTCACCGTCGAGATGACCAATGGTGAGCGACACGAGCACGTGCGGCACGACCGGCTCTGGCACGTGGAGCTGTTCGCAGGCAGCGCCCGAAGTTCCATCGATCTTGCGGGAATTCGACGGCCGGTAAAAAGGGAGACGCCGCCGCCCAGTCTTCAGGCCATGGTGCCCTCGACGATACCGCGCGCCGCGGCTGGTCAGCCGCCGCCGGCTCCTCTGCTCGTTCAGCTCGGCGAGCGCGAGTACCGGAGGTCCGAAGAGACCTGGCAAGGTGCCGGCATGCCCACCGCCACGATCACCCTTCTCGCCACGGAGCGCGACCTGGAGTGCAGTGTGTCCGTAACCAAGTCTCCGCTGCACTTTCGGCCCGCCGACGCGCCGGATCCGGCACTGGATAACGAGCCTGCCGACATCCACAGCGACGGGGTGCAGATTTTCATTGGTTCTCCGGCCTGGGATCGTGAGGCAGGATGGCTTCTGGTGCCGGAACCCGGCGGTCGAGTGCGCAGCTCGGCGGTGGCAGGCACCAGGCACGACGTTCCGCTGCGCGCCAGCTGGCGGCCCACTTCGTCAGGCTACGAGCTTCGCACCGGCCTGTCGCTGTCATCACTCGGCCGCGGTCCCGACTACCCTTTTTCGGCGAGCGTACTGGTGAACGACATGGCGCCCGACCGGCAACGGCGGCGTGGACAACTCGTTCTGGGCGGCGGTGCGGGGGAGTTCGTCTACCTGCGTGGCGATCGGGAAGCACATGACCGCTTTCTGCATTTCGTCGTGCCCCGTGGCTGAGGCTCCACTAGCGAGCGTTCGCGTGGTGCTCTACGAGCCACAGGACCCGGTCAATGTGGGCTCGGTGGTGCGTGCGATGAAGAACATGGGGATAGACGACCTTCATCTGGTGCGCCCCAAGTCGTTCGAGCCATCCGGTATCGAGCGCATCGCGCATGCAACGGGCGACATCGTCCGCCGCATCCGCGTGCACGCCGAGCTGGAGCCCGCGCTCGCCGACTGCGTGATCGTAGCCGCGTTCACGGCGCGCCGGCGCGCGGCCAAGCGCGCGGTCGTCGATGCCCGTGACGCCGCACCGCGCCTTCTTGCGGAGGCCTCGGCTGGGCCTGCAGCGCTCGTCTTCGGCCGCGAGGACCGGGGTCTTCCTAACGAGATAGTCGACCGGGCACAAATCGTCGTCACCATATCCACCACCGAGTACGCGTCGCTGAATCTGGCGCAGGCGGTGATGCTGGCGCTCTACGAGCTGCACCTCGCCGCGCCGGAGGCATCCCGAACGCTGGCGCCCCCGCGAAAGAACGCACCACCACCCACCGACGAAGAGCGCGAACGCACCTGTGCCGACGCCCGGCGTGCGCTCGATGCCCTGGACTTTTTCAGGACCAGAAATCCGGAGCATGTGATGCGGACGCTGCGATCGCTCACCGGGCGAGCAGGGGCCGATGCCCGCGAGCTCACTCTGCTGCGGACGATGGCCATCGAGGTATTGCGTACCGTCGACCGCATCCGCGGTGGGATCGCGTAACCGCAGTGCGGGCGCATAGTTTATCCGGCGTGCAACCCCCCGCATCGACCCCACCTGATTCCGTCCGTTCCGCGCCCGCGGATTGGGACGCGCGGGCAGCGGCGCGAATAGCCGGAGGCACCTCGACAGGGAGCAAACGTCCGGTCTCCCTGTACGGGTCCGGCGTGCCCGGGCCTACCCACTACACGAGCGCTGCGGGCTGCCGCCTCACGACTGCGGAGGGCACCGAGCTCGTCGACTTCACCATGGCGCTCGGAGCCGTGGCACTCGGCTATGCCGACCCGGAGGTCACCGAGGCGGTGATCGCCGCCGCGCGAAGCGGATCCATTTCCGCGCTTCCGCACACGCTGGAGGTGACAGTCGCCGAGCAGATCCAGGCGGCCGTGCCGATGGCCGAGCAGGTGCGATTCCTGAAGAGCGGCGCCGAGGCGGTTGCCGCCGCGGTGCGCATGGCGCGCACGCACACCGGGCGCGATCACGTTCTCTGCTGCGGATACTTCGGCTGGCTGGATTGGAGCAGCGATTCCGCCGGTGTTCCGCCGGCCACCCGCGCGCTGTGCGCGCGCATTCCGTTCGGGGACATCGACGCGGCTCGTGAGGCGGCAGCGGGGTTGCGGAATGATCTGGCGGCTGTCGTCATCGAACCGGTGATCGAGCGCATGGCGCCGGTGGAATGGCTGCACGCCTTGCGCGACCTGTGCGATGAGTACGGGGCGGTGCTGATAGCGGACGAAATCAAGACGGGGTTCCGCGTGAATCCAGCGGGAGCTCTCGCGCAGCATGGAATCCGGCCCGATCTGGTTGTGTTCGGCAAGGCTCTGGCGAACGGCTACCCACTGGCGGTGGTGGCAGGCCGCGGCAAGTTCATGGAGGCGGCGCAGCGAACGTGGATATCTTCCACCCTTGCGTGTGAGACCACCGCACTCGCCGCTGCATCGGCCGTGCTGGCTCGGCATGCAAGGGAAGATGTATGCGGGAGGCTTGCGGCGATAGGCAGTGCGATGCGCGCCGGGGTGGAGCGCGCGCTCGCCGCGGGCGGTACCGGCGGAGTGCGGCTGGAAGGGATCGCCCCAATGTGGTTCCTGCGGTTCGAGAGCGAGTCGCGTGAGGCACACGTCCTGGCGAAAGCCCGGGAAGCCGGAGTGCTGATCAAGCGCGGCGCGTACAACTTCGCATCGCTCGCGCACGACGATACTGCGCTGACGGAGCTGGAGCAGGCACTCAGGGTGGCGTTCGCTGCCGCCGAGGCTCCAAATGCCTAGCGACGAGCCACTGGCCGGGGCGGGACCCCTGGTCGACGTGCACGCGCACTTCTACCATGCCGGCTGCGGCCGGGCGGATTGGGCGGAGATGAACGCGGCGCGGCTCCGGGCCGGTGATCGCATTGGCATCTCCGTGCACATCGCGTCCATTCTCGGCAGTTGGGGGCACGCGTCGCCTGTCTACTTTCCGTCGCCGGCCGATGTCACGGTGGCCAACGATGCCATGTTCGCGCTGCAGCGCGCCGATCCGGAGCGAATTCGCAGCTACGTGCTGGTCAATCCTAACGATACGACGCACGGGCTGGAGGAGATCGCCCGGGGCGCCGAGCACGGCGCCGTCGGAATCAAGCTGGCCGCCAGCCGCCGGGCGGATGATCCGCTGATCGATCCGATCTCCGAAGCCGCCGCCCGTCACGGCTTTCCGGTGCTGCACCACATCTGGCAGCATCGGCGGCGCGAATGGCCAGGGCAGGAGGCGTCGGACGCCGTGGAGTACGCGCGCCTTGCCGCCCGGCATCCGCGAGTGAGCTTCATACTCGCGCACATAGGTGGCGGCGGCGATTGGGCGCACACCTATCCGGCGGTCGCTGAACTTCCCAACGTATTTCTGGACCTGTCGGGAAGCGGAGTTGACCGCGGAATGCTGGACCAGGCACTCGGCGTGGTGGGCTCCGAGCGCATCTTGTGGGGGTGCGACATCACGATGGAGACGGGATTGGCCAAATGGTGGGCACTGGAGGTGATTGCTCCCGGACGGGACGCGCTGGAGCAGATACGCTGGCGAAATGCGGAACGGATTTTTCCTGCTGGCACGCTCATCGTCGCCACCGGGAAAGAACGCACTCCCGTTAGGACATGAGCATCGCACCGCTCGCGGCGGGCACCGTCGATGTGCATGCGTACGTGGGGCCGTATCCATTCAGGCACGTGCCCCATCCCGATCCCGAGGTTCTCGTCGGCGTACTGGAGCGGGAAGGGGTTTCCGGTGCCTGGGTGGGGTCACTTCCCGCTGCGTTTCACCGTGATCCGCGGCCGGCGAATGACGAGCTGTTCGCGCGACTGGAACCGTTCGCCGCGTTGCGGCCAGCGCCCGTGGTCCGTCCCGATTGGCCGGCATGGGAGCGCACGTTGCGCGACGCGGCCGAGTTGGGGGCACCGGCGGTCAAGGCCTATCCGCCGCAATGGGGGATGGGGCCGGGCGACCCGCACATGACCGCTCTCGCACGCGCGTGCGGAGATGCTGGAGTCGTACTCCTGCTCACCGTTCGGTTCGAGGATCTGAGGCAGCGGCATGCCATGGACATCGCCGGCGATCTGTCCGCCGCCGCCATACGAACCATCGCCCGGGCCAGCAATCGATGCCGGGTCCTCGTTCTCGGCGCGGGCCGCAGCACCATCGAGGAGGTGCACTGGGGGCTCTCGCCTGACGAGCGCTCACGCATATGGTGGGACATTTCGTGGATCTGGGGACCGCCCGGGGATGAGCTCGCGCACCTGGTAAGAACCATCGGCGCGGGACGGTTGCTGTACGGAACGGGCTGGCCGCTGCGACTGACTCAGACCCCGCGCGCCAATATGGCCCTGTTGCCGGAGGAGCTTCGCTCGGAGCGATTCGCTTCGACCGCAGATCTGCGACAGGATCGGATGCCGCGCCGCAAATGACGCGAAGGGCGCGCACGATGCGCGATGAAACTCAAGGGGCAAATGACGTGGACATCGGGAAGATACGGCACTTGCGCCCACCCCTTGTGAGGACCACATTTCGCGCGGCTAAACCCCCTTCTGGCGGCAGGGCACACGCTGTCTTTCCTCACCCGGCTCAAATCATGAGTGGCAATGACGAATAGGAGGAGGTGGGCGGTGATTCCGGGGCTGTTTGCCCTTGCAGCCACTGCCATCGTTCTCTCCGCGTACAGCGGTGCGTCCACGCCTCAGGGACGCGCGCCAACCCAGCCCATTCCGTTCCCGCACAACACACACGTCAAGACGGTCGGACTCAACTGTCTGTACTGCCACTTCTCCGCCGACAAGTCGCCTGACGCGGGATTGCCCGCGATGAGCACCTGCATGGGATGCCATCTGGCCGTCGGCCCCACGCGCCCCGACGGATCGCAGCGCGTGGGCATCGACACGCTTCAGGCATACTGGAGTCGCAACGAGCCGATACCGTGGGTTCGTATTCACAAGGTGCCTGACTATGTGCAGTTCCCGCACATGCGCCACGTGAACGCCGGTGTAACGTGCCAGTCCTGTCACGGACAGATTCAGGACATGGGTGCGCCGGTTCATCAAGCGGAGTCTCTAAACATGGGATGGTGCGTCAACTGTCACATCGGCGAATCCAATCCGCCGTTCCGAGCGAGGTACGACTGCTCTGTATGCCACCACTAGCGGCGAGCGCATGAGTCATCCCAGGCATCCGCGCGAAGCTCCCAGGTCGGGCGCCTCGCGTCGTGAGTTTCTCAAAGTGCTCGGTGCCGCTGGTGCTACCACGGCGGCGGTCGGTTGCAGCTCCGACCGGGTCGAGAAGCTCATTCCATACGTCAACCATCCCGACAACACCGTCCCCGGTGTCTCCAACTACTATGCAACCACCTGCCGCGAGTGCTCCGCGGCGTGCGGCATTGTGGCGGAGGTGCGAGACGGTCGACCGATCAAGCTCGAGGGAAATCCGGCCCACCCGCTGAACCGGGGTGCGCTGTGCGCCCGTGGTCAGGCAGCGCTTCAGGGCTTGTACAATCCCGATCGCTATCGCGGTCCGATGATGCGCGCAAACTCCGAGGCCGCGCTCGAGCCGGTCACCTGGGAGGTTGCGCTTGCGGCGTTGCAGCAACTCCTCGGCACGGCCCGGCAGAGCGGGGAGTCGGCCAGAGCGATGTTCATCAACGGACACGAGTCCGGCAGCTTTCCGGTGTTGCTCGACAGCTGGCTGCAGTCGAACGGAATGCCGCCGCACCTGCCGTACGACGCACTGCTCGACCATGCCGCCGTCGCGGCGAATCGTCAGGCATACGGCGTCGCCTGGCCGTCGCTGCGGTTTCAGAATGCCAGGCTGATCGTGTCGATCGGAGCGGACTTTCTCGATGCCTGGGGAGCAACGGTACCTCAGCAGCTCGACTTTGCCGAGGCGCGCTCCAGACTGCGGGATGCGCCGCGGCTCGTGTATATCGGCTCGCGCCGCTCGCTCACCGGACTGAACGCTGATGAGTGGATAGACTGCAGACCGGGATCGGAGCTCGCGATAGTCAATGCGCTGAGTGGTTCCGCCGGATCGTCCATCGAGAGTGCCGCCGAACAGGCGGGAGTTCCGGTCGATTCAATTCAGCGGCTCGCGCGCGATCTGCGCGCGGCAAGTCCGAGCATGATCCTGTCCGGCGTGACTACCGCCAACGCGTTCGAGGTGGGATCGGCAGTCGCGGCACTCAATCAGAGCCTCGGCAACGTCGGGAGCACGATCCTGCCTGGCGAGCCGATCTCCGGATTCGGCAGCGCGGCGGCGCCGGTCGAGATGGCGGACGCGGTCGAGCGCATGCGCGAAGGGCAGGTAACGATGCTCTTCCTGCGCAATGTGAATCCGCTGTTCACGCTTCCCGCCTCGCTCGAAGTGGCGGATGCAATCCGTCGCGTGCCCTTCAAAGTCAGCTTCTCGAGCTACCCTGACGAGACCTCGGAGCTGTGCGATCTGGTGCTGCCGGATCACCATCCGCTCGAGTCGTGGGGCGATGCCCAGGTGGTACCGAACGTCGTCGGGCTGCAGCAGCCGAGCATGGAGCCCGTTTTTCCGACACGGTCAACCGCGGATCTGCTGCTCGAGCTTGGCCGCGTTTAGGGTGATGCCCAGTTCTCCGCTCCGAGCTACCGGAGCTGGCTCATGGAGCGGTTTCCGGGAGGCGAGGCGGCGTTCGCTGCCGCTCTTCAGACGGGGCTGACGACGGGCACTGCGGGGGCCGCGGAGTCCGCTCGACCGGTGCCGGCTCCGACGCGGCCACCGCCCGCGCCGCTCGATTCCCAGACCGGCGACTTTTTCCTGCAGGTCTATCCGTCCGCGGTGCTCGGCGACCGGGGTGCCAACAAGCCCTGGCTGCAGGAGCTTCCGGATCCCGTGTCCAAGATCTGCTGGCAGTCATGGATCGAGATTCACCCGTCGGCGGCCGAGCGGCTCGACGTCGTCTCGGGAGACCTGCTGACCGTGCAGAGCGCGGCGGGCAGCGTGACCGCGCCGGCGTATGTGTATCCGGGCGTGCGAGCCGATACACTGGCGATGATGTTCGGTCAGGGACACCGGCGGGCCTCGTCAGGCGAACCGAGAGTGGTTGCCGGATATCCGGACGGAACCGTGCTCGAGGGTTATGGGCGCTACGCCGCCGGCGTGGGCGTCAACCCGCTCGATGTCTCGCCGGTTGCCTTCGACCCGCAGTCGGGCGCGTTCGCGTGGACGGCCGTGAAGGTAGGCGTGGCCAGGGCGGGGGGGCATCGGGCGCTGGTGACCACCGAAGGCTCGGCGCGCCAGCACGGCCGCGGCATCGCGCGAGCAATGCCGGCGTCGGCGGTCGGCCAGCCTGTCGAGCACGGAGGCCACCACTTTCCGGGGGATGCCTCTCACGAGCCGCTTCCCGGTCTCAGGTCGCCGCTCGCCGCCGACGCACAGGGTGCGATCGCCAGCGGTATAGAGCACAAGGAGAAGGACATGTACGACCCCGAGCACTGGAGCGGGATGGCCAATCGCCGGTGGGCGATGACCATCGATCTGGCCAGGTGCACCGGGTGCTCTGCCTGCGTCACCGCTTGTTATGCGGAGAACAACGTGCCCACCGTCGGCGCGCCTTACCAGACGAAGCGCATCGGGATGGATGCGATACCCGGCGGCAATGTGGCGCAGGGACGGGAGATGAGCTGGATTCGACTCGAACGCTATTACGAGGGTGACGTCACTACGTCGAACTTCGAGGCGCGCGTGGTGCCAATGCTCTGCCAGCATTGCGGTAATGCGCCATGCGAGCCCGTCTGCCCGGTATACGCAACGTATCACGCGCCGGATGGGCTCAACGTCCAGGTGTACAACCGTTGCGTCGGCACGCGCTACTGCTCCAATAACTGCCCGTACAAGGTCCGCTACTTCAACTGGTTCGGTTATGGCGAACCGGCACGTCCGCAGTATGCCTGGCCGGAGCCGCTCAACTGGCAGCTCAACCCCGATGTCACGGTGCGGGGCAAGGGCGTCATGGAAAAGTGCAGTTTCTGCGTGCAGCGGATCCGCGAGGCAGAGAACCGGGCGGTATCGGAAGGACGGGAACTGGAGCCTGACGAGTTCACCGTAGCGTGCGCCCAGGCCTGCCCGTCACGAGCGATCGTCTTCGGCGATGCCGCTGATGAGCGCTGGACGGTGGCGCACCGGGTGCACGATGATCGTGCCTATCACGTGTTCGAGGAGCTCAACACGTTCACCGCGGTGGTGTACTTGCAGAAGGTCAATCACCCTGGCGAGGGTCAACCGGCTATTGAGGGGGCGGGAAATGGCGCCGGTCACTAGGCCCAGCCGGAGGCGCTCCAACATTGCGAGCGCCGACATTCAGCTCCCCGCGGTCACCAGCTATGCGCAGGTGTCCGATGAGATAATCGCTACGCTGCGCGGCACCAAGGCATGGTTCATTGGCCTTGGAACGGCCATAACGTGCCTGCTGATCGGCATCAGCGCCTGGATGTACCAGCTCTACCATGGCGTCGGCGTCGCGGGATATTCGCCACCGGTCATGTGGGGCGTTTACATCATCACCTTCGTGTTCTGGGTCGGTATCGGGCACGCCGGCACACTGATCTCGGCCATTCTATATCTGTTCCGCGCCGGATTCCGGACCACGATCTACCGCTGTGCCGAAGCGATGACAGTCTTCGCGGTCATGACCGCGGGCTTGTTCCCGATACTGCACCTCGGCCGTCCCTGGAAGTTTTTCTGGCTCATTCCGTATCCGAACTGGCGGCTGCTCTGGCCTCAGTTCAAGAGTCCGTTGGTGTGGGACGTCTTCGCGATTCTGACGTACCTCACCGTCTCGACGACCTTTCTCTACGTCGGGCTGATACCGGACATCGCCGTGCTGCGCGACCGGGAGACGCATCCGGTGCGGAAGCGGATCTACAGCGTGTTGTCGATGGGTTGGCGCAACTCGGACCGTGAATGGCGCCACTTCGCGCGCGCCTATCTATTCCTCGCCGCGTTCTCCACTCCACTCGTGCTGTCGGTGCACTCGGTGGTGTCGTTCGACTTCGCCATGGCGCTCACGCCCGGGTGGCACGCGACGATCTTTCCGCCTTACTTCGTTGCCGGCGCGATCTTCTCCGGCATCGGGATGGTCTTCACGATCATTATCCCGGTTCGCCGGTGGTTCGGGCTCAAGCACTACGTCACAATCAATCACCTGGATGCGGCGGCCAAACTCTGCCTGTTCACATCGATGGTGGTCGGACTCGCCTATCTCACAGAGTTCTGGATTGCATGGTACAGCGGCAACGAGTTCGAGCAGACCTATTTCATGAATCGCATCTTCGGGCAGTGGTGGTGGGCTGCCTGGATCATGATCACGTGCAACATGTTGCTGCCGCTCACGCTGTTCAGGCAATCGTGGCGGCGGAATACCACCTGGCTGTTCATACTGTCGATCTTCATCAACATTGGCATGTGGTTCGAACGGTTCGTCATCGTCGTTCCTTCTCTATCGCACGAGTTCGAACCGTGGCAGTGGACCAACTACTCGCCGGCGTGGGTGGACTGGTTTATTCTGCTCGGCAGCTTCGGCTGGTTCTCAATGTGGTTCCTGCTGTTCATCAAGCAGTTTCCCGTGATCGCGATTGCCGAGGTAAAGGAGATCATTCCTCCGCCGCTCAAGCGGCCGCATCCGCACGAGGATCACATAGATCATGCGGGGCGGCATCAGGATTACGAGCCTGACACACCTGGAGAATTCGCCTGATGCGCGGAATCGTGGGGGTGTTTCGGGAGATCGACTCGGTGGTCGAAGCCATCGGCGCCCTGCGCAAGGAAAGGCCGGGAGAGATGACGGTCTACTCACCGACGCCGCGTCACGAGCTCGATGATGCGCTGGACTACGGGCCGAGTGTCGTTCGCCGGTTCACGCTGTTCGGTGGATTGTTCGGCGCGATTTGCGGCTACTGGATAGCGATATGGGCGTCGGACTACTGGCCGCTGGTGGTTGGGGGCAAGCCGGTTGCATCGTGGGTGCCGTATACGATTTTCGGGTTCGAAGTGATGGTGCTCTTCGGTGCGTTGTCGACTGTAGCCGGACTGTTCGTCAACGCCAGGATTCCGCGCCTGACAATGACGGTGGGATACGATCCGCGTTTCAGCGATGACAGCTTTGGCATCTGGGTCGAGTGTCCCCCCGACAAGCTCCGGCTCGTCGAGGATCTTCTGCGGCGGCACGGTGCAGCGGAGGTGCGCGGTGAGCGTTAACGGGGGTCGCGGGTCGCGGGTCGGGGGTCGCGGGTGCCGCGTTGCGGCCCTCCTCGCGCTGCCCGTTATGCTCGCTGGGTGCGAGTGGTTCACGGTCTTCAAGGACCAGCCGCGCATTGAGCCCTGGGAGGCGGAGTATCAGGGAGAGAACGTAGGCTTTCGGGGAAATCCGGCCAACTCCGTTCCGATGCGCGGCGGGGGGGTTCCCGAGTTCATGATCGGCCTGGGACGCTTTCCCGCCGTCTTCCCGGCGGTGATCGATTCGTTCGCCGCAATGCAGAATCCCGTTGCCCCGGATGCACGATCGCTGGAGGTGGGACGCAAGCACTATCAGATCAATTGCGCGGTGTGCCACGGCGCCGCCGGCGCCGGCGATGGGGTCATGCTCAGCTACGGCGTGGCGGCACCGACTCTGATCAACGAGCGCGTACGGGGACTCAGCGATGGCTATCTGTACGGAATGATTCGAAACGGCCGTGGCGGCATGGCCAATTACGCACGCATCGAGCACATGCAGCGGTGGGACGTCGTCAACTATGTTCGTGCGCTGCAGTCGGGTGGGCAGGTGAACACGGACTCTGTAGGGGTGCCTGGCGAGACAGGACCGGCGCTCCCCGGTGCCACTCTAACGGCCCCTACGCTTCCGGCGCCATTCTTCCCTCCCTCAGGCGAAATGCCTCGCGTCGGAACGGACACGGCGACGTCACAGGTCGATAGCGCGCAGAACGCCAACGCCGGCGAGGTGCAGCCGTGAGCTCGCATCACGAGGTGCACGTTCCCACGCGCGAGGAGTTGATCCAGGCCACTTCGACGCCGGTGTCGCGCCTCATCGTGCTTGTATGTGCTCTGTTCGGAGTGGTGGGAGCACTCGTCTTCATCTTTGGCGCTTTCACCGGGGAGGAGCGCGTGTGGCAGGCGCTGCACGTGAACTGGTTGTTCTGGGTCACGCTGTCGCAGGCGGGTGTGGTGTTCGTCGCCGTGCAGCGAATCACGACGGCCCGCTGGTCGCGCCCGATCGTCCGCTTTCTCGAGGGCTACGTCGCGTTCCTGCCCGTCGGCCTCGTACTGCTGCTGCTGATGATGCTGGGCCATGAGCACATCTTCACGTGGGCGCGCGAAGAAGTGACGATACCTGAAAAGCACACCTATCTGTCGCCCGCATTTTTCTTCGGACGGCAGATAGTAATGTACTTGATCATATTGGTCCTAAGCCTTTGGTATATCTATACCTGCGTACGACTCGACGTAGGCATAGTGCCAGAGTTCGGAGCCAGTTGGGGCCGGAGAATCCGGGACCGCATGCGCAGCGGATTCCGGGATGAGCGCCGCGAGTTGCACTCCACCCATTCACTGCAGGGCAAGCTGGCGATCTGGTTGTGTCTGGCCTTTGCCTTCTTCTACACGGTCTTCGCGTGGGACCTGTCGATGACGCTGGATCTCCACTTTCAGAGCGCGCTCTATGGGTGGTGGTTCTTCATGGGCGGTTGGCTCGCCGCGATTCTGACATGGAGTCTGCTCGTAATGGCGTGGCGTCGTCATCTCGATGTCTACGACCTGATCGAGGAAAAGCACTTTCACGATCTCGGCAAGTTGTCGTTCGCCTTCGTTGCGTTCTGGGGCTACCTGACCTTTGGGCAGTACCTCGTCATCTGGTACGGCAACATGGCGGAGGAAACTCACTGGATGCGGCTCCGGCTCATCGAGCCGTGGCTTCCCTTCACTATGACGGCGGTATTCCTCGTCTTCGTGATTCCGTTCTTCGGACTCATGTCACGAGCGGCAAAGCTGTTTCTGCCGACCTTCGCATTCTTCGCCCTCTGCGCGTTGGCCGGGCTCTGGCTGGTCCGCTACGTGGAGGTATACCCATCGCTGCATTGGGAAAGCGATCACGCGCCATTTGGTTTGTGGGAGATTGGGGTGACCCTCGGCTACGCCGGCATTTGGGGATTGTCCTACGCGGCTTTCATGAACGCGTTCCCGCGCATGCGCGTGCTGCTCATGACCTCGCCCTATCGCGATGAAGTGCAGGTGCCGGTGGATGCGGAGACGATGGAACCGCTACCCGCGCATGAGTGAAGCAGGAATTTGGAAATAGGAAATAGGAATCAGGGGTGGTGTGCAAACGGGAACGCCGGTGGCGTTCCCGTTTGCTCGATGGAAGCTTGAGATTCGCTTCCAGAGTTCCGATGGGAGTGCGTTAGGAATTGAGGTGAGGAGGTCGAATTTTACGCTGCGCCTTCCCACCATGCGGCGGCGTAGCCGCCGCGCTCCTTCCCTAATTCCTAATTCCTAATTCCTATTTCCTGGTTCCTGTTTCCGACCTCCTTTTCGCATCCGAACCCTCCAATTACCTTTCTCCTTGCCGGGGCGTTAGCTCAGCTGGGAGAGCACTAGCTTTGCAAGCTAGGGGTCGCGAGTTCGAGCCTCGCACGCTCCATTGGAGTTCGTTGAACGAATCGTCGAGTCAGCATGCTGGAATCTGGTGCTGTGAGGAGCGCCGCCACTGCCGTATCGCGTTCGACTGCGCGTGACGGGAGGACGCGGCGCTTTCTGCTCCCGGTCCACCTCTTGCACCGTCCGCCCTTCAGACTGGTCCGGAGACGATCGTAATGACGCAATCGTTGCGTGTGCTCATTGCCGAAGATGACGGCACATCTGCACAGCGTTTCGAACGGGAAGTACGTGAGCTGGGTCACACTGTCGTCGGAGTAGCTTCCGATGGTCTCGGTGCGGTTTCCATGGCGCGTGCGCTGAGCCCGGATATCGTAGTCCTGGGTGCGCATCTACCAGGGCTCGATGGCGCGGCCGCCGCCGAGCGCATTCACGAGGAACGGCCGGTGCCGCTCGTACTGCGTGGCGATCACATCGGCCCCGATCTCGCCGACCGAATCGCAAGGCTCCCGGTGTTCGGGATACTGGCGCACGGCGCAAGTACGGGACTCGTCGGCGTCACGCTGGCAATCGCCTTCGCAAGGCACGACGACTGGCGCCGGGAGCAGATCCGCGCCGAGGAGCTCCACCAGCGCCTCGAGGATCGTAAGGTCATCGAACGCGCCAAGGGTATTCTCATGCAGCGCGAAGGGCTCTCGGAAAGCGATGCCTATCGAATGCTTCAGAGAACCAGTCAGAGCCGGAACGTGCCGATGGCGGAGCTGTCACGGAGTCTTCTGGCGGCCGAGGAACTGATCTCCCCTCCGGCCCGCGTCAGCAGCCGCCGGACCCCTCCGGCCAACCCAGCCCGCTGACTCTCGGACGCCGCTCCGCAGTGCGCCTCGTTCGGCGCCTGTAGCAGGACGCTGCGGATGCCCGCGAAGGGACACAGGGAGGCGTGGCGACGGCCCTGTGGCCGCGCCACGCGTAGTCGATAGGCTTACCGATCCTGCGGCCCTCCAGCCCCTACCCGCTCTTCCTTTCGTTCGCCGCCGTTACGCGCACGTGCCTGCGATCGGCCACTTTTTTCCCGGCCGGACGAAACTTCTTCTCTTCCCGCGTCGATCTGAATACGCCGCGGCTGTGGCAGCGCTCCCTGCGGGATGCGGATCGTCAGCAGGCCATTGTCGAACTTTGCGCTGACCTGATCGGCGTCCACTCCAGGCGGAAGCGAGAATGAGCGAGAGAACGTGCCGTAGCTCCTCTCGACGAGGAAGTAGCGGCCCTCTTCTTCTCCTTCCTGACGCTCCTCGCGTTTCTCCCCCCGCACGGTCAGCATGTCGTTCTCGATGCTTAGGTCCACCTCGTCAGGCGAAATGCCAGGCAGCTCCATCTCCAGCAGCACCGAGTCCTTGCCCTCGCGAACGTTGACCGAGGGCGTCCATCCGGCCCGCGTGGGGTTGCCGCCATAGGCGTCCTCGAACACGCGATCGATCTCCCGCCGAAGTCCGAACAGGGAACCCAATCCGCCACTGAAAGGGGTCATGCTTCCACGATATGACATGTCAACCTCCTCGTGATTTGTCCGAAAAAAGCGCGGACCAGCACGAGCAACGGGCGTACCGGAATTTCACTGCCGTTCCGACAGAATCGGGCGCCAGTTTGAACGATGTAATTGCATGCGAGTGACGAATCTGCAGCTTACCGGTCATCTTGTAGACCGCTCAGCGCTTGCGTAAGTTCTCACGACCTCAGCCGAGAGTGATTGCGTGCCACGACTCGCGCGCGAAGCCGCACCGATTGGGATGGCCCGAGGTCCTTCGCTGCTTTCCCTCGTCGCCGAGGTTGCTGGATTGGCGGCACGGACTCCGCGAGCTGACCGGGCATTACCAACAATTCTCCGGTCCATCCGCGAAGCACTCAGCGCGCTGGACTGTACGCTCTGGCGCCCCAGCGCAGCCGGGCTGCCGGCGATCTGGCGCGCCGGGGAAGAGGAGAGCGAAGCCACCACCCCGGTGCTCGATCTGGAGAACGACGGCGCGGGAGTGGCTGCGGTGACGATTCGTTACGGTGGACGGGACCTCGCGGTTCTCTCCGTCCGGTTGGGCCGGCTGATGTCACTGGAGGAGCGCAAGACGCTCCGGGCCGTTGCGGACATCCTGGCGCCCTTGCTGGCCTCGGATCCGCTGCCGGCCCCCGACGTCGACTCTGCCGAGCCTGTCGTCAGCGACGACCGGCGCCTGGTCCAGAAGATCGTCGATTCGCTTCCGCTCGGTCTTTACGTGATCGATCGTGAGTATCGGATTCAGGCGTGGAATCGGAAGCGCGAGACCGGGATGCAGGGCGTTTCGAGGGAAGAGGCCATCGGCCGGACCATCTTCGAGATTCTTCACCGGCAATCGGCAGCAACGCTCAGGGCGGAGTTCGACGAGGTCTTCTCGACCGGACGCATTCGGCAAACCGAGATCGATACACTCGCCGGGGGCGAGCATCGCACCTATCGGATGTCGAAAATTCCGATGCGGCTCGATGATGGCGCGGTCACGCACGTGATAACGATCGGCGAGGACATCACCGAATCGCGCCGGGCGCAGGAGCGGCTGGCGCAATCGGAGAAGCTGGCCGCCGTCGGCCAGCTTGCCGCCGGCGTAATGCACGAGATAAACAATCCGCTGGCGACGATCGGCGTGTGCGCCGACGGTATCGCGCGGCGCGTAGAAGCTCTGGGGCCCGACGAGAGTAATCGTAAGGCGATTGACGAATACCTCGCGCTGCTGTGGCACGAAGTCGACCGGTGCCGCGGCATCTCCGACCGGCTGCTGGATTTCAGCCGTCCCCGGCCGATGGTTCGCACCACGGTGGATGTGCACGATATTCTCGACAAGACGCTCCTTCTGCTGGCGCACCACTCGCGATTCCGGCGGACGACGGTGAGCCGCGACCTTGAATCCACTCCGTTGATGATCTCGGCGAACGCCGAGGCGATGATCCAGGCGTTCATGGCGCTGCTGCTCAACGCGTCGGACGCAATGGAGAATGCCGGTAACATAACGTTGAGCACGCGCGACAAATCCGCCTCCGGCGAGCTGGTGGTCGAGATCGTGGACGAAGGCCACGGAATTCCTCGAGAAGAGCTGCAGCGCCTGTTCGAGCCGTTCTTCACCACCAAGGAGCCGGGTCAGGGTACCGGACTCGGACTCTCCATCTGCTACGGCATCATCAACGACCACGGCGGCAGAATCGAAGTGGAGAGCGAAATGGGGCAGGGAAGTATCTTCCGCGTCTTCCTGTCGTTGGAGGGTGCGGCGTGAAGCTGCTGGTGATCGAGGACGATCCTACCGTTGGGCAGTATGTGAAGCGCGGGCTCGAGGAACAGCGTTGGGGCGTAGATCTGGTGGCCGATGGCGAGGAGGGCGAAGCGCGCGCCACCTCGGAAGCCTACGACCTGATCGTGCTCGACATGCGACTGCCCGGACGAAGCGGCCTCCAGGTGCTCAAGAACCTGCGCGCCCGCGGCTTCGAGCGGCCGGTTCTCGTACTGACGGCACAGGACGCGGTGGACGCCAAGGTCGAGGCGTTGCGCTCGGGGGCCGATGATTACGTGACGAAGCCGTTTGCCATGGAGGAATTGCTCGCGAGAGTCGAGGCGCTCAGTCGCCGTCCGCGCGCGCTTCAATCCCCGGTTCATTCGGTCGCCGATCTGCAAATGGATACGGCGACGCGCGAGGTCACGCGCGCCGGAGAGCAGATCGAGCTCACGCCCAAGGAGTATGCGGTCCTCGAATACCTGATGCGCCATGCCGGCCGCGTCATGAGTCGAACGCTGATCACCGAATATGCGTGGGATTACCATTTCGATCCCGGCACCAACATCGTGGACGTGGTGATCACGCACCTGCGCAAGAAGATCGATGCGCCGCACGACCGGAAGCTGATCCATACGGTGCGCGGGGTCGGCTACGTGATCCGGGAGTAGCAAACACCGGGGCCGCGGCGCTTTCGGCAGTGGCGCCCAGCGGATAACATGAGGTTCATGTTTTCTCCCGCGTCCTGCGTCCCGCGTCCCGTGTCGCGCCTCCCGCGTCCCGCGTCGCGCTTCCCGCGTCGCGCGTAACCGTGTCGAGCATCCGGTCACGCCTTACGACAGGGTACGCCGTCGCCCTCGCCGGCACCATGCTCGTGTTTGCGCTGGTGCTGTACGCGGCCCGGCGGGCCAGCTCATACGAAGAGCTGCAGCGATACGTGACCGCCGAAGCGAACATCGTCATCGGCATCATTCGTCAGGCGGAGCTCGAAGGACGCCCGTTGACGCAGCTGCGTGATTCGCTGGCCGGACCTACGGTAACGCCGACACTATCGCAGCTTCTGGATGGCGTTCCAGACTACGTGCTCGTGCTCGGCCGCGACGACATCATTCTCTATCGCTCGCCAGCCGTTCGGCAGTTGCTCGATATCGGCTACAGTCAGCTCATCGGCGCCGGCTCCGAGGTGCCGGTAACGGGACCGGGACAGCTGGCTTCGATCCAGGGGGAGCTGGTGTTGATCGTCGCAAGGGCGCCGCCGGATCCGCGTTCGCAGATCACGCGCGTGGTGGTCGCGGCGTCGACGCAGTCGGCGGACCTGGCGATCGCCGAGCTGTTCGGCACGATGCTCGTCATTGCTCCGATACTCCTGCTCGCCTCCGTGGGGATCGCCTACGCGATTTCGAGCCGTGCATTCCGCCAGGTCGACAGACTCATCAACGAGGTGCAGGCTATTACCGATGGACGAAGCCTGCACCGGCGGCTTCCGGTGGAGAGCTCGGGAGATGAGTTGACGCGGCTTGCCGTCACCCTCAACGAAATGATGGCGCGACTTGAGACTTCCTTCTCCGGTCTGCGGCGGTTTACCGCCGATGCGAGCCACGAACTCAAGACGCCACTGGCGGTCCTGCGCGCCGATGTGGAACGGGCAATGAGTACCAATTCCACGCGTACCGAAAAAATGGTCGCGCTGGAGGAGGCGCTGCAGGAAACTACCCGTATGGCGGACCTTGTCGGAAGCCTGCTCACACTTGCGCGAGCCGACGAGGGCCGGTTCGATCTGCACCGCGAGTGGGTGGATCTGGAACCCCTCGTGCGCGAGGTTTTCGAGACGGCGCACATTCTGGGTGAAGAAGGCGGCCTGGAAGTGACGCTCCCCATGGTGACGCCGGCGGCGGTGATGGGTGATCGCACGCGCCTGCGCCAGCTCTTTCTCAATCTGGTCACCAACGCCATCAAGTACACGCCGCGCGACGGCTCTGTGGAGATAACGTTGTCGAAGACAGGGCGCACGGCGACATTCTCGGTGCGCGACACCGGCATCGGGATCTCGGCTGCCGACCTCCCGCACATCTTCGAGCGCTTCTATCGGGCCGATCGCGCACGGAGCCGCACGGCAGAGCGCGGTGGCTTTGGCCTCGGACTGGCCATCTCGCAGTGGATTGCTGAAGCGCATGGCGGGACGATCTCTGTCCGCAGCCGGTTCGGCCGGGGAAGCACCTTCACAGTGACCCTTCCGACGGTGGAGGAACCGGCAGGCGAGATAAGTGCAACTGGTGAGAAAGGAGCGCTTGAAGAGGGGCTGGACCAGGATGCGGAATCCAGACGTTCCTAGGAGACTCGCAGCTCGAGTTTTTCGCATGCTATCGGGATCGATCTCGAATTTTCACATTGTTTTCATGATTTCTTAATCTTTCGCTCATTGAGCCTTCAATTTGCGTCTGTAGACTCACGCATGCTCCTGCGGTGGCTGGAGTGCACAATCCGCGGACCCGACCCAGAGGCGTAATGTTCAACAACCTGATCGAGTCGCAGCCGAAAAAGGACACCAGTGTGGGGCAGAGCATCACGAGCCTGATTCTGCACGCGGGGCTGATCGGGCTCCTGGTGGTAATGACGGCGAACGCCGGGATCCAAATGGACGAGAAGGCCCAGCAGGAGGACATCCAGTTCATGGAGGCGCCGAAGAACGAGCCGCCTCCGCCGGAACCGGAACGTCCGCCGCCGCCTGACGTGGTCGCTGCGCCGCCCCCGCCCAAGGGATTCCAGATCCTCACGGCGCCGATCGACATTCCAGACAAGATCCCGGAAGTCGATCTATCCAAGGCCGTTACCGATGAAGCGGACTTCTCGGGTAAGGGCGTAGCCGGTGGAACATCGCGCGGCGTGGTGGGCGGTACGGCACCGGTGGTCAGCGACCAGCCTTACTTCGAGTTCCAGGTGGAGAAGCCGGCGCTGGCTCGCGAAGGCAATCCGACGCCGAGGTACCCGGAGATGCTTCGCAGCGCGGGAATCACAGGCGATGTGATTGCGCAGTTCGTCGTCAACGAAGACGGCCGGGCGGACATGAAAACGTTCAAGGCGCTCAGTTCCAGCCACCCGCAGTTCACCGCGGCCGTCAAGGCAGCGCTTCCGCAGATGCGGTTCTATCCGGCCGAGGTCGGTGGTCGCAAGGTGAAGCAGCTCGTGCAGCAGTCGTTCACATTCAGCTTGAACGCGTAAGGCAACGTCGGTAGCGAATTCGCACCGCCCCAACCTCAGGAGACGACATCGATGCAAGTCGATCTGGTGGAACTCTGGCACGAGATGCTCTGGTTTGCGAAAGGAATCATTTTCCTGCTGTCCTTCATGTCCATATGGGGAATGTCCATCACCATTCGCAACTGGTGGAATCTTCGAAGGGCGCAGAGGGAAACGCGCAAGTTTGCGCCGGAATTTTCGCAGTTCCTCGAGGAAGACAACCTCGTCGAGGCGATCAAGCTCGCCGAGGGCTACAAGAAGTCGCACGTCGCGCGTGTGCTCGGTGGAGCGCTCGGCGAGGTGAAGCCGCTGATCATGGATGGCTCGGTTACGGTCGCCGACATCAACTCGGCTGAGCGGGCGGTCGAGCGCAACATGATGATCATTACGTCGGAGTTGAAGCGCGGCCTGGCTGTGCTGGCCACCGTCGGTTCCACCGCTCCATTCGTGGGGCTGCTCGGCACGACGATGGGTGTGGTGAACGCGTTCCAGGGCATGGCTACATCGGGCTCGGGCGGTATCGCCGCGATTTCGTCCGGCATTTCCGAGGCGCTACTCACGACGGCGTTCGGCCTGGCGGTCGCACTTCCCGCGGTGTGGGCATTCAACTACTTCACGAACAAGGTCGAGAACCTCGTCGTGGAAATGACGTACACGTCGAAGGAGCTCATTGACTACCTGATTCGCGGTGTCTCGGGCGAGTTTGGACGCAGCCGGTTCACGCGTGAGTTCGACGTCACCGGCGGTGCCGGCCAGGTCACGACGTAATCCCGCGAACCTAACGGCAGGAGAACGCCATGGGCATGTCGGTGCAGGGAACCACCAGCGTCAAGTCGCAACCGAACGTCGTCCCGATGATCGACATCATGCTCGTGCTGCTGATCATCTTCATGATCGTCACGCCGGCGCTCGCCGCCGGTTTCCAGGCGACGCCGCCGGAAGGGATCAACCTCAAGTCTCACCCCGAGGATGAAGAGCTCGATCAGGTGCTCGGTATCGACATGGGCGGCAACTATTACTACAACAAGAAAGCTGTGCGGACCGAGGATCTGCCTTCGGTCATCAAGGGCGTCTATGATATTCGTCAGGCGGACAAGATTCTCTACCTGAAGGCCGACAAGTCGCTCGAGTACGAAAAGGTGATCGACGCCATGGCTGTTGCCAGCGAGAACGGCGTGCGCGTCATCGCCGCCATCGCCGACCAGCAGCCCGGGACCGAGTCGACGGTCGAGGGCGACGTCATCCAGAATCCGTAGGAGACGATTATGGGACCCACAGGCGATTCCACTGGCGGATTCAACGCCGAACCGAACGTCGTGCCAATGATCGACATTCTGCTGGTTCTGCTGATCATCTTCATGATCATGCAACCACGGGTGCGGAAGGCGATCGATTTGCAGCTTCCCGACCCGACTCCGGCAGTCGTGGCCGCCAATCAGCAGTCGAACCAGATAGTGCTCGAGGTGGGCCCGGGAGACCAGCTTGCCGTCAACAAGGAGCCGGTCACCTGGCCGCGTCTCGGCACGCGATTGAAGGAGATCTACGACGTCCGCCCGGAGAAGATCATGTTCGTAAAGGGCGACCCCCAGGTAACGTATGAAAAAGTCATTCAGGCCATGGATGTCGCTCGTGGCTCCGGGGTAAAGGTCATCGGAGTGGCGCCGAAGGCTAACTAGCCCAGCTACGCGGTAGTGGATTATGCGGCGGACGAACCTTCGGGGCTCGTCCGCCGTATTAGTTTGGAGACCAAGGATGCAGAAATGGACGTAGTGCGGAATCCGCAGCAGCCGCGTGAGCGGCCAAAATATCGCCCTCCCGTTGGAATGCCCCTGGGCAAGCCACCGTGGTGGGCGCCCTTTGCGTCGGCCGCCGCGCACGCGCTGGTGCTGCTGCTGCTCATCTCGCCCGCGCTCATCGCGGTCACCGTTGGAGACCCCTCGCCGGGCGCTGGTGGCGCGGGACCGGCAGGTGGCGGCGGCGGCGGTCGCCGGGGCAGCGGGGGTGGGGAACCGCTGACGGAACGTCTGCGATACATGAGCGTTCTACCTCCGGCACCGCAGGCACCGCTCGTCCCTCCGATCGAGGAGGAAGTGCCTCCTGTGGAGGAACCGGTCGAAGAGGAGAAGACGGTCGATCCGGAGGTGAAGCTCGATATCACCATGCCGACCACCAAACTCGATCTCGCGCTTTC
>CAZPCC010000216.1:0-7626 GCA_964584905.1 uncultured Gemmatimonadaceae bacterium | reverse complement strand
CATCGCGATCGTGCTGCCGGGGCGGATGTTCCGTGCCGAGTACAAACGGCGCAACCTGCATCCGAAAAATCTCTCGCGCTCGCTCGAGGATGCCGGAACGCTGACATCGCCGCTGATACCGTGGAACACCTGCGGTGCCTTCATGGCGCAGACGCTGGGCGTTGCGACCTTGACTTACGCCCCGTTTGCGTTCCTCAATCTGATCAATCCGATCATCGCGGCGATCTATGGGTTCACCGGATTCACGATTGAGCGAATCCCGGAGGGATCGGAAGACGATGAGGGAGATGAAATTGCGGCGTAAGGCAGGATGGGATGAGAGATGAGAGATTGAGATGCGAGATGCGAGATGCGAGGTTGGAGATGAGAGATGCGAGTCGCGATACACGCGGAGAAGGACGAGTGTTTCCGCCTCGGCTGTCTTCGCAACTCGCAACTCGCATTCCCTTGCTCGCTGCTTTGCTCTACTGTCTCTCCTGGTTCCTGCCCGTCGCGGCGGGTGGCAGCAGGTACGGCCAGGAATCGCTGCCAGGCTGGGAAGCGCTTCGTGTAGCGCTTAGTCCGCTCTGGTCCTACCGGGAGTTCGTCGCCGGCGGCTCGCTCCATTCTTCGGTGTCGGTGGCCAGCGGACTTACCAACGTGCTGTTCGTGGCGGCGCTGGTGGCCCTGGTTCAGCAGCGTAGCGGCGTTCGCTCTATCGGTTGGATCGGCGCTGCCCTCCTGTTGGCCGTCGTGATCAACGCGCAATGGCTGGTGATCTCGCCGGTATCGCTGGAAGTGGGCTATTACTGCTGGCTCGCATCCTTCGTGTTGCTGGCGGTGGGGATCCTGGGCAGGCCTCGTCCCGCGCGCGCGGCGCCGAGCGCGTAATGACTCGACCCGAAGTGTTGAAAGGTGTAGGGGGCCGATTGCACTTCGCCGCGGCTCGCCTGATGTTGCGGTAGAGAATTCCTACAGGAGATGACCCGATGTCCCGCCTGATCCCCCTTGCACTGTTCGTGTCCCTCGCCGGCATGCTCCCGGCGCAGCAACCCGCCGCGGGCGTCCCCGAAACGCACAGCGGCGCCTTCATCGCCCGTCTTGGAAACGATACGCTGACTGTCGAGCGCTTTCAGCGCAGCGGCGGCGCTTACAACGTGGAACAGGTGCTCCACGTGCCACGCACCAGTCTTCGTCACACGCATCTGGAGTTGAGCCCGGGTGGCGAGATCGGCACCGTGATCTACATGCACCATCAGATCGGTGCGGCGTTCGATGCGCCCCTCCTGTCGAGCGTCACCCTCCGCTTTGCCGGTACAGATAGCGCGACAGTGGCCACCAAGCGGGGCGACAGCACCCAGACCCGCACCGTCGCGGCCCGTCCGACGATGGTGCCGTCGCTGCCGGACTCATGGCTGCCTTACGAGATTGCGGCCATGCGGCTGCGGGCGTCCGCTGAGGACAGCGCGCGAGTCCAGTTGCTCAGCGTAGGCGGGAATGCGATGCCGGTAACTGTTCGAAGGGTGGGTGCCGACTCCATGACTTTCGAGCTGCCGTTCCTTACATATCGAGCGAGCGTTGGTGCGGACGGCCGCATCCACAGCCTGTATCAGCCTAACGGCACGCGGGTCGAACGACTTCCTGCAATAGACATCAATGCCGTGGCAGCCAGGTGGGACTCGCTCGACAAGGCAGGCAAGGCGATGGGGATGCTGTCCCCGCTCGATTCAATTGAAGCCAGGGTGGGGGACGCTGAGATCAGCGTCGTCTACAGCCGTCCCAGTGTGCGCGGACGCAACGTCTGGGGTGAGCTGGTGCCTTTCAATGAAGTTTGGCGCACCGGTGCGAATGCAGCGACCGTCATGCGCACCAGCCGGGACCTGACGATCGGCGGTACGCTGGTGCCCGCCGGCTCCTACACTCTGTTCACGTTGCCGACGCAGGGCGGCACCAAGCTGATCATCAGCAAGGAGACGATGCGCGATGGCCGGCCACTCGCCGGCACCGATTTCGACGCTCGGCACGAGCTTGCGCGCATCGACATGACGACGATTCCGACGCAGGAGGCCGTAGAGCAACTGACCATAGCCCTGGAGGCGGGCGCCGGCAACAGCGCGACGCTGGTGTTGGCGTGGGACAGGAGGAAGATGACACTGCCGGTGGAGGTACGGTGAAGAAATGAGAAGTGCGAATTGCGAATGAGAACGTTGAACGAGAGGGCTGTTTCGCAATTCGCATTTCGCATTTCTTGCGCCTTACCCGATATCCACCAATATCTCTCTCCATTTCTGCTGATTGAAGCGCAGGACGCTCAGCAGACACCGCGTGGCGTGGCCGACCAGGATCGCTATCCAGATGTCCATCGGTTCGAGCGTCGACGTTTGCTGGATGTAGTAGCAGATCCCTAACGGGATAGCGATCTGCGATACGATCGAGATGTAGAGCGGACTCTTGGTGTCGCCGGTGCCTTGCAGCCCGCCGGTGTAGGTTAGCGCGACGGCGATGAACAGCCCCGACAGGCTGAGCACGCGAAGTAGCTGAACGCCCAATGCTACCGCGACCGGGTCGTCCATTCCGAAGATCGCCAGCAGCTGTTGTGGGATGAGCAGGAACAGCGCGCCGATTGCCGCCGCGCTGGCGAGGCCGATACGCGCGGCCACGTGAACGGCTTCGTTGGCCCGGTCGGGGTGCCTGGCGCCGAGGTTCTGTCCGGCTACGGTCGCCGCGGCGCTCATCAGTCCCACCGTCGTCCATGTGATGAGCGAGAACAGTTGCGTGTACGAGACTGCATACGCCGCCTGCGCCGCGGCGCTCTGCGGGAGCGAGCCGATGAACGCCAGCAGCAGTACGCCACCCAGGTTCATCGCGATTCCCTGGATGCCGGTCGGCAGGCCGAACTTGAACAGCGCCCGAATCACCCGCCAATCCGGACCCTTTGGCCCGCCCCGGGGGAACCTGACCACCCAGTCGCCGCTCCTGAGCTTTATCAGCGCGTACAGCCCAACCATGCCTGACGCGATCACCGTGCCCATCGCGGCGCCCGCCGTGCCGAACGCGGGAATTGGACCCAACCCGCGAATCAGGATCACGTTGAAAACGATGTTCAGCACGGTTACCACCATGCCCAGCCGCAACGGAGTCTTCGCATCGCCTGCCGATCGCAGCGCGCCGCCGAGCATGAAGAATATGAGCATGCCGGCGCTGAACACGAACATGATCCGCAGGTAGGGAAGCGCTTCGCGCTGCACCTCCGGCGCGGCGTTCACCAGGTCGAGCAGCCATGGCGACAGCACCCAGCCAATCGGTGCCATGATGCCTATCGAGAGTCCGCTCGCCGTGAGAAACGCCTGATATACGGTGCGATCGACGTTTTCGTGGTCACCGGCACCGGCGAACCGCGCTACCAGCACGCTCATCCCCGTGAACAGAGACGTTATAAAGACGATGACTACCAGAAAGATCTGCCACGCCACGCCGATCGCGGCGTTGCCGGTAAACCCGACGTAGTGCCCGACCATCACGTGGTCGATGATCCCCTGCACACCGCCGATGATGTTCTGTAGCATCGTCGGCCAGGCGATCTTCCACACCGCCGGCAGGAGAGGTCCCTCGACGATCGACCGGTCGTACCGCCGCTGGGGCGGCGGTGGGGGCGGGACGAGTGGCTCGGCGGCAGCCGGACGGATCGTTGTGTCAGGCGGGGCGGTGTCGGTCATGCGTCGCGAGGCGCTACCACCCTTCGTCGGCGGTCGGGCCGTACATGCTCGGCACCTTGATGTCGCTCAACCGCAGGTAGATACCCAGCTGCGCGCGGTGGTGCACAAGATGATTGAAGGTCGAGCGCATCATCGCGTAGCGCGACATGCTCTGAAGAACATCGCCCGCTCGCTTGAGCGCCCACGGATCCTGAAACCGCTCATCGCTGATACTGGCGATCGCCGTGCGCGCGGCCTTCACGTTCACGTCGAATTCGGACAACAGCGCGGCGGTAGTCTCGATGCTGTAGCCAGGCATCCTGCTGCCATCCTTTGGCGCGAAATCGATCTCATCCTTCTGCGCGATCATCGAGAACCATGCCGGCATGCGCGCGACGAGTTGAGCGAGATGCGCCATTGGAAAGGACTTCTCGTGCGGCTTCCATGCACCTCGCTCATCGGGCACGCGTTCGAGCACCCGCCGAGTGACAGGCATCTCCTGATCGAATTCGGGGAGCAGCAAGTCGGCGATGGCCATGACTACCTCATTGGGGTAGGTGCGCGGGTTGCGCGACGCGCGACGCGCGACGTGGGAGTGACCTGCGAGCACATGTCTGCGCACGTCTCAGCAGAATACCGCTGAGGGAAGCAGCACGGGAGACCCGAAGGCGCTACTGATCCGGCTAGCGGGAGTACCGTGCCAGCGCGAGTTCGGTAATGCGGGCGATCAACGCATCGTACTCGAGGCCGGATTTCCGCGCCGCATTGGCGAATTCGCTCTCCTGTTCCAGATAGCAGTTGGGATTCACCTCAATGACGTAGATGTCCCCCGCGGGCGAGACGCGCAGGTCGATTCTCGCGTAGTCGCGCAACCGCAAGGCGTGGAACGCTTCCACTGCGACCTTCTGCATTCGCTCGGCGAGTTCGGTGTCCAGCGATTCGGGAAAGACCGACTTGGTACCGGCGTATTCGGCGCCCGCTCCCGCTCCGTCGGTCCCCCATTTCGCCTCCCAACTGGCGATGCGGGGCGCGCCCTCCGGAAATCCGGTGAAGTCGAGCTCGATGATCGGCAGCGCTTCGGCGTTCGCGTTTCCGAGCACACCGACATAGAACTCGCGCCCCTCGATGTACCGCTCCACGAGCACCGGCGCGTTGAATTCCGCCTGCAGCTCACTCATGCGTTTCAGCAGCTGTTTCAGATCGTGCACCACGCTGGCGCCGGTCAAACCGATCGACGCGTCCTCCTGAGGCGGCTTGACGATCAGCGGGAAGTCGAGGTCTCCCGCCGAATCTAGCGCTCCGCGATATACGGTGGCGAACTGCGGCGTCAAGATCTCGTGAAAGGTCAGAATCTGTTTCGTCAGGCTCTTGTCACCCGATATGAGGAGGCCCGCCGGACTCGAGCCCGTGTAGCGGAGGTCGAGCAGGTTCATGAGACCGGTGACGCTCGATTCGAGTGCGCTCTTGCCGTCGAACGATTCGGCGAGGTTGAACACCAGTTCCGGGGCGGATGAAACCAGCTCCGCAACGAGCGGCTCTACCTTGTCGGAGGCGGTAACGACCGTCACGTCATGGCCCTGCGACTCGAGCGTCTTCTCGATCTGGCCAACCACGGGATCGCGCTCCGGCGCGTCCGGCGTGACCGTGTGAAGGATCGTCGCTTTCATGACAGGGCGGAAAGTCGAAACTTCTCGTCAGCTATCGGCATCGGATTCTGCTGTGCCCTGGTGTCGAACGTTCATCATCACCGCCGTTCCGAATGCGGTGAGCTCTATGAGCGTGGATGCATCCAGGCCGCGTACGACCAGTTGCAAGGCTTCGGCGCGCGAACGAAGAAGGTCGGCAAATGCCCTGACCGATTGGGCGCTTTCGCCGGTCCAGTAGGCAATGCGTGTGACTATCTCCCGGTGGTGGCGGCTGAGAAAGCTCGACGCAGCTTCCCCCTCGGGAGCTTCTTCCAGCGTTGCAAAGATGTTTCTCAGGTCGCCATCGAAGTGCGTCGGATCCTCCAGTGGGAACGCCGGCTCCGACATTGCGTAATGATGCGCTACCGTGTGGTGCATGTGCTCCACCGGCAAGTCGTCAGGCGTCGGCAGCGGTGCTTCGGGAACCGTGTCTCCGATCTCCCGCGCCAGGCGGTCGACGTACTCGAGCTTGGATAGCGCCGGCCATCCGGCGTAGATGGATCTCCAGTCACAATCAGGGGTCAACCATACCGCGAAGGATTCGGCGAAATCCTCGTCCGGGTGCTTCTGCGCATACCAGCCGAGGATGTGCCTTACGTAATCGCGGGAGAACGGATCCACGCGAAAGCGGTCGCGGTATGGCCTCGAGTACGGCCCGAAGATCTGCCGCCAATCTGCTCGATCGTACAGTTGATAGGCATAGTTGTAGGCGTGCCCGGCTTCGTGCCGCAGAAAGCGCATGCTGTCGAGCTCGCTCTCCACATCACCCGCGAACTCGGCTTCTATGCGGCGCAGACGGGGATCGGCAAGGTAGAATGGAACGCCAATGATGGGTGTGTCGGACGGACATCCCCATTCATCGGTCAGGAACACCGGCGGCAGAAAGTTCAGTCCCCTGGATTTCAGCTCGTCGTAGAGCTGCTGGACCAGCGGCGCCACCGGCGTGCCGTCCACGGACAGGCCGAGTTCGGAGATCTTTCTCTCGAGCAGCGCGCGCCGCGCGTCGGTCCACTCTCTTTCAGTGTTCACTCGCGCGCCAAGAGGCAATCTGTGGGCCGCGAAAAGGCCATATACGGTGTCCGGACGCCCCGGTCACTTCCTTGCAATACGTTGCCAACGGTCGTCTCCTGGTGGTTCGCCCAACGTCCTGCATTCCCGAGTGCTCATGCGGAGCCACGACAGAAGAAGAATCGTTCTCGCGGCATTGTGCGGAATTCCGGCGGTCGGGACTCCCGCGGCCGCGCAGAGCGAGCGAATCGGTATCATAGACATCTACGGCGCAACCACCGTAGGAAAGGAGGCCATTCGCCAGGCGGCAGAACTGTCCCTCGGCGATAGCGTCCCCCAATCGTTCGAGGACGCCGAGGCACGACTGCGCGCCCTACAGGGCATTGCCGACGTCGAGGTCAGCGCTGTCTGCTGCGCGAACGGCAGGATGATAGTGTTCGTCGGCGTGCTCGAGAGCGGCGCATCGGCACTCGAGGTTCGCAGCGCGCCAACAGGCACGGCGACGCTGCCAGACGAGATCATTGCCGCTGACGCCGCGTTCACGGCTGCGCTGCGTGAAGCCGTGGAGCGGGGCCAGGCATCCGAGGACCATTCCGCGGGGCACGCCATGATGGAGTACGCGCCAGCGCGGGCCGTGCAGCAGCGGTTCGTGCAGCTTGCCAGCGCGCACGAAGCGGAGCTTCGCACCGTGCTCCAGGACTCACGATTTCCAATGCAGCGGGCGCTGGCCGCCACCCTGATCGCGTACCTGCCTGACAAGAGCAAGGCTGCGCAGGCGCTGGCTCCGGCGCTGACCGATTCCAGCCCGGCGGTGAGGAATGACGCGGCGCGGGCGCTGTGGATCATCGCCGAATTTGCCAGGGACTCGCCGGCGATTCGCAGCCACATCCCGATCGATCCGCTGGTGGGCATGCTGAAGTCGCTCACCTGGACGGACCGCAACAAGGCGTCCCTCGTGCTGATGGCCCTAACGGCGGCAAGGGACTCGGCCCTTCTGGCGACGTTGCAGGCGCGCGCGCTGCCTGAGCTGATGGAAATGGCGCTCTGGCAATCCTCCGGTCACGCGCTCGCGCCGCTCCTGATACTCGGCCGCATCGGCGGCGTGCCCGATGACGAGATTCTCGCGGCGTGGGCAGAGGAGCGGCGGGAAGAAGTGGTTAGGAAGGGGTTAGGGGTTAGGGGCTAGGGGCTAGGGGCTAGGGGCTAGGGGAAACTGCGCAGTGCGCAGTGCGAAGTGCGCACTGCGAAGTGCGCACTGC
>CAZPCC010000215.1:0-9866 GCA_964584905.1 uncultured Gemmatimonadaceae bacterium | reverse complement strand
TGACGCCGATGGTGGATGCCATGAACCCCGTGTCTCGGGGAGCGTTCTGCTGAGCGTCGGTCGAGGCGGCGAACAGCGTCTCGTCCACTCCCTCGATGGCAGCGGTTCGCACCTGGGAGCGGACAGCTTTCCCCGTCCACTTGAGGACAGCCCTTGCGGTGAGCATCAGCCGATCTCCCGCACGATCAGCACCGTCTCGGCGACGCGGATCAGCACCTCGCGAATGTCGAGCGGCCCGGCCACCTGCGTGCCGTCAACGCCGATGACTTCCTTCACGCGGTCAGAGGTGCGGACGTTCGTGCCCGCGGGCAGGACGATCCTCTGACGCGACACGAGGGCGTTGATCTCGGTGCCGACGATCTCCTCGTCCGCGTCCTCAGCCCACCAGCACGCCGTGTCCGGGAGGTAGTCGCCCCACGTCCCCGTGACGCCGCCGTACGGGTCAGGCGTGCCCGCGGTGAACCGTTCGAAGGTGCAGCGCATGGCGAGGAGCGTGTTGGGCACGTCAGAGCGCATGAGCGCGAGTTCGCCGGCGGTGAGCGTCGGCATCTAGGCCACGCTCTCAGTCAGCGGCACGAACTCGTACGGGTCCTCGGTGCGGTCGACGGCATCGATGTACGCGACCATCGGCCCCACGCCGAACTCCGCACAGTCACCCTCCGCAATGGAGAGCGAGAGCTTGGCGCCGGTGAGCATTTGCGAGCGGTCGAAGGACTCTTCGTCAGAGGAGAAGTCGTAGAAGGCAGGGAGCGAGGCGACCGCGGCCCGCCATGCGTACAGCCGCGCCAGCGCCCGGAGCTTCTTGGTGTCGGTCGCGTCGGCGATGTCATCCACGCCGTACGACAGGAGCGCGTCGTTTACCGCTTCGTCGAGCTTGCCGTTCCCCGCCGTCCAGCCGAGAGTCGCGCCGACTTCCCCCAGGGCGTTCGCCATGTAGGAAGCAAGGGCAGTCTCGGTGTACGTCGCGGGTGCGCTCATTCGATGCGCTCGCCGAAGGCGTTCACGACTTGCCCGCTGGTGTTGATGTACCTCCCGCCGGGGACAGTGGTGGACGGGTCGGTTTGAACTTGTGAGGAATCCTCACGAGTTGCGTCGCCCTCGACCTCGCGGCCTTCGAGGCGCGCAATTAGATCGGCCTTGCGGTCGGTGGACTTGTACTCAATACCCTCGGCGTCGAGCGCGGCTTTCAGGTCTTCCACCGTCGCGGTGGGATCGACAGCCACACCGCCGGAGTGAACGTCAGACTGTTCGGGTTCGTCTGCCATCGCGGCACCTCCATCGAAGTGGAGGCGGGAGCCGTGAGACCCCCGCCCGGCTGACTAGGTGATGGTCGGGTCGGCGTACGAAGTGTTCCCCGTGTAGAGCACAGCGGCCGCGACGCGGTTCCAGACCCCGAAGCCCTGGCGGCGCTCCCACGCGCGAGCGCGGAGGGGATGCCGTTCGTCTTCGTAGACGAGCTGGAGGCCGTCACCGGCGATGGGGTCGATGCGCCGGACAAGCGGCTTCTCGACACCACGCTGGATGGCGACCATGTAGTTCGCGGGAACCCACGGCTTCACCTGCACCTCGGCGGTGTCGAAGATGCCGATCGCGCGGTCGTAGATGTTGTTCACCGACAGGGAGGCGCGGCCGACCTGGGCGCTCTGCGCCGGGATGATCCGGGCATCCACGTACGGGGTGAAGTTCGAGGTGAACCCACGCACCGCCGTCTCGCTCGCCTGGTTGATCAGGAGAACGGTATCGCCCTGCGAGAAGTGCTCGGCGACGTTGCGGATGATGGCGGAGATGTCCGTCGCGGCCAGCGTCGAAACGCGCGCCACGTAGTGGGTGTGAGTCGTGGCGTCGAAGCTCTCGCCGTTCGGCCCGAGCGGGATGGACGCGGAGTCGGCGTTCACCAGCCGCTTTACAGCGAGGTCAACGCCATCCACGAGACGATCGTCGAAGGTGTAGTTCCCCGAGATCATCAGGGCGCGCTTCATGTCGCGGATGGTGGCGAGGCGGTCGGCGTCGAGGGTGCCGGTGACCTGTGCCGCCAGTTCGTCAGTCCGAGCCCGGAGCAGGTAGGAGCGCGTCCACTGGAGCGCGATACCGGACATCCGCAGAGGGAACCCGACGGTCACGCCAGCGGAGAGCTTCTGAGCATCGGGCGCGCCGAACTCGTCAAGCTCGACCATCCGCATGGTGTCCTGCGAGCCGTAGCGGCGCTGGCGGTCGGGAGTGGTCTCCGCGAGCCAGCCGGTCATGTCGTTGACCTGGGCATTGTGCGCGTCGAGCGCGGCCTGGATCTGCTCGAAAGCGCGATCCTCGCCGTACTCCGCGACGGTGGTCTGGCTGGACGCCAGCGTGTCGAGTATGGAGAGCGTTCCGTAAGCCATTACGAACCCACCTCGCTGTAGCGCGACTGCCAGATGCGGATGCGCGTTGCGTCGATCGCCATCGCGACAGGCTCGATACCACCCGTGGAAGCCTCGTCAGCGAGGGCGCCGGCGGTGGCGGAGACGTAGTAGCGCGTGCCGGGCGTCATGGCAGCGGCGTAGCGGACGTTCACGTTGAAGATGAGCGTGACGGCTTCACCGACAGCCGCGGCCACGAGGGCCATGCCGTCACAGACAGCCGCCGCATCGGCAGCGGAGCCGTCAGAGAGCCACACCTTGCCGTCGGACTTGATGTAGCAGATGTCACCAGCCGCGATCGCCTCACCCGCGAGAAGACCCGTGATGGTGTCATTCTGCGGAGGGAGGACGGACGACAGGCTCGGGGTCCCGGACTTCGCCAGGTCAGCCATGAGTCACCTCAGTGAGCTACATCCGGTAGGTGCCGGTTGCAGCCATCTCTTCTCGGGCCTGCTTGACCTGCTCATCCCGCGATGCTTTCCCTGCCTTCGGTGTGCCAGGAATCCCGTTGGAACCCTCAGCGACCGCGACGAGGAAAGGCTTGGCGGTGAGCAGGTCCTTTACGGCCTGGTCAGCGTTCGTAACCGTGTCGCCGTCGAAGACGAGGGCGCTCCGGTCGATGAGTGCGAAGACGGCGTCCGCATCGACGGCGTTCTGCTTAGATGCGGCGATGAGGATCGCGGACTTCGTGACGGTCTCTTTGAGACGCTCGGCCTTCTCGGCGGCGTCCCTTTCGAGTTCCGTGACACGGGCCTGAGTGCGCTCAAGCTCGGTCTTCTCTGCGTCCTCGATGGCCTTCAGCTTTGCTTCAAGCTGAGCGGCCTTCTCTTCGGCGGCCTTCGCAGCAGCGCGAGCTTCTTTCTCGGCCTTGCGCTGGGTTTCGATCGTTGTCCGCGCGCGGGCCTCATCGAACTTCTCGTCCGGGGGAGGTGGCGTTGACGGTGCTGGTTCCGGGTTCGGAGCTTCCGGTGCCGGTGGGGGAGTCTCGGGGTCTGGCATCTCGCCTCAACACCTCTTGTGATCACGCGGGACACGCAAAAACGCCGCCATCCGGTGCCCCGTGAAGGGACGAGATGGCGGCGTTCTGTTAGTGAAACCGCGCTGTTAAGCGAACTATAGGCAGATGGGATTACTCACGTCAACATATCTTCGGCGCTCACGAGGCGTAGTACCTCGCCGCTGCCCTCGTCCCCAGCACCTCACGCAAGCTCGCCACGCTCCGTGTCGTCCCCCACGCCGGGCTCTCCCTCACCTTCACGAGGTCAGGCAGGGTGATAGCGCCGTCCTGGTACGCCCGGAAAGCAGCGCCGCCGAGGATGGTGCGCTGCCGGTCTTCCGAGAAGTCTTCGAAGATGCTCTCCCCGGCCGGGACTGGCGACGGCTCGGAACGCAGCCAGGGCGCGGCTGAGCAGCGGCAAGAGGGATGAGTCCCCATCGGCTCGTCGAACGGATGCGTCGAGCCGTGCATGGCGATACACGAGGCGCAGCTGCGCGCGTCCATCGCGCACACCCAGGTCCATCCCCTGAGCACTCCGCTGTTCTCGCGGTACGTCTGGATGGTCGCAGCCCGGTACGCCCTGAGCGTCTCCGTCCTTGAGATGGTGAGAGCGCGCGCCATGTTGCCACCGAGCGCGTCGTTCACCAGTCGAGCTGTGAGGCGCGGGTTCCGGCCGAGCGCCACCGACTGCACGAGGCTGTCACGGATGCGCTCAGCCGCGGCGCCCGGTAGCTGGCCGAGAAGCGCTCGCAGCGGTGATCCTTCCTGCAACGCCCCGACGATCTGCTCGACCGCACGAGGCTGGAGTGCGCGCATCGTGACGCCGGCGGATCGCCCCGCTGTCACGGCCTGTGTGGCGGCGAGGGTGGCGACATGACCCTGCTCGGCGATGATCTGCGCGTACGTCTTGCCCGTGATCGTTTCGAGTTCGGTGATCACGATCTCTTCGATGCGCTTGAGGTGGCCGGAGCGGTGCAACTGAGCGAGCGTGACCTTCTCCCCGTTCGCTTCGGCGGCCGCGATCAGTTCCCCGATGGCTTCGAGGTGAGGTTGGAGCGCCATGAGCACGCCGTGGTAGTCCCGGACCAACGCCTCGACGATGCGGCGCTCACGCTGTCCGAGCATGGCGCGGAAGGTGGCGATGGTGCGTTCGAGGTCGCTAGGCACGGATCCGCTCCGCTTGGATCTCCTCGCCGGGTGGCGGTTGCGGTTCGTAGCGCTGGCAGCCGCGACAGCCCCGACACGGCGTCAGCCCGAGCTTGGCACGGAGCATCCGGCCGGGAGCGTAGTGGGCAGCGCCCTCGCAGCCACAACGGCAGTAGAAGGTCAGCGCCACAGGAACACCGTCCCGCAGTCGGCACACGACGCCCCGATCATCGTTCGGTGGGGACACGAGATGATGAAGCGCCAGTAGTCGTCCTCAGTCTTGAGGTGGATGTGAGCCGAGTTCGTGACGAGGTTGATCGGGTAGTCCATCACAGCAGAACTTTCCCAGCGATCATGCCGCACGCGAACGCCACCGCCATGCCGACTGCCGTCCATGCCGCCCCCGCGTTGACTAGGTTGTTCAGCCGAGCCTGAATATCGTCGATCTCTCGCCTCATCTCCTCGTCCATCACTGCCCCACACCTCCGTCGAACCCACGGAGCAACGCCGCGCCCGTCGCCTCAGCGTCCGTCGACCGTTCCCCCTCCATCCTCACGATCTCCTCTTCGGTGTACCCCAGTTCGTCCAGCCCCTGCCGCTCCGACACGCCAAGTGTGCGCTTCACGGCCACCGTCTCGGCGTTCATCCGCTGCGCCATCGCTTCCTCCGTCTCAGTCATGGGGATGACCTCGCGCTCTTCGAAGGCATGGTCGAACGCACCGCTGGCATAGTCGCCGCCGAGGTCGCGAAACAGTCCCGCGTTCGCGCCGATGGTGAGCGCCATCTGATTGGCCCGGACGAGCGCGTTCTCAGCGTTGCCGCGGGCTTCGAGGAGCCGGTCGATGGCGTCGGAGAGCAACGTCCTCACCGCGACGCCCGAGATCTGGTTGAGTTCCCGGAGCCGGTAGTACGCGAGTTCGGGGAGGTCCTTTTCGATCTCCTGCATGTGGTCCTGGAGGATCTCGAGGGCCGCGGCGTAGTTGAGGTTCGGCACGAGCGGAGAGAGCGTCGCCAGCCCCGGAAGGCGCACGAACACGTCGTCACCGATCGCGATTTCGCCGGGCGAGACGGTGCCGTTCTCCCCTTCCTTCCCAAGACGAGGAGCAGGGAGAGGCCGGCCGTCCTTGTCCAGCGCCCCGGAAGACACAGCCCATGTGACGTTGTTGTTCCGGAACAGCATCTGGTGGAGGCGCGTCGCCATGCGGTTCGCTTCGTCGATCTTGTCGAGCGCGTGAGTGAACGCTCCGGCGCCGCGCTCCTGCCCGGTGTCGCGGAACTTCGCGTGTACCACCGGCACGAAGTCGATCCCGAACGACCTCAGCGGTAGCTCCGTCTCCGGCGTCCCCAGGCTGCGCGTCTCGGTGTTCTCGCCCTTCGTGTGCTTCCACCGGCGGAAGCGCTCTTTATCCCACACCTCGGTCAGGGTGTACTCCTTGGTCTTGTCGCCCTCCCGCTCCGTCTGCGGGACATCGATGCGGACGTACGTGAGGTAACCGCGAACGTCCGTGTCGAACTCCACGACGTGCGATGGGTGGATGAGTTCCATGTAAACGCGCTTTTCACGGCGAGTCGCCGCCGGGTCAATCTGCGACACCTTGATGAACAGGTCGCCGAGGGTCGCGAGCCACCGCGCTGCCACCTGCTTCTGTGCGCCCCAGTTGCTCCACGTCCACAACTGTTCGATGGGATCGATGATGCGGTCGTTCTCGGTGTCGATGGGCAGAGCATCAGGGAGCACGCCCGGCCAGAGCTTGGAGGCGTAGAACTCCACCGTGCGGTTCGCGGGGTTGCGGATCGCTTTCATGCCAGGCGACCAGATCCCGCGTTCCCACAACGCAGCCTGGACGTCGTCGTACACGTCGAGGTTGCCGTAGTAGCTTTCGAGGATGGAGTACAGGCGTGTTGGGTCTTCCTGTATCCACTCGGCGCGGGTCAGGGACTGGGGTGTGCGGCGCCACGGGATGATGCTCATGCGACGGCTCCTTCTCGGGCGCGGAGCCCGGCTTCGAGGTAGTTCTCAGTCCACAGGATGAGCTGGCTGAACGCGTCGACCTGGTCGGCGTAGGCAGATCGCGGGAACTCGAACAACTCGCGCTCGAAGTCGAACAGCCACGGCGTGAGATCGCTCGGGCGGGGCAGCCACACCATGCCGTTCGCGCACCACGCGGCGGCCAGCTTGGCGCGGTACTCTTTGTCGCCGTGAGGCGTGTAGGGCTGGATGAGGTCGGCGAGCCATTCTGGAGCGTTGGCACGAAGCGTCTGGATCGCGGAAGTCCCGGACGCTTTGTCCTCGATCACGATGGAGTGCAGCTTGCCGTCCCGGTTGTATTCCCATGCCAACTGCTCGATGGCTTCCGGGAGTCGCGGGAACTGGAGCCGATCTCGGTACACGTGCCGCAGCCCGAGCCGGTAGTCCGGCCACAGTTCGCCGACGGTGGCGACGGTGTAGGCGTTCGTGTCGCCGTCCTTCACGGCGGTATCCCACGAGATGAAGCGGGCGATGATCTCCCGGCTCTCGTCTTCCGGCCGGTAGCGTGTGCTCTCCCACCATTCGCGCTGGAAGATCGAGCCGCCCGGCGCTGTGGGGCGCTGCTGGTAGAGCGCGTCCCAGGCGTACGGGCCTACATCAATCTCAGTGAAGGCGAGCGCGGCCTTGTCCCACTTCTCCGGCCAGAGTGCTTCGCCCGGCTTTCGTCCCAGCTCGTCTTCTTCCTCAGCGATGGCAGGGAACCGGACGATGCGCCACGGCTCGCCGCCGCCCTCGTCTTTCTGCTGCGTGAGGAGCCGGCCAACAAGGTCATCCTGGTGCCACCGCGTCATTACGATGATCACCGCGCCATCGGGTTGGAGACGGGTCCGGGCGGTGGTCGTCCACCATTCCCACGTGTGCTGTCTGGTGACCTGTGAGTTCGCGTCAAGTGAGTTCTTCACCGGGTCGTCGATGATGAGGATGTCGGCACCGCGACCGGTGATAGCGCCACCAACGCCAGCGGTCACCATCCCGCCGCCCGCTGTCGTGTGCCATCTATTGGCCGCCGACGAATCAGCCGCGACCTCGACATTGAGAGATCGTGCGTGCTCATTGATAAGGTTCCGCACCCGCCGCCCCCAGCTCGACGCGAACTCTGATTCGTAGCTCGCGAGGATCACCCGCGCTTCCGGGCGTAGGTTGAGGAACCAGACGGGGAACCAGACGGACACCATCTCGGACTTGCCGTGGCGTGGCGGCATCTCCACGATCAGTCTCTTCGTCCGGCCGGCGGCAACGTCGACCAGCGCTTCGGCGAGCATCTCGTGGTGACGGGCTGCCCACCACTTCCCGCCGCTCAGCCATTCAGCGAGGCTTGCCGGGCTGGCCGCTCGTGCGCGCCGTTGCTCCCTCGGCGTCATCCTCACGGAGCGTTCGGGCGATGAGGCGCGCCGCGCGGGCGGTTTCAGGGTCGGCGATGATGCGCTCAACGCTCTCTACCTCCAATGGACCGCCATCCGGGCCGGAATGTTCGAGCTTCTCGATAGACCAGCCCATAGCCTTGCCGATGGTGTCGAGTGCGCCCTTCTTGTCGTGCATCGTGACTTCCACCTGCTCCACCTCCCACACGTCCGCATCCTCGCCACGGCCTCGCACCTGGCGTTCCCGCTTGGTCTTCATCGTCTTCACCGCGACGCGCTTCTCGCGGGGCAGTTCCGCACTCGGGATGAGCCGCTCGATCCCCTGCTCGTTCCACGGCTGAACGTCGTCCAGTGACGAGAACGAGAGCGCCGCGAGCTCGCGGAACCATCGTTCCTTGGTGATGCCGGCGCGTTCGGCGGCAGCCTTCGTGAGCTCCTCGATTCTTGCTGCGACCTTGCTGTGAGCGAGAAGTCGAGACGCATTCGGATAGATCGTCGTGCGCTTCATCCGAGAACAGTCGTACGCCCGCTCGTATGCCTCGGTGGCGCTTCCTGTTTCGACGTAGGCGCAGGCGAAGGCTTCCTGTTGAGGCGTGAGGCTCATGCTGTTTGCTTCTGGTCCGTGCCGGGGACGACATCGCGCCCGCAGCGCTCACAGTTGAAGGCGACGACTTCGCGGCAGACGGTGACGCGTCCCTTATGCCGCTGCATCCAGAAGTTGCCGTCGCGGACTGCCAGGATGTTTCCACAAGCGCACTTCACCTGCTGCAAACGTTCCCTCCGGAAAACGCGAAAACGCCGCCACTGGTCGCGCCGAGAAGGCACTGAGGTGACGGCGTCAGAGAGAGCCGCGCTGGGGAGATTGTAGCAGACGCCATAACGGTGCTAATCGTTCCCTTCGCCTCCCTCGTGAATCTTATCGTTTGCTGTCTGTGAACTCCGCTCCCACACCAGCACCGTCCGCTCCAGAAGCCGCGCCCAGGTCCACAGCACCACGCGGTCGCTCTCGGGGGTCACCGGGGCTCCTCGTGCATGAGTGCCATCACTGGGGCTTCGTCCATTTGGCGGAACCATTCGGCCATCCGTTGCTTGTTCTCAGTCGGGGCGTACTTCAAGAACGTCCCGTCGCAGCTATCCGCCCCGAGGCTGTAGGCAGCTCGCAAGCGGCGAAGTGAGTTCACCCGCCCCACATGGACCCATAGTCCGCGGCGCTTCGCCTCAGCCATCAGCGCACCGCTCTCGTGGCCCGTCTTCCATTCGGTAGACCCGCCGACGAACAGCGCGTCGATGTCCTCCCACGGCACGTCCTCCATCCCCATCCCGTCCTGCGTCACGAACGCCACCGGGCGCCCGAGCGACTTCACCGCGTCCCGGTACTCATGCCAGCGGGCGATCGTCCCCGCCGCATCGAAGGCCACGTCGGGGCACACCACAAACAGGCAGCGATCGCCATCTGTTGCGAGACGTCGCTGGGCAAAGTTGATGAACCGCTCAAGGTTGAACTCGTGCGCCTTCGAGAAGCAGCCGTTATCCATCGCCCACCAGGTATCGGCGGGAATGAGGTTGGCCGCGTTCGGTTGGGCCATGAATCCAAAGCCCTCCATGTCAGTCGGAACCCCGCTCAGATAGAGCAATCCATTCCTCCGCTGGCCGCGCGTGCTCGCCCATCGGCTCCTCAAACACCCACGGCTCCCACGGCAGGTTGCCGCGATGCCATGTGCCGTCCGGGTCGAAGTGTTTCAGCGTGAGCCCGAGCATCACTTTGAGGTGATGGTTGCGTCGCAAGGCTTCGTCGAGCGTCACCCCGTGGCCCCCTCTCCGGTGCCAGCGAGGGCGCGCGCGGCTTGTTCCTTGGCTTCGGCTCGTTCGGCTTCGTGGCCTTCCCACCAGCCACCTACTGATACGCCCAACAGCCGACGCAGCGCCGTCTCCAGCACCTT
>CAZPCC010000214.1:0-2174 GCA_964584905.1 uncultured Gemmatimonadaceae bacterium | reverse complement strand
ATCCCCGAACGGCAGCTCGTGCTACTCTGCCGGACGCGGGTCTGCTGGAGGGCCAACTGGCCTCCCCGGTGGTCCCGGGCGACCACGCGGATCCTCGACGGGCTGATCGTGCTGTCGCCCTACGTGCCGCTCGGCCCGCCCCCGGATGCCACGCTGCCCGGCCCCTGGTGGCGCCCCGCGTACTGGGTGCTTCCGGCTTCGCGCCACGAGTGCGCGGTGCGCGTCCTGACGCACGAGTTGGCCCACGTTGCCCACATCGAGCAGCTTGGCCGCCTGCGCGCCTGGCGCACGGGGGTGCCTGACGCCGAGGTGTTCGCGTCGCGGGTGGCGCGCGCGACGGCGAGGCCCGACTCGGCGCTCAGCCATTCCGACTGCGCGGGCGCGGAGGGATAGCCACCGCCAGTCATCCGGAGCTTGCGCCACCATGGCGCGCATCGTACATTCGGCCCCATAGTCTTGCCAAGGGAAAGGTTCATGCGATCCGAAACCGGCGATCTGCTCCAGGGCACGCTCGGGATTCTCGTACTCAAGGCGCTCCTCACCGGTCCGGCGCATGGCTATGCGGTGGCCCGGTGGGTGGAAGAAACGACCCAGGACGTGCTCCGCATCGAGGAGGGGTCGCTCTATCCAGCGCTCCGTCGCCTCGAAGACCGCGGCTGGGTCGAATCGGAGTGGGGACTCTCGGAGAACAATCGCCGGGCGCGCTTCTACAGCATAACGAGCGCCGGTCGTACGCACTTGCGGGCCGAGGCCAGGGTGTGGATGCGCTATGCCACGGCGGTGACCCGCGTGCTGCAGACCGCTCCCGCGCTCGCCTGATCGCGGCGAGAGCCCAGGTATGAGTCGAAGCCCAATGTGGCGCCGGTATCTCCGGTTCTGGGGACCGGACATTGAAGCCGATGTCGACGAGGAACTCGCATTCCATCTCGCTATGCGTGTGCGCGACTTCGAGGCGCGCGGCATGTCACCGGACGAAGCGCGCCGGGCAGCGGCGGAGCGCTTCGGAGATGTTGGGCGGATTGGCAATCAGCTTCGGGCTCACGATCGCCGAAAGCAACATGTCCACCAGAGGAAGGAATTGATGGGCGATCTCGCGCAGGACCTCACGTACGGTCTGCGGGCGCTCCGCCGCTCGCCAGGATTCAGCGTAGTCGCCATTCTGACCATCGCGCTAGGCATCGGTGCGACTACCGCAATTTTCTCGGTGATCAGCGGAGTTGTGCTTCGCCCGCTTCCCTATGCCGAGCCGGATCGGATCGTTATGGTCTGGATGGACAACACGCGTCAGGGGATCGAGAAGGACATCCACTCGTACCCCAATTTCGATGATTATCGCACGCAGAACACCGTGCTGTCGGAGATGGCCGGCTTCAGCAACGCCAGCCTGACGCTCACGGGAGGCGACGAGCCGCAGCGCATTCGCGGCGCCGCGGCCGAGGCCGATCTCTTTCGAGTGCTTCGCACCACACCGGCCATCGGGCGTGTTTTCACTACCGAAGAGGAAGAGTCGGGAAACGATGGAGTGGTCGTGCTGAGCCACGGATTCTGGGCGAGAGCCTTCGGAGGCGAGCGCGGCGTCGTGGGAACGACGGTGCAGCTGAACGGGCGCCCACGCACGGTCATCGGAGTCATGCCACCGGACTTCACCTTTCCGGCGAAAGACACCGAAGCGTGGGTGCCGCTGGTGGTGGGACAGCAGACGCGTGAGTCACGGAACTCGTTCTGGCTGAGCGCGGTCGCCCGGCTTCGGCCGGGGGTTACGCTCGAGCGCGCCGAGGCCGACCTGGCGACGATCGCGAACCGGATTGCGATGCAGTATCCGAGTCAGGAAGGGTACGGTGCCAACCTGGTGACCCTGCCTGACGAGGTGGTCGGCGGCACGATCCGCACCGCACTGTGGGTCATGATGGGTGCGGTCATGGCGGTGCTGCTGATCGCCTGCGCCAACGTCGCCAACCTTCTCCTCTCGCGTGCCGCGGCCCGTGAGCGCGAGATCGGAGTGCGGGTCGCGCTAGGCGCCAGTCGCACGCGGGTCGTTCGGCAGCTGCTCACCGAGAGCGTGCTGCTCGGCCTTATCGGAGGTGTGGCCGGGATTATCGTGGCCTGGGGCGGATTACGAGTTCTTACGCGTCTCGCCCCCGCCGATCTCCCGCGCATCGATCAGGTCTCGCTCG
>CAZPCC010000213.1:0-3038 GCA_964584905.1 uncultured Gemmatimonadaceae bacterium | reverse complement strand
AGCGCGGCCCGAGCAACTGACCTACTGAGGCGCGTGTGCATCAACTCCTCGGTGATTAGTGTTGACCTAACGCTAGAACTAGGCTGCAGGGCGGCCAGGGCGCAGCTCTGGTCGCAGTATGACCGCTGGCCGCCCCGTCAGAGACTATGTAGGCCGGTGGCATCCGCAAGAGCGGATCGCCACCGTAGACACTTCACCTTCCTCGCGAGAAGAGTCCTATGCCTACGATGACGACCCGCTCAGCTGCGGTAGCTCCTCCGACATTACTCGTTGCTTTTGATCTCGGCAACAAGACCTGGAAGTTGGCGTGCCGGGCCAGCCCTGCGGAGCCACCTCGCATTCGAACGCTCACGGCGCGGGACCTCACGGCGCTAGCAGCGGAGTTCGTGGCGGCGCGGGCGCGCTTCCGGCTGGCGGCCGAGGCGCCTATCGTGACCTGCTATGAGGCTGGACGCGATGGCTTCTGGCTGCACCGGGCGCTCTCGGCGCTCGGGATCACCAACTACGTCGTAGAATCGGCGAGCATCGAGGGGAACCGCCGGGGTCGTCAGGCGAAGTCGGATCGTCTCGATGCTACGGCCCTGCTCGACAAGCTCGGACGCTACTTCGGCGGCGAGCGCGGCGTCTGGAGCGTGGTGCATGTGCCGAGCGTACAGGACGAGGACCGGCGCCAGCTGCATCGGGAGTTGTTCACGATGACGCGCGAGCGGACACGAGTCGTGAACCGAATCAAGGGACTGCTGGCCCTGCACGGGGTGGTGCTCCCCGTCACGCGCGGGCTGCCGCGGGAGATACCTCCGTATCCGGAGCTCCGCACGTGGAATGGGGAACCGCTCCCTCCTGGCTCCCACGCGCGCCTCACGCGGGAATGGCATCGCCTGACGTTTCTCCGCCGCGAGCTGCGCGCACTGGTCGCCGATCGGCGGGCGCTCCTGCGATCGGCCGGGGATCCGGTCGTGCCGATGGTCCAGCGGCTGCTCGCCCTCCGCGGCATCGGAGAGGTCAGTGCCTGGATCTACACGACGGAGTTCTTCGCCTGGCGCGAGTTTAAGAACCGACGTCAGGTGGGTGCCGCGGCCGGGCTCACCGCGACGCTTCGCTCGAGTGGTCGCGTGAACCGAGAGCAGGGCATCAGTAAGGCCGGCAATCGCTACTTGCGAGCGCTCGCCATCGAGCTTGCGTGGAGTTGGGTGCGCCGGCAACCGACCAGTGCGCTCTCCCAGTGGTACCGGCAGCGCTTCGCCAGTGGCGGTCCTCGACTTCGCCGCATCGGCATCGTCGCTCTGGCTCGCAAGCTCCTGATCGCGCTCTGGCGGTATCTGGAGACCGGGGTGGTGCCGGCGGGAGCTGTGCTCAAAGCCTAGCCCGGCGCGCAGTCTCCGCTGCGGAGTACCTCGCTGGTGCGTTGCGCCCGTCACTGAAGCGGGTTTCGCCCGGACCTAACTACCGATGGCGGACCGTCCGTTCAGAAGGGGCCGCGCGCCGGGAGGGCTTCTCGCGCCCAATGGGCGCACGCAGGTGATCTCTGGTCGTCGGCCGACTGCATGCATCGGTCCGAGACGGATAGAAGTGGGTGCATTGGGGTGTAGCCCCAGCACGTCAGAGCGAAGCCGCCAGCGACTGCTCCGCCTTGTCGACAACCTCGCCCAGCGAGAACGGGCTGCGCCGGAGGCTGCTTGTCGACGTAGGGCTTGACAACTGAAGCCTCATAGAAGCTTCAGTGAAAGGTTAGGCATTCCACGCCCCGGCATCAAGTAATGCGGGTTTGTTGCTTCGCCACGACTTGCCAGGAGCCGTTCTGTCGCCGTAGTCTATAGCGGACGTCGCGCACGTAGCCCCACATCGTACCCCGCCGCTCGACGCCACAGGAGAACGTCATGGTGACGGTCGCCAAGTCACCCTCGATCTGGGGTCGTTTCAGAGCCACGTGGTATCCGTTCTCAAGTGAGTCGACCGGCGATTCGGGGCACCGAATCGGCAACGGCTCGGGAGTGCGCACCGGCACAGAGGCCGCCGCAGCGAGCGTCGCGAGAAAGGGTTCGTCCGATGGGCTCCACCGGTAGCTCGAGCCGGGTAACTCCACACAAGTAGCGTCCTGCACCGGGCAGAGAAATCGGTTCACGACCCGGCGCACGGATTCGGAACGGAGATCCAGTCCGATCGCGCGCGCGAGTGCCGCGGAGTCGTCTGACGTCCCAGCGACCAATGGTGGTGTGCTGACGGCACCCGCCCGCAGGCACGCTGCGGCAGAAACCGCCATGACAAAGACCGCGGACAGTCTTATCCCACCGGCAACAGCACCAGTGCCTCTGTACTGAGAAGCGAGCATGGCGTATACGTCCTCGATATGCCTAACGCTTGAACTGAGCTGCGAGCGGCCAGGGCAGGACCTGACGGATGTACGACCGTTGGCCGCTCGTCAGCTCCAGTGACATGTTAGGTAGCTGCGCGATTGCGGCCGAACTCAATTGCTTGGAAGTGGCGGTAGCAGAGCGTCCAATCGCCGTCGAGAGACCAAACCGTAATATCATCGGAGGCGGGATAGCAAAAGGCATCCCAATACTGCGTGAAGGTATCCCAGCGCGTAAGGACCGCCGTTGCTGAGTTCCAGCTTACGAGGACAGGCGTGTCGTGCGGGACGCCCGTCTCGCGGAGGCGCTGTCGAACAGGCTCCGGAGCGTCCCACTCCGCGCTAATCGCAAGCTCAAGGTCAACGACACGGCGCTCAGCGCATCGCGCGGCCGCTACTGGTGCGAGTTGCGCCGCCCGAGCAGGAGTTAGCGGCTGAATGGAGCGGAGTGCATCGGCCGGAAGCACGTGATGGTCCTCGCTCGTCCAACGCCAGAGGAGCGCAAAGTCGTCCAAGGAGGCGAAATCAGCCGACGTAAATCGACTCATGAGGTCCGCGTCTTATGGGGGAGTGATCGTCGTCAGCAGACGCTCTTGGGAATGCAGTCTGGGTCGTGCGCTGCGGGCGAAGCGACGAGCGTGCCATGGGGCCTACGTCTACCTAACGCCTGAAGTGAGCTGCGGGGCGG
>CAZPCC010000212.1:0-5768 GCA_964584905.1 uncultured Gemmatimonadaceae bacterium | reverse complement strand
GATACTACTGGTCATTGGCGCGGGGGGTGGATTCAATCAGGTGCTGATACAGAGCGGCGTTGGGGGCGCCATTGCCGATCTGGCGATCGGCTCGCAAGCTTCACCCCTCATTCTGGCCTGGTTCGTGGCTGCGCTGATACGCGTGGCCACCGGCTCGGCGACGGTGGCGATGACGACTGCCGCGGGACTAGTCGCGCCTATCGCGGCGGCGGTTCCGGGCACCAACGCCGAACTGCTGGTGCTGGCGACCGGGGCGGGTTCGCTGGTGCTCTCGCACGTCAACGATTCCGGTTTCTGGCTCATCAAGGAGTTCTTCAACATGACCGTGCCGCAGACGCTGAAGACGTGGACGGTAACGGAGACGATCATCGGCGTCGCCGGACTGGGATTCACAATGCTTCTTGGTCTGGTGCTATGATCTGCGCTGCACGATTCCGGCTCACCCTCATCTGGAAAAGTGGAAGAGGACATATGCGCACGAGAACATGGGCTACTGGCGGCGCGCTAATCGTTATGGCCACAACGGCCTGCACACAGCAGGAGCCGGCGGCGACGCCCGAGTCTCGATCGTTAGCGTGGCAGTCGAGCGGCTGGGTGGATGTCACGGCCACGCTCGATCCGGCGACGACGCCGGTCTACGAAGGCGATGCGCCAATGAAGTTCGAGTATCTCAAGGACATGCGCAACGGAGATCCGCTCACGCTGTCGGTATTGTCGCTAGGCGCGCACAGCGGAACGCACATCGATGCACCCATGCACTTCGTGTCCGGCGGCGCATCCATTGATCAGATACCGCTGGATCCGCTGATCGGTCCGGCGCGGGTTATCGACATACCGGACAGCGTGCAGGCGATTGACGCCGCGGAACTGAACCGGCACGAGTGGACAGGTGCGCAGCGAGTGCTCTTCCGAACCAGAAGCTCGCTGCGAGGCTGGATGGCATCGCCGGAATTTCATCGCGACTTTGCCTACATCGCTCCAGATGCGGCTCAACTGCTCGCCGACGCAGGTGTGCAATTGGTGGGGGTGGACTACATCTCGGCCGAGCAGTTCGGTTCGCCCGAGCCGTTGACGCATCGAATCCTGCTTGGCAAGGACATTCCGATAGTCGAAGGATTGGCGCTCGAGGGAGTGACTGCCGGCGATTACGAGCTGATCGTTCTGCCAATGAAGGTAGCGGGGCACGAAGGGGCGCCCGCGCGCGCGGTATTGAGGAGAGCCAGCGCCGGAGATTCCGGCTCGTGAGCCGCACTGGTCATCATGTTCGCGTGTTCGGGCGCGTTAGGAGCGCGATTTCCATTCAACCCGAGGATAATTCGATGAGGATCGCCGCTGCTGTGTGTGTCGCCGCGCTGTGCGTGGCCGCGGAGAGCGAGGGACAGCCAGGAGGAGCCGCTCCCCGGCAACCGATGGGCTTTTTCATAACGAGCACCGGCCCCGGCGACGGCGCTAACCTTGGTGGGTTGGCAGGTGCGGACGCCCACTGCCAGCGGCTGGCGCAGGAGGCGGGTGCCGGCGCGCGTTCGTGGCGTGCCTATCTGAGTACCGTCGCCGGCGGTGGACAGGCGCCGGTAAACGCGCGCGATCGCATCGGGAACGGTCCGTGGCACAACGCCAGCGGAGTGCTCATCGCGTGGAACGTGGCGGATCTGCACGGCGATCTCCAGCGCGACCGCAACGGCATCAACAGGGAGGGAGCGCTCAACGAGAAGGGACTTCCGGTGAACGGACGCGGTGATACACCTAACCAGCACGACATTCTGACGGGATCGGATTCGCACGGCCGCGCGATGCTCGGCAGTGCCGCCACTACCACGTGCAACAACTGGACGAGCAATGCGGCCGGCAACGCCATAGTCGGGCATCACGACCGGACTGGTGGCGGTAACTCGTCGTGGAATGCAGCGCACTCGAGCCGTGGATGCAGTCAGGCTGAGCTGGTCGCGACCGGCGGCGCCGGCCTTTTCTATTGCTTTGCCGCGAACTGACTCCGGGCCTGGGAGAACTGCCGGCGTGACTTGCTGCGGAGAGCGGCATGAGTGCGCCGGTGGCCGTGCGCGCGGCAGCCCTTCGCCGTATCTTCGAGTATGACCTCGCGACGAGAGACCCTCCGCGCGCTCGGCGGCATCGCCACGCTCCAGTTCCTCGGAGCGATTGGCGCGGAGGAGCTGGCCTCGATCGGGCAACGGGCTCATGCGCTCGCCGCGCGGCGGCGCCGAGGGTTGCTCGGAGCGCCGCCGCGCGCGTTAACGCCAGCGCAGCTGGAGATGGTCACCCAAGCGGCGGAAAGGATCCTTCCCCGCACCGCTACGCCGGGCGCCACTGACGCCGGCGTCGCCGACTTCATCGACATCATGCTCGCCGACTGGTACAGCGCCGCCGAACGTGCACGCTTCACGAACGGCCTGTCCGAGCTGAACGCCCGGTCCAGAAAGCTGGCCGGGAGCAGCGGCGACTTCGCAGACTCGACTGAGCTGCAGCAGATCGCGGTGCTGGAGGGACTCGACGAGGAGCTGCACGGGCTCCGGCAAGCCGGGGTGGCCGGCACCAACGACCACTGGTTCGCAATGCTCAAGCACCTGACGGTCTGGGGCTACTACACATCGCGGCCAGGCATCGTCCAGGAGCTGCGCGTAGATCTCATTCCCGGTCGCTACGACGGCAATGCAAAGTATTGAGCGCGACTACGACGCCATCGTCGTCGGCTCCGGGATTACCGGAGGTTGGGCAGCCAAGGAGCTGTGCGAGCGAGGCCTGCGTACACTCGTCCTCGAGGCGGGCCGCGACATCGATCCGCAGCGTGATTATACAGAGCACGTGCCGCCCTGGGACATGCGCTTTCGCGGACTGGGAAACCGCCGCGAGGTCGAAGAACGGCAGCAGATCCAGCGCCGCTCGGTGAGTTTCGACGAGTTGAGTCACCGCTTCTGGACGGACGATGTCGACAATCCCTACACGACTCCCACGGACAAGCCGTTCGACTGGCTTCGCGCGCGCCAGGTAGGCGGCAAGTCGATCATCTGGGGGCGACAGGTCTATCGCTGGAGCGATCTCGATTTCGAGGCAAATCTTCGGGACGGCATCGGCGTCGACTGGCCGATTCGTTATGCGGACATAGGGCCGTGGTACGATCATGTCGAGCGCTTCATCGGCGTGAGCGGGGAGGCGCTCGCACTCTCGCACCTGCCTGACGGGCCTTATCAGTCGCCGATGGAAATGAATGTCGTTGAAGCGGCTGTTCGCGACCGGTTGCACGCTCGCTTCGGCTCCGCTCGCCGCATGACGATAGGCCGTGTCGCGGTGCTGACCGAACAGTTGCCCGGGAGAGCGCCCTGCCACTACTGCGGTCCCTGCCAGCGCGGTTGCGTGACCCGCTCCTACTTCTCGAGCCTGAATGCCACGCTTCCAGCCGCGAGCGCAACGGGGCGCCTGACGCTGCGCCCGCACAGCATCGTGCACACCGTGGCATACGACGCCAAGTCAGGGCGCGTCTCCGGTGTTCGCGTCATTGATGCCGTTACGCGAACGGAGCACGAGTTTCGCGCCCGAGTCGTATTTCTCTGCGCATCGGCATTGGAGAGCGTGCGGATTCTGTTCAACTCCGACTCGCCGAGCTTTCCGAACGGCCTTGCCAACGGCAGCGGGGCGTTGGGGCTGGGGATCATGGATCACATAAAGCGAGGCGGCGCCAACGGCATTATTCCAGGATGGGAGGATCGCAAGACGATAGGCAGCTGGCCCAACGGCATCCTGATTCCCCGATTTCGGAATCTCGATCGGGCCAGCGACGGACGAGAGTTCATTCGCGGCTATCAGTTCCAGGGGGGCGCGGGCCGCATCGGCTGGCAGGGTCGCGCGCGCGAACCGGGGATCGGCGCGGCATTCAAGGCGCGGCTCACCGCGCTCGGACCGTGGGCGATGTCTCTCGCCGGTTTCGGCGAGTCGCTCCCCCGAGACGAGAATCGCGCCACGCGTCATCCGGTGCTAAGTGACGCCTGGGGGATTCCAACGCTCCACATCGACGTCGAGTGGAGTCCTAACGAACTGGCTATCTTTCGCGACATGACCGACAGCGCCGCCGAGATGCTCGATGCGGCTGGTGCGAGGGATATAGTTCGCTGGACCGAGCCGAGCGTGCCCGGGAACGCCAATCACGAAATGGGAGGCGCTCGCATGGGTCGCGACAAGGGGACTTCCGTGCTGAACGGCTGGAACCAGGCGCACGAAGTACCCAACCTGTTCGTAACGGACGGCGCCTGCATGTCTTCCAGCGCCTGCCAGAATCCGTCGTTGACTTACATGGCGCTAACCGCGCGCGCGGCAGCGCATGCAGTCGATGCGCTCAACCGGCAGGACCTGTGAACCCCTGGGACGGAAGCGGGCAAACCATGCGGCGGAAAGAAGCCGCGGTCGATCGCAGGAGCGCCATCCGCAGCCTGGCCGCGGTGGCAGCCGCGCCGATGTTCGCGCGCGGCGGAATGACCTTTCTGCACCAGCGCAAGCTCGATCGCATCGGTCTCGCGCTGTTCACGGTGAACAGCCTGACGAGCCGCGGCTACGAGCGCACGCTCCAGCAGGTAGCCGGCATCGGCTACCGCGACGTGGACATGTACATCCACGACTCGAGGCGCGAGCCCGCCGAGACCCGGGCGATGCTCGACCGCGCGGGCCTGGCGTGCCCATCGGCGCGCGTGGCGACTCCGGCGCTCTACCGCGGCTGGAACCGTTACCTGGATGCGGCGAATACGTTAGGCGCCCGCTGGATCACGCTCGCCAACGTTCCGTACGAGGAGCGGATCCTGCTGCGGGACTGGCGGGAGATCGCGGACGTGCTGAACACGGCCGGTGAAGCGGCGCGCGGCCAGGGCCTGACGCTGTGCTACCACAATCATGCGTTCGAACTGGAGCCGCTGGAGGGGAAGATCCCGCTCGATCTGCTCCTCGAATCCACGGATCCTGCACTCGTCAAGCTCCAAATGGACGTGTACTGGATGTCGCGAGGAGGCCGCAACCCGTCCGCGGAGATTCGACGGTTGGGCTCGCGCGTCGCCACGTTGCACCTGAAAGACATGGATGACACGCCGGCGAAGGCGATCACCTCGGTTGGCCGCGGAACGATCGACTTCCGCGAGGTGCTGGCTGCCGCGGCGGATATGAATGTGCGCGACTACTTCGTCGAGCAGGATGCTCCGGCGGATCCCCTGGAAGCGATCCGTTCCAGTTATTCGCATCTCGCTCAACTGGAGTTCTAGGAGAGCACCATCGCGCGCTAGCGGAGCGCACCGCTTCGCAAACCATGGGAACTGCAACACGGAGTCAACGATGACGCAAGCGACGCTTAAGAATCAGAAGAAGATCATCTCGAACCAGAAGGTGATCGTCAGGAGCCAGAACAAAATCCTTCGAAACCAGAACACGATCATGAAGAACCAGAAGAAGATCCTTTCGAATCAGGGCAGGATTCTCCGGAAGTAGCTGGCGGGCGATCGCGCCGACGGCCTGAAAAACAACTTCATGGTATCCTTCGCCGCTGGCACTTACCGAGTTCCCATGACCGTCTCAAATGCGGCCAGGTTCTTCCACGGCGAGCGCACTCGATCCGGAATTGCCATCCGCAGGTAAGAACGGATCCGCGAATCACTCATGCAGGGCCATCTCGACGCGGTACGACACCGCGCCATACATGAGCTGCCGAGTCGTCAGGACCGACGCCCATCCGGTGAGCGCGTTACCGCGCAACCGGAGCGTGAGCACGATCGGCCAGATCG
>CAZPCC010000211.1:0-2047 GCA_964584905.1 uncultured Gemmatimonadaceae bacterium | reverse complement strand
CGTACGGACACGCGTGGGTGACGGCCCCTACGGCGGACACCCGCAGGACTACTCCGCCTGGTTCGCCCACGTGCCGGGGTGGAAGGTCGTCATGCCGGCCACGCCGGTGGACGCGAAGGGGATGATGACGGCAGCGATACGCGACGAGGGGCCTGTGCTCTTCTTCGAGGCCATGAGCCTCTCTCACGCCGCCCGTGCACCCGTGCCCCGCGACGCCTTCGAAACGTCGATCGGCAAGGCGCGAATCGCACGCGAGGGCCGCGACGTGACGGTGGTTGCGGTGGGCAGCTCGCTCCCGCTTGCCATGCGCGCCGCCGGCGAGTTGGCTCAAGAGGGCATTGAGCTGGAAATCGTCGATCTGCGCACGCTGCGTCCGCTCGACCGCGAGGCCATTCTCGCCTCCGTGCGTCGTACTCGCCGCCTCATCACCGTGCACGAAGCCTGGGTGGCCGGAGGCATCGGTGCAGAGGTTGTAGCGTCCGTGGTGGAAGAAGCGCCCGAGCTCTTAGTTGCGCCGGTCATACGCATCGGCGCCGCGCCGGTGCCCGTGCCCAGCGGCAAGGTGCGCCCTCACGCGCTGCCCAATGTGCGCCACATCGTCGATGCCGCCCGCCGAGTGATGGCGAGCACGCGGGCATGACCGCGCACGAGTCGGGCGCAGCGGATACGGTCAACGGCGTCCCGGTCGCGCGGCGCCTACCGCTCCGCGGCATCCAGCGCGTGGTGGCCAACCGCACCCTCGCGGGCATTCAATCCACCGCGCATGTCACCGCGATGGCGGAGGTGGATGCCGAACCGGTCCTCGCATACGTCCAAAAGCTGCGCGAGAAAATTCCCGGGCTCACGCTCACCCACCTTCTCATCAAGACGGCAGCCGTTTGCCTGCGCAGGCACCCGCGGTTGAACGCGACGATCGAGGATCAAACGGTGATCGAGTACGCCGAGGTGAACGTTGCCGTCGCGCTAGCGTTGCCCTCGGACGATCTGCTGGCGGTGGTGATCAAGCGCGCGGACGAGGGCTCACTTGCCGAGATCGTGAGCGGGCTGCAGACGCTAAAGCAACGAGCGGAGGCCGGCGCTCTGTCCACGGACGATGTCCAGGGCGCAACGTTTACGCTGAGCAACTACGGCATGCTGCGCACCGTGACCTGGGCAACGCCCGTGCTCACCCCGGGACAGGCTGCCGTACTCGGTATCGGCCGAGCCGCACCGCGGATGGTGGTGGATGAAGCGGATCCCCGAGGCTTCAGTGTGCGGCGGGTACTCCCGGTCTCGCTCACCTACGACCACCGCATCGTGAACGGCGTCCCGGCGGGCCGCTTCCTGGACGATCTGGCGGAGCTGCTTCAGGACCCGGGTCAGATATAGCCGGCCTCTCGCTGGTGACGGATCGCGAGGATCAGCACCTCGTCGAGCGCGTGTTGTATACCGCAGACGCGCCACTCGCGCGCCCTAGCGCTTGATGGGTCGTGGCCGTCTGGCTTTTTTGCCTGCAATACGAGCGAGCATGTAACGATGCACGTCTTCTGCCCGGTACACCAGGCCATGCTTCTCGACTTCCTTTTCCGCCGCGCGCGCGTCAGCGACGAATGTTCTGCGCCTTTCGGCAAGTGTCGCCTGGGTCTCGAGCGCGTCCACCATCCATGCATGCGGGGTCTTGCCGGCCGACTCCGCCAACGGAGCGATGCGTTTCTTCAAATCGTCGGAAAGTTTGAGTGTGGTCGATGAACGGCCCATGGGCGCATCTGCGATGATGTGTTACCAAAGTAACGCCGCCATCGACAAGGGTCAATCAAGCGAGGAGTGCGGCACCATGACCGACCACTACGGCTTCATCATCGTCGGTGGCGGCTCGGCCGGCTGCGTGCTCGCCAACCGGCTGTCGGCGAGGAGCGCCAACCGCGTTCTGCTGCTGGAAGCGGGGCAGGACACGCCGCCAGGTGGCGAACCGGCCGACGTGCTCGATACCTACCCGGTCTCTTACTACAACCGCGCCTATACGTGGCAGGGCCTGCGCGGCCACTGGCGCGGCCGGGATAGTTCGCCG
>CAZPCC010000210.1:0-12353 GCA_964584905.1 uncultured Gemmatimonadaceae bacterium | reverse complement strand
GATGTCGACCAGTCGCCGCTGCGAGGCAACATGGTGGAACTTCGGCGGATGCCGAGCCAGGTCCTGATCGAGATCTATTTCGAGGAATCCCTTCCCCGGCAGCCGGAGCTCCTTCTCGTCCTGAAGGTCCCGCCACGGGTTCACGCTCGTGTACTCGAGCGAGCCGCTGTAGTACGCGTTGTCGGCCACGCGAGTCTGCACGTGGTGATGTCCCAGGGCGACATAGGTCCAGCGATCCGGGTGCAGCTCCGCACTCGTCAGGTGAAGGGTCTGGCTCTCATGGCGCTGCTCGAGCACGTCGTCCAGGTAGCCGTGCAGCACCAGCACCCTATAGCGCGAGGGCGTCGTCGGAGTCAGCGATGGCAATGCACCGGAGCGATCGGGCACCGCCAGTATTTCGAGATCGAGCTCCGGAAATCGCAAGGACTCCGGAGCATTGAAGACGACGGTGAACCCGAGCTGCCGGAACAGTCCGAGAATGCACCCGGTCTCCGTCGATCTAGGCTGATCGTGGTTTCCCCCGATCATCACGACGAGCGCCTTCGGCAGCGCGTCGCGAAGGCGGGCAAACTGGCTGAAGGCGTGAATGATGACCGGATTTGCCGGCCTTACCACGTGGAACACGTCGCCGGCAATGAGGATCACGTCAGGCTCGAGCGCAATGACCTGATCCAGCGCGCGCACGAACGTTCCCGCCACGTCGGCCTCGCGCTGATTGAGCCCGCTCGCGGTGAGCCGATGGTATTGACGGTAGCCGAGGTGCAGGTCGGCGAGATGTACAAGGCGCACGACGGAATCTACCGCGCGGAGCGGGGGCCCCGCGAGGGCGCCACGATCAGCGCCGGTCGATCGAGTGCATGCGCTGGGTCATGCGCAATTGGAACTGCATCGGCGCGCTCTGAGGTGACGCGGGCGAAAGCTGCGACTTGACGGTGATCGATGTGCGCGAATCCGTAATCCAGCCTCGTTGCGAATCGACCAGCATCCCGCCGATGATCGTCCCGATCGTATCCACCGTTCGCCCTTCGACCCGCTGCGCGCCGGCGTCGCGGGTGATGATGCCGCGCATGGAAATGAAGGCCTCACCCTTGCGCGTCCGTACGGAATCGAGGCGGAACTCCGCGTGTACCATCGCTTCAGGCTTGCCCGGCGCCTGCCCGTAGATGGGAACCCGCATGGCCTTGCTCCAGGAGTCGCCGACGTTCACCGAATAATCAGGTAGCGTCGCCGGCATGCTCGCGAACATCGCCGCCACATCAGGGGTGACCGCATCGGCCCCCTCCAGCAGATCGGTGGCGCCTTCGGGGGAAATGCGAGTTCGAACGCTGCGCCCCTGCAGGATGCGCCGCTGCTGTTCGCTCGGAATGGACACCCCTTCCCCGCTCATCGCGACCGAATCGATGATGGTCAGGAGCATCGTTCCGCGCGCATCGCCCCCTTCCACCACGTGGCGGAGCAGCGCGACCGTCGCCATCCAGGAGCGGATGGTGGTGATGGAATCCTCACCCTCGAGCCGCGCGGTAGCTCGCATCTCCGTCTGCTGCTCCAGCCGCGTGCGAATCGTGTCGCCCACGCGCGGATCGATGCGCAGATGAACCGGCGCCGCCTTTCCCTGAGCCCCCAGTGGAAACGCGGCCGCGAGGCACATCGATGCGGCCAGATACCATCGGATCACCGGTCGCCTCGGTCAGCCCGCATACGGATCATCCGGCAGCGCCCTAATCGCCGCCGGCAGCACGGCCGGCTCTGCCTCACGAGCCGGAAGCCGCGATGCCAGGCGCGAGGCAAAGAAGCGACGGACGTCCGCGGGCCGCTGCTGCACGGCGGCGTTCCGCACCGTCAGAAGATCCGCGTCGTCGTAAAGCGCGCGCATCTTGGCCACCCACGCGGGATCGAGCGATGGATCAAACTTTCGTAAGGCGCCGAGCAGCGCCGCCTCGAAAGAAACGTCGCTCGCCTGCGGGAACCGCTCGGCGCCATCGCGGCCACGCAGAATCGCGGGCCGGGGAAAGCGCACGAACACCGGTTGTGTGAAATGCGGATGTCGAACCATCAACTGTCCTTTCGCGAGAGTCGCGAGCTTGCTCTTGGTCGCGGCGCTCAGCGTGGCATAACCCGGGGTCGCCAGCTCGTCGGCGTCCATGCGGCCGAACAACGATGTTCCCGCGTTTCCGACCACCCGCCGATGAACCTGAGATCGAAATTGTTGCGCACCGAAGAGTACGAGGCCGAGGTAGCGCCCCCGTTCAGCGATGTCGAGCAGCATTTTCCGAACGTATGTGTCCGGCCCGTCGCCGGGCGCGTACTTGTTGAGCTCGTCCACGAATACTACCACGTGGTCAACGCCCAGCGTACGTCGCTCGAGATGTTCACGCAGGGTGGAAACGACTCGCGCGAAAATCAGGTCCTGGGCGTTCTCCTCGAGCAGTGCTACATCCACCACGTACACCGTGCGGTCCTGAAAGCTCCCCCACGGAAGATCGCTCGTCTGGCCGTCATCGGTCACCAGGCCGGCACAGCGCGTGGAAATGTTGATCAGCCGGTTGCGAACCTTTCGAATGGTCGCCGCGTGGTGAGTACGCCAGCTCTCCCCGCCCCGGTCTTCCAGGTGGGCCAGCACGTCGCGGAAAAACCCCTCGAGATCGGCGAAGCTTCTCACCCGGTACTTCTTTCCGTTTGCCAGGCGCGGATCATGGAACTCGCGGTTCACCAGCTTCTCACCGATGAAGTCGATCAGTGCGTCCGCCTTGGCATCGACATCGTCCCGGTTGAGCAGCACCTCGGCGAACTGAAGAACTTCCTGCAACCCCCAGGTGAGCGCCGTCACGTTATGCAGCAGCGCCTCGTTCGACCGGATCGTGTTGAGCGATCGCCCGTCCGCCTTGTATGGGGCGAAGTACTCCACATGCGGAAACGGCTCGGCAGGAACACCGAGCCTTTCGTACATCGCACGGTCTTCATCCGACAGTTCCGCGGCCTGGTCGAGATACAGCAGGTCGGGTCCCTTGACGTTGAAGCAGACAGCGGCCACCGACCCCTTTTGCGCGGGAAAGTGGGCGAACAGGGAGGCGAGTAGCCACTCGATCGCGCTGGTCTTGGTTGCGAGCCCGGAGACTCCGCTGATGCTCAGGTGCGCGGCCTCGGGTCCAACGAGAAAATCGGCGTCGAGGTGGATCGGCGCGGACGTGTTACCGGCGTGATAGATGCCGACGGGAATGGCGGTTCGCAGGTCCTCCCTTAGATATGCATCCATTCGGAGCGCAAGGGCGACATCGGCATCGTTGGCGGAAAACACCTCACCCATCGGAACCGGCTGCAGGGGTTCCTCCGGAATCTGCCGGAGCACGGCGGCGGTGTAGAGACGAATCTCGGCGCGGTCGGTAGGCGCCAGTGCCACACCGGCCGGGTCACCGTCGTACCCCAGAACGTCGAAGATGGGCGAGGGGACATCGGTGTAGCTCTTGCCGTCGGTAACCACTCCATAGATCCGCGGAATGTGGCCGCTTACCGGATGGGTTCCCTCTACCCTGACGATCGTACCTATCCCCACCGGTGCATCGAGCGCGGTCCAGAAGTGAAACTCGTGAGGTGTGTTAGGCTGCCGCTCGGTGGCTATCACCCGTCCCAACGGGCGCACCACCTCACCTGACGGCTCCCCGACGTTCGGCGCGCCGATCACGCCTGCCTCGCTGACGGTGCCGCGGCGCCGAGTCCCTGTTCCACCGCTCGAACACCGTACGCCATGCGATCCCAGCGTGCGTCAGGCACCGCCAGCGGCACCCGTTCGGCCATTACCCAACGAGACACGAGCTCGGCGCGTCCGGCCGGATCATCGCTCTCGGCAACCTCCACGCGCACCAGGCCCCAGAGCACGTCGTGCCCCTCGGGGTCGCGCAACCGCAAATACCATGAATGCACCGGACGGCGGCCACGCGGCGCAACGCGGACCACCCGCGTTCGCTCGCCGGCGCGCAGCGACAGTGCCGCCATCATGCCATCAGCATCGCCGTAAAAGGTGCGGTGGCTCTTAACCACGCCAATGGCCAGTGGAGACGCGGCCAGGCGCTCGCTACCGGCGATTCCCCCGTCCACGAACAGCGGCGAACGCTGGGACTCGCACCAGCTCAGGGCGACACGCTGCTCCGACAGCTCACGATCCCGCATCACCGCCTGCCGGGCGCGATCCTGGAGCAGCGTTGGATGCAAGGTGCCCGAGGCTGCATCGTCCTGGGTGAGAGTCTCGACCACGGCCAGCGGAGCGCAGGCAGCGCGCAGCTGTGGCGCGTTGACCAGGGCCAGCGGCGCGTAAACCCGTCGCTCGACCACCGTAGGCCCCCAACTGCGCATTCGGCGTCCCTCGCGCCGTTGAATTCCGGCCGACACGGTGCCGATCACAAGGGGCGCCACGGGAGTCAACCAGGCAAAGACACGCGTTTCCTGGCGACCATCGAGAAAGGCGCCGAACCCTGAGATCGGAGCGCCGGACAGGGGAGCGGACAGCGAGGTTGCACTTTCCACGGCTTCCGCGTCTACAGCACGAGGGGGTTCCGCATCGAATGTGGCCCGCTCGAGAGGTGCGGCGTCGAGGACCGCGCGCGCCCCTTCAACTTGCGCGAGCACCGTTCTCAAGACAGAGCGGACGCTCGGCACCCGGTCCTGCGAATTGTGAATCTGCGAACTCCTTTCGGACAATCGTCCCTGCGGCGGCAACCGGTTCGGCGCAAGCGTGGCCGTCTCACGGCGAGCGAGATGCATGCGTTGCGCACGCTGCTCTATGCTGCGCTCGTGCTCTGTTCGTGCATCCTAGCGATCACGCTGGGGTGGGACAAGGCGATGGTCTGGCTCGGCGTACTTCCCGCGGAAGAGGTGCTGATCGCCCCGGCGTTGTCGTCCAAGCAAACCGACCTGTCGCAACGGCCCGACATCCTGTTCCAGGTGTTCGGTACCCGTGAGCAGCCGCGGATGATTCCGCTGGCGGTGATGACGGGAGGCAAGCTGCGACACATCCAGCTCGACAGCGACGGCTGGCACCGGTTCGACGAGATGTTCCTGCGTGAAGGAAAGGAATACACGCTGCTCTCCGGCGGACGCGTTTACGGCGCCGCACGGCTGGAGCGCGGCATGTGGGAAAAGGATTCGCTTCCGCTCTATCAGCTGGAGGGATGTCATTCGCACGTACCGCTCGCCGATGTGACGATTCTCTCGGAACGGCCGCGGCGCGGTTTCATCGTCGAGATGTTCGCCTCGAATGCGGCGCTTCCCCAGATCGAGCGGACACTCGAAACGACCAACGTACCGTCGGTCGAGATGCTGCTGCCGGCCGGCGAGAAACGTGAGCAAATGACGAAGGGAATGCTCACCGCGCTGGACGGGCGCGCTATCAAAATCGCGACCGGCGCAACGCCGTGGCCCACGATGGTCACGTCATGGCTCGACTCGGCGTCCTGGATTGCCAAGGATCCCACGGCAGGAACGCAGCACATTTTCGTGATCGCCGACCGCGGCCCGGACGGCCAGTACCACGTCACCTATCGCCACCAGACAGACGAGCCGTTAGGCAAGGCCGAATTTCGGCGGTACATCGACCATCTCGATGTCACCGGCGATGGCGTGGATGAGCTGGTGCTGGAAGGCTGGCAGTTCGGTGGCAAGACGTGGATATCGGTGCTGAGCTACCAGGGTGGCGAATGGGGCGAGATCTTTCGCAGCCGCGCCAACTGGTGCCTCGATCCGCAGCCGCGCAAGCGAATCGCGCGTACTGGCGGCCTGCTATCGTACGACCCCGACCGCGAGCCCATCGCCCACCGGTAGCAACGTACCGTCAATTCGGGGGTCGGTGGCAAAGCGGCGGTTGAACTCGCGCACGGCAAGGGTCTGGGCGTCGTTCACCTCGGGATCGGCGACGCGGCCGCCCCACAGTGCGTTGTCGGCGAACACCAGCCCCCCCTTTCTCGTAAGGCGCAGCGCCCACTCGAGATAGTTGGGCATCGGCTCCTTGTCGGCATCGATGAACACGGCGTCGAACTGCTCCCCATCCAGCGCCGGCAGCAGCTCCAGAGCGCGGCCGACGCGCACCGTCACCCGCCCGCCGACCCCGGCCCGTTCCAGATAGCGGCGGGCGAACTCGGCGTGCGCGGGGTCGATCTCCAGCGACAGAATTTGCCCATCGTCGCCTAACGCCCGCGCCATCCAGATCGCCGAGTAGCCGCCCAGCGTTCCCACCTCGAGAACGCGCCGGGCGCCGATCGCGCGCAGCATGACCTGCAGCACCCGGCCGGCCCGCGGCGAGATGGAGATCGGCGGCAGTCCGGCCCGGTCGGCTTCCTCCCTGAGCGCGTTGAGCAGCGCGTCATCGCGCGCGAACAACGCTCCGACGTATTCCTCCAGCCGGTCTTCCATGCGCGGCTACTCCACCCCCAGGTCCCACGCCTGCTCGAGGTCCTTCCGCGAGTAGGCGCGGAAAGCCGTGAGCGTGGTAGTGCGCTCGAGTCCCGGCACTTTCACGAAGTCCTCGGTCACCACGCGCGCAATGTCGTCGTACGAGGGCACCCGCACGATCGCGACGAGATCCCATTCTCCCGACACCGAGTAGACCTCGGTAACCCCATCGATGCCGGCAAGCCGGGTGGCCGTCTCTGGGATCTGCTTGGGATCGCAGCGGATCAACACGATGGTCGTGATCACGAGTCGTCCGGGTGAGGGGGGACGTTGAGCAGCCAGACGCCGGCGATCGCGTCGGCGGCATCGACCTCGATGAGAATATCACGCGCGATACGGACAGTTTGCCGTGCCTTTGCCCGGCCGACGCGAAAGTGTACCGTGCGCTCGGCCTGGTCGGTCTCGGCGATGAGCTGCGTGGGGACCTCGAACGAGGCAACGCGCGCCGTCGGTTCGACGTGCGGAATCGTGAGGCGGCCGGCACGTACTTCGTCAGGTGGGCCCAGCGTACGCACTGTGCGTACATCGGGCCAGACGGCCACCTCCACCCCGCGGATGCTACCCGAGGCGAGATCGAGGATCAGCCACGAGCCATCAGTGCCGGTGATCTCCACCGAGCCCGAAACGCCGTCGCCTTCAGCCGGCGCGGACGATGAGGCGGAGAGAATGCCGGTATCGCGGTCCCACCGGTATTCCACCGGCCACTCCGATCCGTCGGTAGCTTCCACTTGAACCGTTATGCTCACGCGCTTCCTCCGTGTACTCAACGATGCACTTCGCCCGCGCGCGTCGCCGCGTCATTTCGACGCGCCACGATCCGGAATCGCGCTTGCGGTTATATACCCCCCAGGTCACGGCTGGGCGAGAGCCTTGCCCTCCCCCGCCATTTCACGGTAGGCAGCGACCACCCGGCGAACTCCGTCCACCACTACATCGAGCGGCGAAGCGTACGAAATACGGATCCAGTCGGGCGCGAGAAACGCCTCCCCAGGAACGACGGCAATGCCGTGCCGCTCGAGCAAATGCCGGGCGAAGACGTTTCCGGCCGCACCCTCGCTCCCCGGAATGCCCGATACATCCAGGAAGAGATAGAACGCGCCCTCGGGATGAATCCATCGCAGCCCCGGCTCATCCCGCACTATCGCGAGCGCCGCATCGCGGCGCTCCCGGAACGCCGCCACCATCGCGCCGATCGCCGCATTCGACTCCTCATGCCTCTCGAGCGCTGCCAGAGCGGCGTGCTGGGAGACCGCAGCGGCATTGGAGGTGGTGTGCGACTGCAGCGCTGCCATCGCCTGTGCCAACGATCGTGGAGCGATGGCCCACCCGATCCGCCACCCTGTCATGGCGTATGCCTTCGCTACCCCGTCGACGACCACAACGCGACTCGGCCAACTCGTGAGAGCGAGCGCAGATGGCGCGGGAGACTCGTAGCTGATCCGCCGGTAGATCTCGTCGCTGATAACCCACCAGCCGCGTTCCTCGGCCAGCGCGAGCAGGCCGCCGAAGGCGGCCGCATCGTAAATGGCGCCAGTCGGGTTGCATGGCGAGTTGATGATGATTCCGCGCGTGCGCGAACTCGCCGCGCGCTCGAGCGCCTGACGATCTACCCGAAGCCCCAGCTCCCGAATGCCCGGGACGGGCACCGGCGTGGCGCGTGCGATACGCACGATCTGGTAGTAACTGGTCCAGGCCGGCGTGGGAATCAGAACTTCATCTTCGGGACCGAACAGTGCGAAGCACGCGTTCATCAGCGCCTGCTTCGACCCCGCCGACACTACCACTTCGTCAGGCCCAACGACGCCTCCCTTACCGGGGTCGAGCAACGCCGTCGCCTGGTTGGCAATGGCCTCGCGCAGTGCCAGAACGCCTTCGGTGGCAGTGTAGCGTGTGGCACCCTCGTCGATCGCCAGCTGCCCCGCGCGCCGGATGAAGGCCGGCGTATCGAAATCGGGCTCGCCCGCACCGAGATTCACGACGGCTACGCCCGCGGCGCGCAATGCCCGCGCGCGTGCCGATACCGCGATCGTCGCCGACTCACTGAGCGTGACGATGTTCGAGGAAGGTGCGAACTCGGGCATCAACCAGGATGGTGTGGGAGGGGGAACGCGCGAGTAAGTTACAACCCCACGGCGCATTGCGCGCCGATTGACAATGGAGGGTTTGTGGAGCGGGACTTGATGCCCCCGGTGCAGGGGCAAGAGCGCGCCGGTATTGCGCGCGGACAAAACACGATTATTACGCTGCCGCACGATGCGGCCGCGATTCGACAGATTCTTACACACGTATTCGATCGCATCGACGCGTCGGGTGAACCGGCGATCCATGGCGTGGTACTCGCTTCCGATGCGCAAACCGTAATGGCGATTGGGCGCGTTGCCGCCACCATGGAACGGCCCGCAGGAGCGACGGTGCTCGCGGTGCCATCGGCGCAGCGAGGGGCGCGCGCGCTCCGCTCCGCAGTTCCTACCGTGCTCGTGGCAACACCCGGCGACCTGCTGGCGCTCATGCGGGAGTCGCTTGCCAAGCTGAGCACCGTTCGAGCCACCGTCTTTGCGTGGGCCGACGACCTGTTGCCCTTCGATGAAGAGTTGTTGGCCACCATCGTATCAGACCTCCCGAAGGATGCCGCGCGCCTCCTGGTCGCCGCGCGCCTTACGAGCGAGGTCGAGGCATTCGCCGAGCGCTTCGTACGTCGCGTGCCGCGCGGAACGTCCGCGCCTGATGAGCCAGTCAGGGTGCCTGTCGGGTACGTTTCGGTGGCCGGGTCAGCGAAGCCGGCGGCGCTCCGCAGGGTACTCGATCTGCTCGATCCGGCGACAGCGGTGGTCTACGCGCGTACGGATGAAGGCGCGCGCGCCGCACGCGCCGAGCTCGAGGCGATGGGCACCGCGGCGCTCGGTGTTCGGGTCAGTACGGAAATGGCCGCGGCCGAAGCCGAGCTGCTCGTGTTGTTCGAGCTGCCAGCCTCGCCAGCCGACCTGCGCGCGCTTACGGCCAACGGCGTCAAGAGGATAGTAGCGCTGTCGCGTTCACGCGAAGTGCCTTTGCTGCGCGCACTGGCCGGCACCCATGCTCAGCCTCTAACGCTCGCCGGACCGGCCGAACAGGCTCGCGCTCGCGAAGAAGCGACGCGTGATGCCTTGCGAGCGGTGCTGGCTGCCGGCGTACCCTCACGCGAGATCCTCGCCCTCGAGCCGCTGCTCGAGGAATTCGATGCCGTGGAGATCGCCGCTGCGGCACTCCGCCTGCTCGAGCGCGGACGCGAGGGGAGACCCGCGCCATCCGCGAGTACCGCTGCGAGTCCGTCGGCAATTACATCGGCGAGTCCAACAGCGCCGCCTGCCACCGAGCGGGTCGCCTCACGCGGTACTGTGCGGGTGTTCATCAACGTCGGAACACGGGATGGAGCGGCGGCCCGCGATCTGGTTGGTGCCATCGTCAATGTGGCCGGCGTACCCGTCGACCGTGTTGGAAAGGTGGAGCTGCGTGAATCCCATGCACTCGTCGAGCTGCAATCCGACGATGCAGATCTGGTCGTCGAAAAGCTGACCGGCTCGACCATTCGCGGCCGGCGCGTTGCGGCACGGGCAGACCGGGACCGCGCTGGCGGTGAGCGCGGCACTGAAAGGCCTCGGGAGCGAAGCGACCGCTTTGGAAGTAGAGGCGGGAGCGACCGGACGCGCGAACGAAGCGCCGAGCGGACGGGCGCTCGCGGCGACCGATCGGCGGGACGCGGAGGTAAGCGTCAAGCGAGCGGCGAGCGAACAGGCGGCTGGAGTAGCGATCGCAAGGCTGGGCGTGCCACCGAACGCTCCAGCGCAAAGAGTGGCGAGCGACCGGCAGGACGCGGAACTGAGCGATCGAGTGCGCGGAGCAGCGAGCGACCGCCAGGCCGTGCTTCAGAGAGACCGCCAAGCCGTGGTTCCGAGCGGCCTGGCTCGAGAGGGAGCGCTCGACCGCCGAGCCGGGGTGGCGAACGCTCTGGGCCTCCGGCGCGCCGTGAACGTAGTCAGGCCCCGCGGGGGCGCCGGTCTGATTGACCCTTCACCATTCGAAAGCCCTACCGCGTGTACTCTTCCACTCGTCAGGGATGGATCGAGGTGGTTACCGGCGTGATGTTCAGCGGCAAGAGCGAGGAGCTCCTGCGCCGCGTCCGCCGGGCGACCATTGCCAGAAAGAAGGTGCAGGTATTCAAGTCTCACCTGGATGACCGCTATGGCGGGGTACACGCCGTGGCGAGCCACGACGGCCGCGCCGCCGACGCGATCCCCGTCGACTCATCTGGGGAGATCGCTCGGCAGATCAATCCCCTCGCCGACGTCGTCGCCATCGACGAAGCGCAGTTTCTCGACCATGGGGTGGTAGCGCTAGCCACGCGACTCGCCGAGGACGGCGTGCGGGTGATAGTCGCCGGCACGGACACCGACTTCCGGGGCGAGCCATTCGGCCCAATGGGGACGCTTATGGCGGTGAGCGAGTTGGTGGACAAACTCCACGCGATCTGCGTGATCTGCGGGAACCCCGCGAGCCGCAATCAGCGCCTGATAGGCGGGCGTCCCGCGCGCTACGACTCCCCGACGATCATGATCGGCGGATCAGAGTCATACGAGGCGCGGTGCCGTCACTGCCACCGGGTGCCGCGCGCCGATGAGGACCAGGTGGCGCTTTTGTCGGGTCGGGGGTCGGGGGTCGGGGTCCCTAGCGACCCTCTCAAATTCCCTCGACCGCGACCCGCGACCCGCTACCCTCGACCCCCACACCAAACATCTGATTTCTGCCGCCGTTCGTTGACCGGAATCCTCTCCCATCCCATTATGGGCATGATTCCTGAATGCGCGACGGCCACATGCTCCTCATTGGACTGACTGGAAACATTGCGAGCGGAAAAAGCTCGGTAGCGCGGCTACTCGTTCAGCGAGGGGCTACGCTCATCGACGCCGACGTTCTGGCGCGGCAGGCGGTCGACGTCGGAACCCCGGGTCTCGACGCAATTCGCGAGCGGTGGGGATCATCCGTGATGGCTCCGGACGGGGCGCTTGACCGGGGTGCGCTGCGCAAGCGTGTCTTTGCCGATGAAGTGGAATTGGCCGCTCTCAATGCCATCGTTCACCCCGAAGTCGCCAGGCTTCGCGACCAGCTCGTGGCCGAGGCACGCGGTCGCGGCGACCGCATTGTCATCTGCGACATTCCGCTTCTCTTCGAGAAGCACCTCACCGACGAGTTCGATCTGCTGCTGCTCGTCGATGCGCCACGCCCGGCAAGGCTCGAGCGCCTGATGCGCGACCGCGGACTGAACGAAGCCGACGCGATGCAGATGATTGCGGCACAGATGCCGGCGGAGCTGAAGCGCGCGCGAGCGGACATTGTGATCGACAACACGGGCTCCATGGCCGACCTGGAGCGTCGCGTCGGAAATGTCTGGATGCGGCTGGAACGCGAGGCTGACCGCCGGGAGCACGCCGAAAGCGGAGTTGCTTGACAGCCTATCGAGGTGCCGATAGACTTCGCGCCGACTCGACCCCCCCGGGAATTGCGCGTGACCAAGATACCGCAGGATCTCCGCTACACTGAAGAACACGAATATGTGAAGGAGACCGGGGACGCCGGCGTCGTGCAGATCGGCATCACAGATTTTGCCCAGGGCGAGCTGGGCGACGTGGTGTTCGTCGAGCTCCCCAAGGTCGGCAGCAAGTTCGCCCGCATGGATGTATTCGGTACCATCGAGGCGGTGAAGGCTGTATCGGAGCTGTTTTGCCCGCTGTCCGGCGAAGTCGTCGAGATCAACGAGCGGCTCGACCAGGAGCCGGCACTCGTAAACACCGATCCCTACGGAGACGGTTGGATGGTCAAGCTCCGGGTGAGCGATGGCGCGGAGCTGGCGCAGCTGCTGGACGCTGTGACCTACGAGCAGA
>CAZPCC010000209.1:0-7973 GCA_964584905.1 uncultured Gemmatimonadaceae bacterium | reverse complement strand
AAGAGGGGGGGGGGGGGGGCGCTGGGTGGGGGGGGGGGATGTGTTATCCTTACCCGCCCCCCCCCCCCCCCGACCCCCGACCCCTCACTCGTATCGCAGCGCTTCGACCGGGTCCATTCGAGCCGCCCTGTTGGCCGGCAGCATTCCGAACACGAGGCCGATCGCCACGGACACAGCCGCCGCGATCGCGGCCGACCAGAAGGGAACGGGCGCCTGGATGTTCATTAGCGTCGTCACCAGACGGCCCATTCCCAGTCCGAACACTATCCCGAGCACTCCGCCGAGGCCCGTCAGCGTGGCCGCCTCGATCAGGAACTGGAGCAGGATGTCGCGCCGGCTCGCCCCCAGTGCCTTGCGCACCCCGATCTCGCGAGTACGGTCGGTGACCGAAACCATCATGATGGCCATCACGCCGATTCCGCCGACCAGCAGCGCCACACTCGACAGCACCAGCATCACCAGAAAGAACACCGACGACAGGCTGTCGAACACATCGAGAATCTGATCCTGCGAGATGAGGTCGAAGGTGTTAGGATCTCTCGGGCGCAGCTTGCGCTGGTTGCGCAAGGAGACCGTTACCGCGTCCTGCGCGTCGCTCACCGCAACGCCTTCTCGCGGCTTGACCACGATCCACTGTGCGTTCGTCTTGTCGATGCGATACTGGTGTTCCGCCATCAGGAACGGGACGATCGCGCCGACCGTTTGCCCTGGCGGCTCGAATATGTTCTTGGGGCGTTGATAGAGCCCAATTACCTTGGCCGGCCGGCCGGAGATCATCACGCGCTCCCCCACTGGCTGTTGCATCCCGAACACGCGCCGCGCTGCATCTTCCTCGAGCACGACCACCGCGTCACCGCCGGCCATCTCGGCCCGCGTGAACCAGCGTCCCGCCAGCAGTTCCCCGCCTTGCACTTCCTGGTAGCGGTCGTCGGCTCCGAAGAAGGTGAGCGCCTGCGTTCGTGTGCCGCGATAGTCGATGACGCCGAACAGCTGTGCCCAGATTGCCGCGTAGCCGATTTCCGGCAGCTCGGCGATCACCTCTGCCTCACGAGGACTGAGATTCGGCCGGATCCGCACCCAACGCGGCAGCGCCTCGGGGTTGAGCGGAGTTTGTGAGAACGCCTTCATCACGTAGAAGGTTGTCGGGCCTGCGATCTCGATCGTCGCGATGATCTGATCTCGCACGCCCTGCACGATCGCTCCCATCGTCATGACGGTACTCACGCCGATCACCACGCCGAGCACCGTCAGCGCGGAGCGGAGCAGATTGGCGCGCAGCGTCTCGAGAGCAATGGAGACGTTCTCGCGCAGCGCGTCGAAGTACCTCATTCCGCGCGCATGGCGGTTACGGGATCGAGGCGCGCAGCGCGTGCCGCGGGATAGACACCGAAAGCGACCCCCACACCGGCACCGAGCAACAGAGCGAGTCCGATCGACCACCAGGTGATTCGGGCGGGAAGCGGACTGACGGCGGCGACGAGAAACGCGAATCCCGCTCCAGCCGTTACGCCCAGCAGCCCTCCGAGCAGGGAGAGGGCGACGCTCTCGGCCAGAAACTGCCGCCGGATGTCCGCCGCTCGCGCCCCAACTGCCTTGCGAATGCCGATCTCTCTGGTGCGCTCGGTGACCGCCATCAGCATGATGTTCATGATGACTATGCCGCCGACGACGATGCCGATTCCCACTACCGCCGGGATGATGCTGAACAGAACCTTCGTCAGGGTTTTCCAGAACTCCACCAGCGCATCCGCGGTCTCGACTGAGAAGTCGTTCTCCTGGTCGGGCCGCAGCCGATGAGCGATCCGCATGGCTTCTTCGGCGCGCGCCATGGCCGGCGCCACCTCCTCCGCCTCGGACATCTTCACCGAGATCGTCGTCGTAAGGCGCCGTCCGTAGATCATCTCGAATGTCGTGAGCGGCAGCATCACGAACCCATCGAATGACTGACCGAGAACTCGTCCCTTTTTGGCGACGGTACCGATGACGGTAAAGCGCTCACCGACGATCCGGACCGTCTTGCCGATCGGATCGACGGTGGGAAAGAGCTTTTCGGAGACGTCGGCACCGAGGACGGCGACGTACCGGCGCTCGCGGACATCGATCTCGCTGAGTGGACGCCCGGCGTCGAAGCGGTAGTCCTGCACGACCTGGTAAGGGGCGGTCACTCCCCAGATCAGCACGTCGCCGACCGTTCTGTCGTTATGAACCACGTCCGCCTGCGGCGTCGGCCAGCCGGAGACCATGGCGACGGCATCCGCGTCCTCGAGCGCCGCCGCCACCCGCTCGGCGTCCTTCCGCGTGATGCGTGGCCGCCTCTGCACGCGGCGCCACTGCTCGTCATCGAAGAAGCCTAGCTGCAGCGGCGTACGCCTGACCTGAAAGGCATTGGTCCCGACCACCGACGATGCAATGTTCTCACGTACGTACGCATTCATCCCCTGTATCACCGCGACGACCGCGACGAGGAATGCCACCGAGACGATGATGCCGAGGAGTGTAAAGAACGAGCGCAGCAGATTGGCTCGAATCTGCTCGAAGGCAACGCGAAGGACGTCGATGAATGACACTACGAGGGTCGAGGGTCGGGGGTCGGGGGTCGGAGGACGAGGGGTTAGGGCAGGGGTTAAGGGCTAGGCTGGGCACTAGGGGCACCGACGAGCTTGTGGGGTAGATTCTCGACCCTCGACCCCCGACCCCCGACCCCTATTCGTATCTCAACGCCTCCACGGGATCCAGCCGCGCGGCGCGAAAGGCAGGTAGGAGGCCGAAGACGATGCCGGTCAACGCGCTGCCGGCAAGCGCAAAGATGATCGCCAGCGGGGGAATCGCGGCCGCAATCGGGGTCTGCGCCCGGATGAGCCACGTCAGGCCGCCACCGACGATGAGGCCCGCCAGCGCACCGATCGTCGTCAGCGTCGCTGCTTCGACGAGGAACTGCCACATGATCGTGCCCTTGGTCGCGCCCAGCGCCTTGCGCACACCGATCTCGCGCGTCCGCTCGGTGACGCTGATCATCATGATGGCGATGACTCCCACGCCGCCGACCATCAGCCCGATCGAGCCTAGCACGAGCATCACCAGGAAGAACACGCCGACGATCTGGTTGTACAACTCGAGAATCTTCTCCTGGGTGGTGACGAAGAACGTGTTGTCCTGCGCTGGCCGGAGCCCTCGGGAGACGCGTAGCGCGGCCGTTACGCCGTCCAGTGCCACATCCTGCGCAACGCCGTCGACCGGCTTTACCGTCAGGTCCATCCAGGCGACTCCGACGTTGAGCCGGCGGCGCGCAGTCTCGAAGGGCACGTAGATCCGGCCATCGCTGCCTGCCTCGAAAACGTTTCCGAGGGGTTGATAAACGCCGATGACGCGGAACGGCTTGTTGTTGATCGATACATCCTTTCCGAGAGGATCCGTATCCTCGAAGAGACGCTCGGCAACCTTGTCGTGAATCACCACCACCGGTGCGGCACTCTCGTTCTCCATGGCCGTGAAGTCGCGCCCGGCAATCATCTCGCCGGCGGTTATGTCCGTCCATCCCGGCGAATAGCCGTCCACGGAGATCCCTGGCAGGTCGCGCCCCTGGTACTTGATGGCGGCGGAACTGGAGACATGCGCAGTGACCCGATCCACGTCCGGTAGCCGTTCGAGCATCTGCGCTTCGCGGACGGTGAGCGGTTCATTGCGCCGCCACGGACAGGAGTCGTCGGAGCCGGTGCACGAGTTCACCTCGGCCGGCCATTTCGTGATGTAGAAGGTGGTGGGTCCCGCCGCGGCGAGGCTCGAGGATACACCCGAATTGATCCCGTGCACCGCCGCTGACATCACTGTCACCACGAACACACCGACGGCAATACCCAGGATGGTCAGGCCGGCGCGGACCTTGTTCGACCGAATGGAGTCGAGCGCGATGCGCACGCCTTCGCCGAGTGTATGAGCAGTGAAGCGAAGATTCATCGTTCACTCCGCCCGAAGTGCGACGACCGGATCGAGCCGCGAGGCGCGCCTGGCCGGATAGATCCCCGCCAGAATGCCAACGCCGGCTCCGACGAGAACCGAGACGACGATCGACCAGAGAGCCACCGACGCCGGCAGCGGACTGGCCGCCCGGATCGCCGCGGCGAGACCGAATCCCAGCGCGATCCCGAAGATCGAGCCGATCACGCTCAGTGTAGCCGACTCGATGAGGAACTGAGTCATGATGTCGCTGCGGCGCGCACCTAACGACTTACGGATGCCGATCTCGTGCGTGCGCTGGGTTACCGCGACGAGCATGATGTTCATGATCACGATGGCACCGACGACCAGCCCGATCGCCGGCAGAACGATCCCGGCCAATACAAGGAACTTCTTGATCGTCTGCCATTGCGAGAGCGCCGATTCCGACGTCTCCAGAGCGAAGTTGTCAGGCTGCGTCGGATGGAGCTTTCGGCGGCGCCGCAGAACCTCGCGCACCGTTTCGCGTGCCTCGGCCAGCGTGGCCTCGCTCGGCGCCTGCACCACCACTCCGTACAGTCCCCGGCGTGGATTGTACAACGTACGCCCCAACGGGGATTCATAGGGAACGACGATCTGGAGATCGAGCGAAAGACCGAACACCGAGCCCTGCCGCTCCAGCACGCCGATCACCCGGTACGGTAGCGCGGCGATACGAAGCTCCCGGCCTACCGGATCAAGACTGGGGAAGAAATGCTCTGCCACCTGCTGGCCGATGACGACGACCGGCGCACCGACGATGTTCTCCTGTTCGGAGAAGACGCGGCCAGTCTCCACTACCAGGTCCTTGATGATGAACAGGTCGGGAGTCGCCGCATGCGCGATGATCTGCGGTCCGCCATTTACGTACTGGCTCTTGACGTTCATCCAATCGACCTGGTCGATCGCCCAGCGAGCCTCGTTAGGTAGGGCCGCCCGGACGGCGTACGCATCCTGCTCCGTTATCGCCGGCCGGCGCTGCCACTCGCGCCATGTCGCCTCGGTGACGTTCCCGGTCTGGATGTCGGGAAAACGGCGCACGTTGAAGGTGTTCACGCCGAGAAACTTCGCCGCGAAATCCTCCTCCACGTAGCGGCCCATGCCGTTGACGACGGCTACCACGGCGATGAGGAACATCACGCCGATCGTGACACCGACCAGCGTGAAAAAACTCTTGAGCTTCTGCGCTCGGATCTGCGCAAAGGCGATCCGGACGGCCTCCAGGAATTGCATGCGTGCTCATACTCGATCGTGGACTGCGGACATGTTCGCCGCGCCGGCGGGCCGCCGCAATCCCCAGGTTCAAAGCCTGCTCCGGCGCGAGCCTACTCGTAACGTAGCGCTTCCACCGGATCGAGGCGCGCTGCGCGCACCGCCGGCAGCAATCCGAATAACACGCCGGTGACTGCCGCGCCTACGAGCGCCATGACCACCGCTACTCCGGGAATCGCCGCCGGAACAGGTGTCGCTTTGGCGACCAGCGTGATCAGCCCCGCGCCTATCGCCAGCCCCACCATCGCCCCGATCGACGTCAGCGTCGAGGCTTCGACCAGAAACTGCCACAGAATGGTGCCCTTGGTCGCACCGAGCGCCTTGCGGACGCCGATCTCACGGGTTCGCTCTGTCACGCTGATCATCATGATCGCGACCACTCCAACTCCGCCGACCATCAGCCCGACCGAGGCCAACGCGATCATTATCAAAAAGAAGTTGTTCGTGAAGCCGTTGAACTGCTCCATTACCGCGTCCTGCCCTATCACGGCGAAGTTGTTCGGCTGCGAAGGCTTGAGTCCGCGCGTCCCTCGCAGCATGGCGATGACATCATCCATTGCCCGGTCCCGTTCCACATCAGGACTCGGCTTCACCGTCACGTCGAGCCCCCTCATGTAAATGTCCAGATGCCGGCGCGCGGTTTCGAGCGGAACTATCGCTTTTGCCTCGGAGCCCGGCGCCTGCGTTGGGGTCCCGATGAAAGAAACGCTGGAGTGATAGATCCCGATCACCGTGTACGGCGTCCCGTCGAGCTGCACGTACTTGCCGAGCGGCTCGATGTCGCCGAACAGCCGCTCGGCGAGGACGTCGTTCAGGATTACCACGCGTGATGCGTTGCGTGCCTCGGCGACCGTGAAGCTGCGGCCCGGATCGATCGTACCGCCGTCCACTTCCGTCCAATTGGGAGTGTAGGCATCCAGCATCGCGGACGAAACGAATCGGTCGCGATACTTGAAGGCGGCCGAGCCGTTGACGTGCGCGGCGGCGGCCAATACGCTCGGCAGCCGCCCAATGGCATCCACTTCCCGCGGATGGATCGCCGGATTGCGGCGTGACGGACAGGTGTCCTCGGTGCCGTCGCAATTCTCGAAGAAGTCACCGCGTCGGAAGACGAAGAAGCTGGTGGGTCCGGCGGCGGCAATGTCGTCCTCGACGCTCGCCTTGATTCCGTGGACGGCACCGGCCATTACCACCACCACGAAGACGCCGACGCCGACGCCCATTATCGTCAGGAATGCTCGTATCTTGTTCGACCTGATGCTGTCGAACGCGATCGATATTCCTTCCAGTGTGCTGTAGATGCGGTTCGAAAGGCGCATCACGTCTCCTGCCGCATGGCGGCAATCGGATCGAGCCGGGCCGCCCGGCGCGCCGGATAAAAGCCCGCCAGAATGCCGACGACGGTGCCGAGCATTACGCCGGTGCCGATCGACCACGGGGCGACGGCGGCCGGCAGCGACGTGGTGGCGTCGATCACGAACGCCAGTGCCAGTCCCAGCGCCACGCCGATCGCCGCACCCACCGTGCTCAGCGTAGCCGATTCGGCGAGGAACTGACGCAGAATGTCCCACCGGCGGGCGCCGAGCGCCTTGCGAATACCGATTTCACGGGTGCGCTCCGCAACGGCGACGAGCATGATGTTCATGATCACCATCGCGCCGACAATCAGGCCAATGGCGGGCAATGCCGCGCCGGCGAACTGCATGACGCCCTTGATTTCCTGCCAGAACGCCAGCGCCGTCTCGGAAGTCGACATGTCGAAGTCGTCAGGCTGGGCCGGACGCAGCCGGTGCCGCCCGCGCATCACGGCGCGCACTTCCTCCATCGCGTCGCCCATGCCTTCGGCGGTGGAGGACTGAATCACCAGCGTGCCGACCACATCGCGGCCAATCGTGGTGTTGAGCCGCCGCGCTGGCGAGTGCAGCGGCGTGACGACGAACTTGTCGAGCGAGAAGCCGAAGACGCTCCCTTGCTTGTCCGCCACCCCCACCACCCGATACTGCTGGCCGCCAAGCTGAATGTCGCGCCCGAGCGGATCGATATTGGGGAAGAAATGCCGCCTGACTTCATCGCCGATGACGGCGACCTTCGTTCCCTGTGCGAACTCCGGCTCCGAGATGATCCGGCCGACGGTGATATCCATCCGCTTTATGCGGAAGTAGTCGCCGTCGACCATGAACACCTGCATCTGGCGTGGCCGGGCATAACGCGACTCGACCTGAACGTTCCACGCCGCGTTCTGGACCGCCCAGCGCGTATCGGGCGGAAGCACGCCGATGATCGGTTGAATGTCGCTGTCGCGTACGTACGGCCGGCGAGTCCACTCCCTCCATTCTTCCTCTGTCGTGTTCCCCATGTTGATGCTGGGGAATCTCCGCACCTCGAAGGTGTTCACCCCCATCAGCTTGCCGATGAAATCCTCTTCCATGTACCGGCTCATCCCTTCGACGATGCTCACGACGGAGATGAGAAACATCACGCCGATGGTCACACCGAGGATCGAGAAGAAGCTCTTCAGCTTCTGCGCCCTGATCTGCTGGAGCGCGAGACGGATCGATTCGAGAAGGAGCAAGGAAAGAGGGGTTGGGGGTCGTGGGGGGGGGGGGGGGGGGGGGGGGGGGGGGGGGCGGGGGGGGGGGGGGGGGGGGACGGCCCCACCCCCCCCCCCCCCCCCCCCCCCCCCCCCCCCCCCCCCCCCCCCCAAAAAAAGCGGGGGAGAGAAACCCGCG
>CAZPCC010000208.1:0-1609 GCA_964584905.1 uncultured Gemmatimonadaceae bacterium | reverse complement strand
GCGCGAGGCCGAACGTTACTGTTGGGGTGCTCGGTAAGAAGACGATTGAGATGCTCGGTGGCACGTACACGATCACCGCGGGCGATCTCGAGCTGCGCCAGCCGCAGGAGAGCGTCATCTGCGTGAGGCGACAGTGAAAACTCGACGATGACGCGACGCAGGTCGCGCTCCGCTTCCGCCGCGGTCGGCGCCATGACTCCGCGCCAGTACAGCGCCGCCGCGTACTCCGCCGAGCCGGCTGACGCCGAGGCAAGGGTACGTTCCACCAGCGCCCGCCCTTCTTCGCCGCGTCCTTCGGCCACAAGCCGCTGCGCCTGCGTGAACACCGAATCGTTGGCGCGTGGCGAGTCCTGCGCGGCAAGCGCCAGGGGCAGGACCAGCAGCACTGCGCCTATCCAACGAACCGAAGCCATCACATCTCCATCGTCGTTATGCGGCCGACCGGCGCCCGGCGGCGCCCGACGCGCCGCACATGGTGAGTATGAGCGTCGCGATCACCTGCTGTTCCGAACTGAGCCGCGATGACTTGAGCGCCTCATCGGCGGCGTCGAGGGCTGCGAGAGACGCATCGAGCGCGGTGGCGTCCCAGAGGTCCACCGCACGCGACCACGCGTCCGCTGCTTCACCCCACGGACGCCAGGCGTTGCGCGCCACCTTGAGCAGCTCGAAATACTCGCGTTTGAGCGCCCCGACCGGCATGCCGCGCTCTCGCTGCCCCTTTCCATATGACACCGCCAACGTCTGAACCGTCAGCGCCATCACGATGGGTACCCCGCCATTCCGCGGCTGCTCCAGAATGTGCGGCAACAGCGCCAGAGCGCCGGCAGCGTTCCGAGCCGCGACCAGGTCGAGCAGGTCTCCTAACGTTTCACCGTGCCGCACGCCGACAACCGCCCCTACCGAGGCCTCATCGATCACCGCCCCGCGCGTGTAGCTGGCCAGCTTGTCCAGCTCCGCGGCTATCGCCGGAAGATCGTTCCCGACCGCGCGCTCGAGGAGTGCGACCGCTTCTGGCGCGATTTCTACGTCCAACTCGGTCCGGGCGTAATGAACGATCCACTTGGGCAGCCGGTCGCCCGTGAGCATGCCGAACTCCACCACCATTGGCGCTTCAAGGAAGGCATCGTTTTTCTTGATCTTCTGGCCGGCGGACATGACGAGCACGAGCACGACGTCCACGGGTGCGTCGGGGCGCTGTGCGAGAGATTGGAGGTACCGCTCGACAGCCTGACGCCCGTCCTTCTTGAGCGCGCCGGCGTCGCGAAACACCACCAAGCGCCGGTCGGCCATCATGGGAGGGGTAGCCAGCAACGACCCGATGGTCTCACCGGTGAGATCGTCGCAGCTCCGAATATCGAGGTTGAAGTCGCGGGTCCCTTCGTCAACCGCGGCCGCTACGAGATCCCGTACTGCCTGCTCCTTGAGGAACTCTTCGTCGCCGTGGAGGAGATAGACGGGCGCGAACGCCTTGGATGTAATGGACTTCCGAAAGGCGCGCTCGGCGGGAGAGGCGGACATTCCTTGAATATAGGGGGTCGGGGGTCGGGGGTCGGGGGTCGCGGGTCGGGAATCGGGAATCGGGAATCGGCGGAGATGGGAAACGGGAAAT
>CAZPCC010000207.1:0-10923 GCA_964584905.1 uncultured Gemmatimonadaceae bacterium | reverse complement strand
ACGTCACGCGCGCGCCCTTCCGCATCGCGAGCTTGATCTCCTTCCCCTCGTTAGGGCGAAGGACGATTTCGGTGACGTGGCCGTTCGCCGAATCCGCACTTGACGCCGCGGCGGTCGAGCGATCCGGGGCGACAGCCGGAGCGGCTGGCGTCGTGGATGTGACCGAATCGGTCATGCCGGACGCGAACTCGGCTGCCTCTATCGAATCGGCCAGCGCCGCCTCCTTCGCCAGCGCCATCTTGATCTCACCCATCTCCGTCAGTCCCAGCACACGCCCTATGCCGGTCGGGTCGACGCCGTACTCCGCGGGCAGCACGACCGTCACCAGCAGGGCGATCGCGACCGTAGCCGCGATGAGGGTCGACCGCAAAAGCGTGCGAGACGACGGAAGGTCAGGGTTCGGAATGGGGTTCAAATCTGGCATTAGTTCGCCCCTCGAAGATCGATGATGAAGAAGCCGGCGAGCTGATAACCCATCAGCAGGAATCCGGCGGCCATGACTGCGACGTTCGTGCTGTAGGCGTGTCGAACGAAGCTCGGCGTGCGCCGCCAGTAGCTCATCGCGATGAGGATGGCACTGAGGGCGAGGAGCTGACCGATCTCGACCCCAACGTTGAACGCGATGAGGTTGGCGATCAGCCCTTCCGACGAGACCTCGAAATCGAGAATCTTGGTAGCCAGACCGAATCCGTGGAAAAACCCGAAGATCAGCGTCGCGGCCTTGGTGTTAGGCTGGAAGCCGAACCAGCGCTGGAACGCGCCCATATTGTCTAGCGCCTTGTAGACCACGGACAGGCCGATGATCGCATCGATCAGGTACGAGCTGACGCTCACGCCAGTCAGGACGCCGAAGAGCAACGTCGTCGAGTGGCCGATGGCGAACAGCGTGACGTAGACGCCGATCTCCTTCAGGCGATAAAGGAAGAAGATGACGCCGAGCAGAAAGAGGAGGTGATCGTAGCCGGTCACCATGTGCTTCGCGCCGAGATATGCGAAAGGGATCAGGTGCACGCCGACGATTTCCTGGATGTATCCCTTGTCGCCCGCGGCCACCCCGTGCGCGAGCGCCTCGGCGGGCGCCAGCAGCATGGCGAGGACCGCCGCCAAAAGTGTGAGGAGGAGAGTGCGGCTGCGACCGCTGTCGAGGGAAAGTCTCGTGATGAATCGATCAGTCATGGCATGCCGGTGATGGTGGTCGTCGTGTGGATGCGCGCGGTTCGGTTTTGACTCACTGGATGATCCGGCTCAATAGGAGAGCACCGGCTCTGTCGTCGTGCGCGTGCTGAAGGGGATCGACTCTGTCTCACCTCCGGCACGCACAGCATCGGGCGACCGGTCGCCGAACATCCAGTACAACGCCGGCAGCACGATCATGTTGAGCGCCGTGGCCGAGAGCAGCCCGCCGAGAATCACGATCGCCATCGGCGTCTCGAGCTCCTTGCCCGGCTCTCCCCCACCCAGGGCGAGAGGGATAAGTGCGAGACCGGCAGTAAGTGCCGTCATCAGAATTGGCGAGAGGCGTTCCAGCGATCCGCGCACGACCGCCTCCCTGAACGGCACGCCTTCTCCGAGCAGTTGCCGGTAATGCGAGACGAGCAGGATGCCATTTCGGGTCGCGATCCCGAAGAGCGTCACGAATCCAACAAGCGACGCGATGCTGACCACGCGCCCTGTGAGCGCGACCGCGATCACGCCGCCGATCAGCGCCAGCGGCAGGTTCGCCATAACGAGCGCCGCCGTGCGCGCCGAGCGGAACTCGGCGTAGAGGATGAGGAAGATCGCCGCGATCGAGATGAGGGAGAGCACGGACAGCGTGCGCGTCGATTCCTCCTGCGCCTCGAACTGTCCGCCGTACTCTACGTGATAGCCCGGGGGGAGCGTCACCTGCTCGGCGACCGCTGTGCGGATGTCGGCAACGGTGCTCCCGAGATCGCGGCCGGCCACATTCGCCTGCACCACGATCTTCCGTTGCACGTTTTCCCGAGAGACGGTATTCGGCCCCCGATCGGTGACGACGGTCGCCAGCTGCGAAAGCGGCACGCGCTGCCCCGTCGGCGTATCGAACACCACGCCACCGATCGCCTCGGCGCTGGAGCGCATCTCTTCCGGGAAGCGCACGACGAGATCCACGCTCCGGCCCTCCTCCAGCACCTGGGAAACGACCTCGCCGTTGAACGCGATGTCTATCGCCTCGCCGAACGCGCCGACGGTCATCCCGTAGCGCGCGAGCGCGTTCCGATCGGCCTGAATGCGGAGCTGGGGAACGTCTACCTGCTGCTCGAGCTGGAGGTCGGCAACCCCGGGCACCGACTGCATCGCGTCGCGAACCTGTGCGCCGACCTGCCGCAGCTCGTACAGATCGGGACCGAAGATCTTCACCGCAATGTTGGCACGTGTTCCCGACAGCATGTGGTCGATCCGGTGACCGATCGGCTGGCCGATCGTGACGTTGGTCCCGGGGATGGCCGAGAACTCGCGCCGGAGTTCTCCGAAGAGCGCCTCCTTCTCGACATCCTCCCGCAGGTTCACATCGATCTCGGCCGCGTTCACGCCCTGGGCGTGCTCATCTAGCTCCGCACGGCCCTGGCGACGGTCGGTGTTCCTAACGGCGGGGTTGGCGAGCAGGATCACCTCCACGCGTCGGCCGATCGCGTTGGACTCCTCGAGCGATGTCCCGGCGACCGTGACCACGCTCACGGTCAGCGCGCCTTCGTTGAACTCCGGCAGGAACGCCGATCCGAGGAACGGAATGATCGCCAACGCCAGCGCGAGCGTCAGCGCGGCTCCGGTGAGAACCCGCTTTGGGTGCTCGATCACACGCTCGACCACGGGCGCGTAATGCGCCTTGAGCCAGCGGACCGGCCGGCTCTCGTGCTCCATCCGGACAGCCTTCGCATTCGGCAACAGGTAGCTGCACAGCACCGGGGTCACCGTGACCGCTACGAGGAGCGAGGCGAGGATCGAGACGACATATGCGAAACCGAGCGGCCGGAGGAGCCGCCCCTCCACGCCGCCGAGAAAGAAGAGGGGAAGGAAGACGACGATGATGATCAGCGTCGCGTTGACGATCGATGCACGAATCTCCCGCGAGGCATCGTACACGATCCGCAGCGCGGCTCGGCGATCCTCGGGCGGACGGTGGTGGTTCTCCTTGAGCCGCCGGAAGACGTTCTCCACGTCGATGATCGCGTCATCGACGAGCGCTCCAATGGCGATCGCCATCCCACCCAGCGTCATCGTGTTGATCGTGATGCCCAGCACCTTCATCGCGAAAATCGCCACCACGAGGGATAGGGGAATCGCGACGATGGAGATCGCCGTAGTTCGCAGGTTCCAGAGGAAGAGAAAGAGGATGATGACGACGAAGATTGCGCCGTCGCGAAGCGCTTCGATGACATTTTCGATCGCGACCGTGATGAAGTCCGCCTGCCGGAACAGCGCCGACTCGATCATCATCCCTTCGGGCAGGGTCCGCTGCATCTCCGCGAGTTCGAGGCCGATGCGCTCGGTGAGCTCGAGCGTGTTCGCTCCCGGCTGCTTCTGCACCGCAAGCACGACACCCGGCTTCGCGTTCACGGAGCCGTCCCCGTACTTCGGCGCCGCGCCCACGCGAACATCAGCGACCTGACCAAGCACGACGGGCACTCCTCCGCGCACCGCGACAACTGTCGCCGCGATGTCTTCGACGCTCTGTACGCGTCCGATACCGCGGATCACGTACTCCTGCCCCTTGTCCATGTAGACGCCGCCCGAGGCGTTCTTATTCGACCCTTCGGCAGCCCGCACGACCTCTTCCAGCGTGACGCCGGTCGCCAGCATTCGCGCCGGGTCGGCGATCACCTGGTACTGCTTCACCTCCCCGCCGATCGGGATCACCTGGGCGACACCTGGCACGGCAAGAAGCCGTCGACGAATCGTCCAGTCGGCGACCGTGCGAAGCTCCTGCGCCGATTGTGGGCCGGTCAACCCAATCATCATGATTTCGCCCATCACCGACGAGACGGGCGCGAGGACCGGCGGCGACACTCCCGTCGGGAGCGCCGCGGCGACCGTCTGGAGCTTCTCGGCCACTATCTGCCGTGCACGGAAAATCTCCATCCCCCAGTCGAACTCGACCCAGACGACGGAGATCCCCTGCGCGCTGGACGACCGCACGCGCCTAACGCCAGTCGCGCCATTGACTGCGGTCTCGATCGGGAAGGAGACGAGCGCCTCGACCTCCTCCGGTGCCATGCCGTGTGCTTCGGTGAGGACGGTAACCGTCGGCGCCGTGAGGTCGGGAAAGACGTCGACCGGCATTCGGTACGCCGTCCACGCGCCAGCGGCGAGCATGACCGCCGCCGTGGCGAGCACGATGACCCGGTTCCGTAGCGACCAGGCAATGAGATTGTTCAGCATCGGTTCGGCTCCTAGTGCTCGTGCCCTTGCGCCGGCACCGCGGTGGACAGCGACGCGAGTCGCACCTGATACGGCGCTCCAGTCACGACACGCTCGCCCTCCCTGACGCCCGACAGCACTAGCGTGAAGCCAGCTTCGGATCCCCCAATCGTCAGGTCGCGCTTCTCGAACGTCTCGCCCTCCGGTTGCACGTAAGCGATCGGCCGGCCGTCCTCGTCGAGGATCGCCGACGTCGGCACGATGACCCCATCCGCCCTGCGTCCCGTGCTGACGGACACCTTCGCGCTGGCGCCGACTCTGATCGTGCCGTCGGTGTTCGCAATCTCGTAAATGACCGGTACCGTCCGCGTGATCGAGTCGACGACGCTGCCGAGCGAGACGGTGCGCCGCGCCTGGTAGACGCGTGGGGAACCTTCGAGCTGGAACGTCGCGCCGGATGAGCGACCAACGAGGGGCGCGCTGGCGGCCGGGATGTTCACCTTGAGCCAAACGACCGACGGATCGATGATCGTGAACAGCGGCGCTCCGCCCTCCACCCGGCTGCCGGGCGTGATGCTCCGCGCGGTCACGACACCGGCGATCGGCGCTCTGATCTCGATCCTGCCGCCGGGCGTTAGCGCTCCGCCGCCCAATCCAGCGAGCGCCTCGCGCGCCGCCTGGAGCCGGATCTCCGCCTCGTGCAGTCGCCGTTGCGGGATCGCTTCGGCGGCGAACAGCCGCTGGGCACGTTCATACTCGTCCTGCGCCTCGCGCAGTTGAGCACGCGCCTCGGCGTACGATGCACCGCCCTCGCCTAACGAGGGCGTGAGGAGGGCTATTACCTGTCCACGATTCACTCGCTGTCCGGGAGACGGGGACGACGCCACGCCGCTCACGTCGATCAGTCCGCCGATCGGCGCCGTTACCTGCGCTATCCGTCCGGCGGCCGGGATTATCTCGCCGGAGGCCTGGAACGACTCGACCACACTACCCACGACTGCAAAATCCGTCCGGAACCCTGGCGTCTTCCACTGCTGTTCCTTGAGGAACGGAATCCCGCTTTCCGCGCCTTCCTCCTCGCGAGGTGCCTCGTCGGCGGTGGCGTAGACACGGAGCGCCGGTACGCTGATGCTGTCGCGCGCCTGTGGGCTCTCCACGAGCATCGTCAAATCGTAGATCCCCGGACGTGTGAACTCGGGCCGCGGCCCGTAAATGCCAGGCGCACGCGGCTTTTCCTGCACAACGACCACCGGCGCTCCGCCATCGCGAGGCTGGAACCGGAACGTGACCCGTCCGGTGCGCAGCGGCTCAAACTCGGTGATGTCCGTGAAGTGCACCGCGAACACGTCAGGCTCACCGACGATGAGCGCGGGGTGCTCCATGAACAGCTCTGTGGAATCCGTCCACATGGTAACCACGCCGCCCGCCGGACCGGGCTCTTCCGACTCGGCCTCGTTGGCGCTGCTTCGAGAGCACGACGTGATCATAACGCCGAGGACAGTGGCCGTGAGGGCCGCGACAGCGCGCCAAGAGCCGTTGTGTGAGCGTCTCATCGTGAGTCCCTCGCGAGCGGTACGCCGACGGCGCGTTCGAGCGCGGCATGGCGAATGAGTGATTCGGCGCGAAGCGAGGCAAAGGTCGCTTCGGCTTCCTGATAGGCACGGACGGCATCGAGCCACTCCACGAGCGATATCTCGCCTTCGGAGTAAGCAACCTGTGCAGCACGGAGAGCAGCCTGGGACTCCACGCCTAGTTGAGGCCGGAGCAGATCGAGTTGCTCGTCGATTGCGCGGAGCGCTTCGGCCGCTTCGCCGACCTCGCGGCTGACACGCCGACGCACGACCTCGACTTCGGCGACTCGCCCGCGTGATTCCGCGTCTGCGGCGTCGATTGCTCCCCGCCGGCGATCCCACAGCGGGAGCGGAAGCGAGACGCCCGCAACGAATCCGTTGAAGTCGTCACCGCCCGCGACCTGCTCACTCTTGATGCCCGCGGTCAGTGTGGGCACCGGAAGTCGCTCGCGGGCAGCGAGCCTCGCTTCCGCAGCGGTCGCCGCGGCTTCCAGCCGCGCGATGCGCAACTCGGCTCGATGGCGGGCCGCCCGCGCGCGCAACGAATCGTCGGAGATGACAACTGACGCGACGACGAGCGAGTCTTCGAGAATCAGGTCGGTGTCTCGTAATGACGTCGCCGAGTCGGCGGACGGCGCGAGGAGCGACAGGAGAGTGAACTGTGACATGCGGAGCTGAAGACGCGCCTCGGCGAGGAGCCCGGCGTAGCGCGCCGCCTCTAGCTGGATGCGCCGGTGTGAGTAGCCCGATACGTCGCCCTGAACGAGGCGGGCCTGGCTCACCGTACGCGCCCTGCCAAATGCACTCGCGGCCTGCTCCGCGAGAGTTGCCAGTCTATCGGCGGCAACCGCGAGAGCGTACGCGCGCGTTACGTCATGATCGAGCTGCGCCTGCGCGAGGGTGAGACGCGCTTCCGCGACCTCGCGGCGAAACCGGGCAACGGCGACTCGTGCGCCACGCGCTCCTCCGAGCTCGATCGGCTGGTCGATCGACGCAATGTTCTGGGAGTTCGTCTGGCCGTCGCCCGAGGTCTGCTCACGCTGATATGAGACCGTCGGGTTTGGAAACGCACCCACCTGACGTTCGCGGGCGGCAGCGGCGGCAACCGCTTCGCGAGAGGCGGTTAGCTCGGGGCTCACGCGCCGAGCCATCTCGTGCGCGTGCTCAAGCGTAAGCGTGGGTCGTGGCGTGGTCACGCCCGCGCGCGGCTGCTCCTGGCCATGCAAGAGCGCAGGCGAAACCGCGATGGCGGAAAGGCCAGCCAACACCGTGATCCGGAAACCCGGAACGAAAAGACGGATCGTTCGCATGTCGATCGCCGACCTGCTCTTGAGTACGGTGGCCGGCCCCGCGTCCCCGGAATGTCCGTGGAGGGTCGACCCGAGATTGTGTGTACCGTGGCCGGCATCCGTGGCGTTCGCCGCAGCGCTCCATGAGTCTGAAGCTGCGCGAGTGCGGCTACGGCACTCAGTGCCGGTTCCGCGGATGGCGACGGTCGCTCGTCAGCGCGATATCAGGCGCGACGTGGCGACGGGCAGGTTAGGCGAGAGGTGGGGCGCGGGGCTGGTGAGGCGCCGCATCCGGAGGTCCGGCTCGAGGGGGCGCCGTTGTCAGGAGGAGCGATGCCCGGCTGTCGACCAGAACGTACTCGGGAAGAGCTACCGTCCCGGGAACCACGAAGATCGGAATCTCCGCGCGCGCTGAGAGCCCGAGTGAGAGTTGCGGATGATCGTGGTCGCCCGAGCGGCCGGCGGACTCGATCGAACCCGTCTGGTTTACAGTGGACGCGCCCTCGTCGGCTGTCGGCGTGGCATGGCGATGCTCATGGCCATGCTCGTGCTCCGCGTGCTCGCTGGCCTCGTGATGCGCGTAACCGTGCGCCAACGCCAACCCGGGGGCGGAAATGCCCACGAGCGCGGCCAGCACGAGTCCGGTGAAACGCGACAGAGGTGAGCGACGCATGCTGACAATGTAGCCCGGTGGCGCGAAACCAGGAATGCCGGAGACCGACCGGCGCACACCCGTCGATTCCTCTCAGAACGGTAAACAATATCAAGCTCCTGCGTATGATCGAGCTCCCCGGTATTTTCCAACTCTTCCGCGCAAATGGACCTTCTCCGCTGAGCAACACTCTCGCCGGCACCGAAATGCCACTCGCTAGGCTGAGAAGGCTGCGGCTCATCGAGGTCCTCGTAAGCTCCACGGACCGGGGATATCCCGTTGGATCGCCTGCGAACTTCCCACAGCACTGGCAGATCACTCCACCAAGCGTGAGACCCCACCTACATCGTGGTGACCCTCGACGCAGCGCTGTTGACGCTTGCGTACGTGCGCTACCGCCGTCCACCGGGCAACGTCACCCCCCGGTACGAGTGATAAATGCCCTAACGTGCCATGCGACGCGACGGTCGTGACGTGATCGCGTGGTTCCCACGGACCGTGACGCATGCTCCCCTGGGCGAGACTGAGGAGCGCCGGCGGCCGGACACCGCCGAAGCCTGCCTTCTCTGTGGCACGCCGGAACCCGCGGTTTATCACGTGGACGGGTCGCGCCGCTACATGTGGTGCGAGCGATGCTGGCTCATCTTCCTTGAGCCGGCCGACCGGCTGCCGCCGCTCTCCGAGGTGCTGCGCTATCTCGAGCATCGCAACTCGGCCGACGACGATGGCTACGTCGCATTCCTCCGCCGGCTCGCCGACCCCGTTTTGGAACGCGTATCCGTCGGCGCTCGGGGCCTGGACATCGGATGCGGACCGGCACCGGTGTTGGCGGAGCTGCTGACCAGGCTGGGACGGCCGTGCGCGTCTTACGATCCCCTGTTTCAGCCTGACGAGCGTGCTCTGAGTGAGCGTTATGATTTCGTAACCTGCTCGGAAACGCTGGAGCACGTGCACGAGCCGCGGCCGTTTCTCGGGCGGCTCTCCAAGCTCGTTTCAGGAGGCGGCCTGATTGGAATCATGACCCGGTTCCACGGAGTCGAGGCGCCGTTCGCGCACTGGTGGTACCGGCGTGACCCGACGCACGTCTGCTTCTATCACGCGAGGACCATGGGGTGGATCGCGGAGCGTTACGGCTGGGCACTGGAGATTCCGCGTGACCACGTAGCGCTCTTTCGAACCGGCGCAGTGCATGAAGACGGCGTCAGCCGATGAAATAGGCGGGAAATGGGAAATGGGAAACGGGAAACGCAGGGAGTTCCCGACTCCAGTTCCTTCATAGCCGACACGGCAAATACCGGAATATGATGACCGAGAACCAGGGCGGACTCACCGATGCGCAGCTCCAGGAGCTGAAGGATGAGCTCGAGCGTGAGATCACGCGGCTCGAGCGCGGGATGGAGGGGCGGCGTGAGGCGAGCAAGCCGGTCCAGCTGGATCAGACGTCCGTCGGCCGTCTCTCGCGAGTCGACGCGTTCCAGAACCAGCAGATGAGCGCAGGTCTGTTCGAGCGCGAGATGGCGCGTTACGGACAGCTTCTCACCGCTCGCGAGCGGATCGAGAAGGGGACGTACGGGCGCTGCGAGCGATGCGCCAGGCCGATCCCGTATGGCCGCCTCCTCGTCTTTCCCGAGACGCGCACATGTGCCGGATGCGGCGGCGCGTGAACCGGAGCGGCGCAAGGCGCGTCTGTTAGGCTGGCCGGCCGCCCCTGTCGGCTCCGTGAACCGTTAGGTAGCGCGCCACACCCTGGTTCGGTACGGCTCTCCGGCAGGCATCCGCACGACCCCCCGCGTCCGCTCGCCCGCTGAGCTCTTCGTCACGAGGAGGTGGTGGTCGGCGCGGGCGGCGGTCTGAGCCAGATGCGCAGATGAGGGTCCCGAGCCCCAATCGACGCTTACCGAATTGGACGGACTCCCGCTCGGAGTTGGATACGGCCGGCCATTCTCCAAGCGGACCCTCTTCAAACCAGAAGGAGGCCTGACGATGCGTTTAGCACACATGCGGCTCGGCCTGGGCGCGGCCGTACTCCTCGCGGCCTGCGGTGGCGACGGCGGCAGCGGCGGCGGCGGCGGCGGAACGGGACCGGTGCAGTCTCTGAATGTCACCTCGGTGAGCCCGACAGCGGACGCCACGGGGGTGGAGACGGGGGCGACGGTGGCGGTGGTGTTCAACGAGGCGATCGACCCGGCGACGCTGACGGCGGAGACGTTCCGGGTGAGGGTGGGTGGGGTGGCGCTGGCGACGACGCTGAGCTACGAGGCGGCGACGCGGACGGCGCGGGCGGCGGCGCCGTTGGTGCCGGGTGCCGACTATGAGGTGGAGGTGACGACGGGGGTGCGCAGGTCTGGGGGGGTGGGGCTGACCGCGCCGGAGGTGTGGGAGTTCGCAACGCGCGATTGGCAGGCGGTGACGGTCGACGCCCAGGGAAGCGTAGGGGCGTACAACTCACTCGCGGTGGACGGGAGCGGGCGGGTGCACGTGAGCTACTGGGACGGCACCAACGGCGACCTCAAGTACGCCACCTGCGCGGCGAACTGTGCCGGCGCCGCGAACTGGCAGACGGTGACGGTGGATGCCACGGGAAGCGTAGGGAGCCACACCTCACTCGCGGTAGACGGGAGCGGGCGGGTGCACGTGGTCTACTACGGCGCCGCCAGCTACCTCAAGTACGCCACCTGCGCGGCGAACTGTGCCGGCACCACGAACTGGCAGGTGGTGACCGTGGATGCCTCGGGGAACGTGGGGCTATACACCTCACTCGTGGTGGACGGGAGCGGGCGCGTGCACGTGAGCTACCACGACCTCACTAACCGCGACCTGAAGTACGCCACCTGCGCGGCGGACTGCGCCGGCACCGCGAACTGGCAGGCGGTGACCGTGGACGCGGCGGGATTCGTGGGGGAATTCACCTCGCTGGTGGTAGACGAGAGCGGGCGAGTGCACGTGAGCTACTGGGACGACACCAACGGCGACCTCAAGTACGCCACGTGCGCGGCAGACTGTACCGGCGCCACGAACTGGCAGGCGGTGACCG
>CAZPCC010000206.1:0-1785 GCA_964584905.1 uncultured Gemmatimonadaceae bacterium | reverse complement strand
GTCCGCTCGTTGGAAGGGCCACGAATCCGAGCGCGATTGGGCGCGACTTTCGCGTCGTCCGCGACGGGAATCTCATCAACGTCTTCGGCGGCAAGATGACGACCTTCATGTCCCTGGCGCGGAAAGTGGCCATGCGCGCGGACAACTCCTTCGGGCGGACGCGGGAGGCGAAGCCCGCCATCATCAACCCTGAGCGGACTTTCAATCCTGAGCGAAGCGAAGGATCAAGGGAGCCCCCACGTGAACCCTCAATCCTGAGCGAAGCGAAGGATCAAGGGAGCCCTCACGCGGAACTACGCCACGAGCGACGCCTGTGGGTCCAGTCCGTGCGGGGGCTCCCTTGATCCTTCGCGTTGCTCAGGATGGACGTGTGGGCTCCCTTGATCCTTCGCTTCGCTCAGGATTGAATAGCGGGTATGACCTTCATCCCGACGCTCGACACCGAAGGCAAGCACCGTCCCCGCATCCCCCGCACGCTCGATCCGGTCGAGATCCGGGTCCTCGGATCGCTGATGGAGAAGCAGCTCGCGACGCCCGAGTACTACCCGCTCACGTTGAACGCGCTCCTCGCGGCGGCGAACCAGAAATCGAACCGTGAGCCGGTGATGGAGCTCGGCGACGAGGAACTGCAGCGCACTCTCGATCGTCTTCAGGACGAGAAGCTGCTGTGGAAGGTCCTCGGCGGACGCGCCGTCCGCTACGACCACAACCTCGATCCCGTATGGCACCTGAACCGAAAGGAGAAGGCGCTTCTGACTCTCCTCTTTTTGCGCGGGCCGCAAACCGTGGGTGAGCTCCGCGGACGCAGCGATCGGCTGCAGCAGTTCGATGCCGTCTCCGACGTGGAGGAGACGCTACGGGACATGGCCGCGCACTCCGAGCCACTGGTCAAGCAGCTGCCGCGCCGTCCCGGGCAGAAGGAAGAGCGCTGGGCGCACCTCGCCGGAGGAGCGGTGGTCGAGGATACGATCGCGCCCGAACCGGAGACGCGCGGCGAGCCTCTGTCCCAGCGCGTGCAGAAGCTCGAGGAGCAGATGGCGATGTTGGCCAGCGAGCTGCGCGAGCTCAAGGAGAAGCTGGGGGAATAGTGTGGATTCCGCCGACGTCGCGCATTCGATCACCGAACCCCTACCGCTGGAGCTCGATTGTCTGTTGCCCATGCCCGGGTAGTGGGCCAAAGGCAATAGCCCCCGGCTTCAAAGTCTGTTGCCCGAATGCCCGCGTAGCGGGCGGAAGGCAGAATACCGAGTGCGTTTCGACGTGATCCCAACATCCGGTGCCGCTGACGCGGCACCCCCCCTTGCATTCCTTTCCGGGGGTCGCTCGCTGAGCGCTCGCACCCCCGGCTACCGTCTGGCTGCCGCTCCGCGGCACAGGATCCGGCCGCTTCACGTCGGCGTCGACCGTACGGCGCAGACCTCGGAAGGGCCAAACTCCAGAGCCCGCGTAGCGGGCAACAGGGAGTAGCCCCCGGCTTCAGCCGGGGGACTCGCGCATGGGTCCAATCGAGCCCGCGTAGCGGGCGACAGGACGGCTCTGTCGCCCGCTACGCGGGCTGACCAGGCTACTGCGCCGCACCCCCCGGCTGAAGCCGCAATGGCGTTAACTTTGGGCTCGGGCCCTGCGCCGGAGGCGCGTAGAGAGGGTAGCCGGTGGCGAGCGCGAATGCGCCGCCACCGGAAACGTGGGCGTCCGCGAATGATCCGCCCCGGAGGGGCGGCAGAGACCTCTTCCGCCCTTCCGGGGCGGACTTCCTACACGCCGTCTTCTTCCGGTGGCGGCGCT
>CAZPCC010000205.1:0-13568 GCA_964584905.1 uncultured Gemmatimonadaceae bacterium | reverse complement strand
CCCAGATCGGCATTGAGCTGCACGAGGACCCGCCCCGCATCTACCGGAACGACCGTTGCACCGACCTCGGTCGCCTTGGTGAGGGCATAGCCACGCCCACCGATGTTGAGCCCGCGCCTAATGCTGCCGACAAAGTCGCGGCGCGGTTCCCAGGTGGAGCGATCGGGGAACCGCCGCTTTACCTGCAAGCACTCCTCATTGTCCATCCATGAGAGAAGAGCGGCCATTATTCCCTCAGGCGTACCGGATATCGTGCGGGTAGCCACGGCTTGCGCCGGCCCCGCGATGCGTCCCTCGAAGCTTTCGTCGCGCTGGAGCGCCAATCGTCCGCGTTCTTCCGCGAGCGCCTGCCGCAGGTGCTGCGGCGAGATCCCAACGTCGCGACCGATCTCCATCACCTGCGCTTCCGACAGCCCACCTTCGCCCATGTCGGCGTTATGCGCCTGCAGCTCCGCGGCGCGGGCCAGCACCCGCTCGAGCTCAGACCGGTCGAGCATGCGAGAGGCGGGCGCGGGGACCGTCGCAGCGCTCGTGCCGGGTTTCCCGGCGGAAGGCGGCGGGGTGGGGAGATCCGTCATATGCCGCCCATCACCGACGCCAACTGGCTCACCAAGGCATCGAGAATGTGCTGGGGGAGCGGAAAGGCTTGCTCGAACGCGCCGCGCACATTCGTGGCCGGAACCGCGCTGCCCGCCGACATCAGATAATACCGCATGTAGCCCGCCGCCATTTCCGGCAACGTCTTTTCCAGCAGCAGGAGACCGCCTCGAACGGCGGCGGCGCTGAGATACCGGTCGTTGAGCCCGTCGCGCTTCTCGACCGGCGTCGTGTTGTCGTCCACCGCCGTCTGGGCGATTCGCAAAATCGCCTCGTGCGCGAATACGTAGAACGCTTCGTCGACCTGCGAGAGCGAATCAGGAAACCCGACGGCGATCAGATTGTCGGCGCGCGTCGTTCCCATGAGCGTGCGCCCCTCGCCGTTGAGCGGCAGGGAAAGGATCAGTGTGCCGGATCCTGAACGCGAGTTGCCGAGGTAGCCCTGCAGTTTGGGAAGAACGTGCGATTCCCATAACGAATCGACACGGGTGAGCACGGGAGCCAGGTCCTGCTGGCGAGCCAACCAGTAGCTTCGATAGAACCGGTCGTTCTCGTCACGGACGGCTATCAGGAACATCCGCAGCCACTCACGATCGGCTGCGGTGGGGAAGTATTGCGCGAACGTGGCAATGGCGAGCTGCGTCGCGCGGTCGCCCGAACGCGAGGCAACGCCTTCGGATCGGAGAAAGAGTTCCGCCGCTCCGAGGAGATTGTCGAGCGAGCTCGCCTGCAGCGCCAGGAATTGAGCGTTGATGATCGAGGGATTGATCGTCATCCGCGCCCGCAGCTGCTCGGCGTTCAGGTCGAGCTGTGTCGACACGTTCGCACGCCGCTTGAACGCCTCCATCCGGGACGAATAGCCGCGTTCGAAATACGGAATCTGGGTGGTATCGGCCTGAAGCAGGGCGAATGCATGCAGCCAGAGGTCCACGTGCATCCGCGTAGCAATCGGCCACTGCGAGTTCACGCGCTGGACGTTGCCCGGATCGGGAGCGGCTGAAGTCTCGGGGGCGGAACCTCCACCGGAGGCACACGCGAGAGAGAATGCGATGAGGACGAGGCGAGCATGACCCACTGCGCCCAACGAGCCTCTGCTCCGGAGCATGCCGGGAGCGCCGGATCCACCGCCGGAAGCCCGCACCGATCGTTCGTGAATGAGCAACTGCCCTGCCGACCTGGTCAATTCATCGCCTCCACTATCACCGCAATGCCCTGTCCTCCCCCTATACATGCCGACCCCAGACCATAACGCTTTCCCTGCATCCGCAATGCGTGCAGCAGGTGTGTCGTTATGCGGGCGCCCGAGGCGCCGAGCGGGTGGCTGAGCGCAATCGCGCCGCCGTGAACGTTGAGCTTTTCGCGGGGAATGCCCAGCTCCACCTCCACCGCGACCGTCTGTGCAGCGAATGCTTCGTTCACTTCGATCAGATCCATGTCGTCGAGCGACATACCCGCCTTTTCCAGCGCCATGCGTGCGGCCGGTACCGGGCCGATCCCCATGATGGTGGGATCTACACCAGCTACCCCCCACGACACGAGCCGTGCCATGGGCGTGAGCCCCATACGCGCCGCGAATTCGGCACTCGAGATCACCAGCGCCGCGGCACCATCGCCAATGCCCGACGCATTGCCGGCCGTCACCAGACCATTCTCGCGGAACACCGGCTTTAGTTTGGCGAGCCCTTCCGCAGTCGAATCCGGGCGCATGTGCTCATCCCTGGTGAGCTCCTCCATTTTCCGCGTTTTGGGATTCTTCACCGGAACCGCCACGACCTCATCCTTGAACACCGCGTTGTCCCACGCGGATTTGGCGAGCTGCTGGGAGCGTAAGGCAAAGGCATCGACGCGGCCTCGGTCCAGTTCGTACTGCGCACCCAGCTTCTCAGCCGTCTCGCCCATCGACATGCAGGCATACGAGTCGGTGAGGCCTTCCCACAAGCTGTCCTCGAGCGGCGGGCTCTTCCCGAGTTGCAAGCCCCACCGAATGCCGCGCACCACATGCGGTACGGTGGACATGCTCTCGCCGCCTCCAACAAGACACACCTCGGCTTCACCGAGCAGAATCTCCTGCGCTCCGTTGATTACCGCCTGAAAACCCGAACCGCACAGGCGGTTGACCGTGAGCGCCGGCGTCTCGATTCGGCACCCCGACTTGAGAGCCACATGTCGCGCGAAGTAGACGGTGTCGGCGGTACTCTGGATGACGTTGCCGAAAATGACGTGGTCGATCTCGCTCGCCTCTACCCGCGAGCGTTCGAGGGCCTCCTTCGCCGCAATCACACTGAGGTCGACCGCGGAGATGTCGCGCAACGCTCCGCCGAACGTGCCGAATGGCGTCCGCACGCCCGAGAGAAAGACGACGTCGGTGGGACGGGCTCGAGTGTTTCTCGTCATTTGACTGAGGAATCAGGAATCAGGAATCAGGAATCAGGGGTGGTGTGCATCGATTGTATGCGTATGGCGGCATGAATCGGGACGTGACGGCAGGCCTAATTCCTAATGCCTGGTCCCTCGAGTTCCTATTTCCTCTTTCCTCGTTCCTATTTCCTATTTCCTATTTCCTATTTCCTACTCTCACACCCCACGGCCGCACGTGATACAGAACTTCCACGCAAGGTCGAGCTCGGTAGCACAGGCTGGGCAGCGCCGGATCGTCAGGTTTTGGCCGCAGTGCGGACAATAGGTAAGTGGTCGTCCGGCCGGGAGTGAACCGCTACAGTAGCGACAGTGATCAGTTGCGGCGGTGTCGGATGCAGCGGAACCTTCCCGCCGGGTTTGAGACTCTGCCTGACGCACGGGTGGCACAGATGGCACGGCAACTGTCGCGCGGGCCGAGGGTGGAGGTGGTGGCAGCGATGGCGATGCAGCCTCCGAATGCCCCAGGGGAATCGCCGATTGACGCGCCCCGGGCGTTTCCGACGCGGCGCTTCGTGCGGCAGCGGGCGCGGCGTTTCCTCCCCCGCCTCGCGAGTAAACGTGCTCCGCCCGACGCACGGCGTCGGTGGGAAGTCCTACGCGCGACGCAGCGTATTCGCGAAAGATCGACGTGTTGGGGTTGTTGCCGGCTAACTCGCTTTTCATCGCTTCCTGCATGTCCGACTGCCCCTGCATGTAGCCCCGCTCGCCGGCGAGCAGCCGCACGAGCGCCAGTTCGTAGTCCCCGTTGGTCTCTATTCCCAGTTCGCGACGAAAGTGGCGGTACGGGATGAGGCTCTGATAGAGCTCGGCAACCTCGAAGGGGTCCGTCAGGTGGTCAGGATATTGGGTGCGCGTCCGTTCGACGAGAAGGATGAAGAGCCGATCGAGATCGTCCATGGCTTCGCTGAGATGAGGTCAGGGCGCACGAGTGGTGTGCATGCGCCTCGCGGAAGCTGATGCAGGCCGCTCGTCGATGCAACTGCCGACTGCGCTGGCGGGACGCGGCGTAATTTCACCATCGTGCTCCACGTCACATTCAATATCAGCTGTCTCGGGACTCGACCAAACCGATCAACGCAAAACGGGCCGGCTTTGATGGCCGGCCCGTCAGTAGGGTGTCACCCACATTGGCGCTCAGCGTTCGGCGTCCTGCATCTGGCGGTCCACGTCGGTAACCATGTTGGCGCGGTGATCGCCGCCGACCCGCATCACAATTCTCGACACGATCTGCACGTCGTTCACCTGCGCGTCCTTCCAGCCGATCCAGTAGCCGAGCGCTAAACCGACCACGAGCAGCAGAATTTTTTTCATGGGATGACCTGAGGGAGTGGGTTCAGGCGGTGCGCAGCCAGTCGCGACGTCCGTCTGGACCTCTACGAATGACGCGGAGCGCTCGATCAGGGTAACGCTGGGGCGGGATTGAAGCCTGCAGGGTCGGGAAAGGGGTCGGGATCGGTCGACATCCGTTGGGCTGCGCGCTCGTTTTCGAGCCACGCTTCGAACTCCGACGGCACCGCGCCCGCGGACGTCGTCTGTTCTGCTGCAGCCCGCGCTGCCAGGTGGTTGGCATATTCATTCTGTGGATGGCCGCGATGCCCTCGCACCCAACGCCATTCCACGTCGTGGCCGCGTCGGACATCGGCCAGCTCGCGCCACAAGCTCTCGTTCTCCAGTGCACCGCCGGCCCGCCGCCACCCTCGCCGTTCCCAGCCGTATATCCACTCGGTGTTGCCCTTCACCAGGTACTGGGAGTCGCTAACGAACACCACTCGGCACCTCCGCCCCTTCGCCGAGAGAATGCGCAGGGCTTCGATCGCCGAGCGAAGGGCCATCCGGTTATTGGTGGTCGCCGGCTCCGACAGCCAGTAGTCGTGCCTAACGAGCGCGCCGCGATGCAGCACCTCGATGAGTCCGCCGGCGCCGCCGGGATTGTCTCCTTCGCGTCCATTGCCCAGACACGATTCGTCGGCGTACACGGCGACGAGGCGAGGGATTGTCATAGGGAAGGGAAAGGCGGGAAAGGGGAAATGGGAAAGGGGAAACGGCAGACGACGCCGGAGTCACGTTTCCCATTTCCCGTTTCCCGTTTCCCGCAGTTCATACAACGTCAAACCCATCTACCTCATCCAGGAAGAACGTTTGCCGGTCGCCGGTGGTCGGATTACGCGTCTCGATGATCTCGCGGCCGCCGCGCTGCGTCAGGCGGTTGGGAATGACGACGTACTCCGCTCCGCGGCGGGAGATCACTACGCGCCGGCCGTGAGTAACCGCGCTTTCCAGCGCGTCATACTGCTCATGGGTGAATTGTGCCATGCGACTACCTCCTGACCTCCGGCCATGTACGCACGAGCTGATCCAGAACGGAGGTCGCCCGCTCGATCTCCGCGAGGGGAACCCATTCGGTCGAAGAATGCGCGAGGGAGATGTCGCCCGGCCCGTAACAGATGGCTGGGATTCCGGCGTCGTTGAGCAACGCTGCGTCGGTCCATGCGCTCAGCCCTTCGATCTTCACCTCTTCGCTGCATGTCTCCAGTGCGCGAGAAAGCGCCCGCACGATAGGAGCGTCGTCCGCTACGTCGCTGGGGCCCTGCGCAAACATCAACACGACGTCCGCATCGAGAGCAAAGCCGCGAAGCCGAATTCGCTCGCAGGCATCTCGCACCTCGGCCATCGCGTGGTCCGCGGTCTCGCCGGGGAGGGTGCGCCTCTCGAGGCGCACGACGCATCGGTCGGGGTAGGTGGACCATCCGATACCGCCGGAGATGGTCGAGGCGTGAAGCGACGCGTGTCCCAGCAGCCGGTGTGTGCGTGCGGCGAGCACGTCGCGCTCGTAAGCGTCGAGCTCCGCCAGCACCAGCGCCGCCTTGCGAATGGCATCCACGCCAATGTCGTAGCGCGACCCGTGTGCGGCCTTGCCGCCCACGGTGATCTCGATCCAGGCGAAGCCGCGATGTGCCGGCGCGATCGACAACCGGGTGGGCTCGGTGACGATCGCCGCGTCGGCACGAACGCCGCTGGCGATCAGCGCGCGGGTACCCTCGCTTTCGTACTCTTCGTCGGTGACGGCGGCAATGATCACCTCACATCGTAAGGCATTGGCGGCGGCGGCTCTGGCGGCGGCCGCGCACATTGCCGCGACGCCCGACTTCATGTCCGCCGATCCGCGACCGTACATCAATCCTTCGCGATCCCGAGGTTCGAACGGCGGGTGGGTCATTCCCTCGACGCCCACCGTGTCGAGGTGGCCGTTGAGCATCAGCGTGCCGCCGCCGGCCTGTCCAATCCTCGCGATCACGTTCGGTCGGCCGGGAGAGACCTCCGGCACCTCTACGGCGAACCCCCATTCACGCAATACGCCGGCGAGGACGCGGGCGACCGGCCCCTCACCCGGCGCGCCGGCCACAAGTGAGGGGTTGCGGGAGTCCTGCCTGACGAGAAGGCGGGCGAGCTCCACCGCATCGCCCAGGGCGACAATCTGCGTCATTGACTCTGTCTGGTCATCGATTCTCTCCTGGTGAACTACGAGAACCGAAGGCGCGGCGGCTGGTTCCCGCAGTTCGCAGTTCTCATTTTGTCTGGACGGTCAGCCCCACACGGTCAACCATGAACGGCACGAGTTGGGCGTGGCGGGCAACCGCCGCCCGGACCGCCGACGTTCGTTCGGCCGGCGCGACTACAAGGACGCAACCGCCACCGGATGCGCCGAGCGCTTTTCCGCCTAGCGCTCCACACGCCGCCGCGTCCGCGAGCACCGTCTCGATTTCCTCAGTCGTTATGCCCGGGTGAAGCTTCCGCTGGTGCTGCCAATGCTCTGCAACGAGTTGGCCCAGATCATCGAGCAACCCTTCTTCGAGCGCACGAATCATTTGCCCGGCAAGCTCACCCATGCTCTTCAAAGCCGACGTGACGGCTCGATCTCGCGAGGCATATCCCTCGAGAACGGCGGTGATCGTGTCACCCGAGATTCGCGAGCGTCCCGTGTAGCCCACGATGCACCGCCGCTCGATCTCGCTGGCGAGTTGCACTGAAATGGGGATCTGGCGCACGCGCACGGTGCGTTCGAACCAGAGCCCCAGCGCTCCGCCGAAAGCCGCGGCATAATGATCCTGCCGTCCCCCGGCGATACCCAGCTCCTCGACCTCGACCGCGCGGCTGCGCTCGGCGGCGGCCTCGCGCGTAAGCGATTCTCCGCGCCAGGCAGCGATGGCCCCCGCCAACGCCACTCCCGCCGCCGAGGATCCGCCCAATCCTGCACCCGCGGGAAAATAGCTGCGTGTCGCGATGCGCACGTTGCGCATTCCTGCCGACTTGAGCGCGGCGGCGCAGAGCGAGCCCGCGGCCTCGCGCGCCATCGCGTCGGCCGATTCCGCGCGGTAAGTGACACCGTCTTCGTCGATCTCGATGCCATCGCTGAACTCGCTGAGCATCGCGGTCACATGCCGGGAAATGGCGAGATTGCAAACACAGCCACCCTGCTCCACGTCGTAGGGCGGTACGTCGGTCCAGCCGCCGCCAAAATCGATACGCGCGGGCGCCCGCGCGGTCACCCGCCGCATCCGGTCATCATGCAAGGGTGGAGGAGAGCGCGGGGGTCGTCATCCAGTGCATATTGGGAAGTGTGATGGCAGTGTCCGAAGCGGCGGGAAGGAAAGCTATCATTGGAGGCAGGGGTCGCCAGTACGATTTGCCGATCCGAAATTGCACGAGGAAATTTCGAGAGGATGATGAACGAATTCGCTGAGTACTTGCGGGGCAGAACTCTCATATTGCTGTCGAATCGGGAGCCGTATGAGCACCGGCGCGGTGAAGACGGCATCGAAATGCGACAGCCACCGGGCGGACTCGTATCGGCGCTCGATCCCACCATGCGCGCCACACATGGAACCTGGGTGGCATGGGGATCCGGATCGGCTGACCGGGAAACGGCGGACGAAGAAGGACGTTTGATGGTTCCGCCCGATGATCCAATGTACGCATTGCGCCGTGTGTTTCTCGAGCCGAAGGACATCGAGCACTACTATCTGGGTTTCGCAAACGGCGCGTTATGGCCGCTTTGTCACATGCTGGTGCAGCATTTCGAGTTCCGTGACGAGCAATGGGACTACTATCGCTCGGTCAACGAGAAGTTCGCGGCGGCGGTGACGGCTGAAGTAGATCGTGCCGAGCAGCCGGCGATCGTCTGGATCCAGGATTACCACTTTGGATTGGCGGCCGAGATGATCCGTCGCACGAGCGACCCGGCGCTGATTCATCTGTTCTGGCACATCCCATTTCCGCCCTCGGACATTCTCCGCCTGCTCCCGGTCGGGGTCCACGAAGCGTTGCTCCGCGGGTTGCTAGGCAACGACCTGATCGCATTCCAGACCGAGCGGTCGGCGCTGAACTTCGTGGGCTGCGTTGCCGAGTTCGTGCCTGAAGCGGAGATCGATGCGGATAGCCTGACGGTGCATTACGAGGGTCGCAAGGTGGAAGTCGGCATCTATCCGATCAGCATTGACGTAAGCAGGTTCGAACGGATGGCGCAATCACCGGAGAGCGTGGCGCGGGTAGAGCGGCTCCGCGGACGGCACGCAGTAGGCGGCTGCCAGCTGGGACTCGGCGTGGATCGTGTGGACTACACGAAGGGCATCCCCGAGCGGCTGCGGGCGCTCGACCGGCTGTGGAAGCTCCATCCGGCAATGCGCGAGAGATTCACCTTTCTCCTCATCGCCACGCCTTCCCGGACCGACATAGACGCCTATCAGCAACTCGAGGTGGAGATGCTCGCCGGGGTGCAGAGGATCAACGAGCGCTATGGCACCGAGAACTGGACGCCGATCGTCCTCGTTCACGAGAACGTGAGCTCGGAGGTGCTGTCCGGTGCCTATCGAGCCGCCGATCTATGCCTGGTCAGCTCCCTGCAGGATGGCATGAACCTGGTTGCCAAGGAGTTCATTGCCTGTCAGGTGGAGGAACGCGGGGTCCTCGTGCTCAGCCGCTTCGCCGGTGCCGCGGAGGAGATAGACGGCGCGATTCTAATCAATCCGTTCAACATCGATGGTTTCGTCGACGGAATCCGGCGGGCCGTCGAGATGAGCGAGGCCGAGCGGCGCGTTCGCATGCATCGGATGCGGTCGCAGCTTCGGACCAGAACGATCTTCGACTGGCTCGGTGCATTGCTGTCGCGCACCCGGGACATTGCCGAAGCGCGCAGTGAGGCGCGCGCCGCCTCATGACCGCCGCGCTGTTCCCGATCAGCGAAGTCACTCGTGACCGGCTCGCTGGCGCGCCGTTAGTCGTCATGCTGGATGTGGACGGAACGCTGGCGCCGATCGCTCCTCGTCCCGATGAGGCGGAAGTGCCCGCGGCAACCAGCCAGCTCGTGGCCGCACTCGCGGCGCGTCCGCGAGTGATCGTCGCCCTTGTGTCCGGACGCGCGGCCAGCGACGCACGGCGGATGGTGCGTGTGTCGAACACGTGGGTGATCGGCAACCATGGCTACGAGATCGTGGGCCCTGAAGGCGAGTCGCTCGTCGATCCGCAGGTCGAGCCGTACCGCGCGCTCATTGCGCAGGCGGGTCGACGCCTCGCACCCCGTTTGGCACCGGTTCCCGGGATCATCTTCGAAGACAAGCATTGGACCCTGACGATTCACTATCGCCTGGCCGATCCCGCGGTCGTGCCGCGGGTTCGTACGCTGGTAGAGGAAACCGCGCAGGCGTGCTCGCTACGGGTGACGGAAGGCAAGATGGTGTTCGAGCTGCGCCCACCCGCGCATGTGGACAAGGGTACCGCCGTGCTCACGCTCGCCACGCGTCTGCACGGACTGGCCGACGGCGCCTCGTTGATTTTCATCGGTGACGACCGTACCGATGAGGATGCGTTTCGCGCGCTGCGGCTCAGGCAGCGCGCGGCGATCACTGTCCGCGTTGCGCCTGACGAAGCCACCGCTACGGCGGCCGAATTCTCGGTCGCCGACCCGCCGGAAGTACAGCAGTTTCTGGAGTGGCTGCTCGCCGAGCGCGGATCGGCGGTCCGTCGTGCCGGACGGATGGATCGCTAGGCAGGGCTGGTCACGGCGGGATCAGGGATGAAAAAACGCAAGGGGCGCGTGCGGCGCCCCTCGCATTCCGACTGTCGTCCCTAACGAGCCGGGCCGGAGCTGCGGGACTTACTTCTTTCGCTTGACCGGGGCTGACTTTGCAGCCGCCCTGGGTCGCGGCGGTGCGGCGGCGCGGGATGCCGATCCCTTGGCCGGACTTTTTTTCGCCGCGGCTTTCGTCACCTTTTTGGCCGCGGGCTTGTCGGCCGGCGCGCTTGCAACCTTCTTCGCGGCGGGAGCCGCCTGTACGGCTGGAGCCTTTTTCGCGGCTGTCTTTTTGGGAGACTTCGAGGTGCGATCTTCCTTTGGAGCCGCGGTTTCTGGCCTGGATGCCTTCTTCACCGGCCCGGCTTCAGTCTTGGCTGCCTTCACCGGTGCCGCCTCGGCTTTGCTCGTTGGCCTTGGCGCGGGCTTGGCTGCTGGAGCCTTGATACTGGACGCCGGCGGTTGAGAGCGCTGCGAGGCCGTTCTGACGGGATCCTCAACTGAGCGGGTGGCTGCTCTCTTGGTGGGATGCGCGGCCTCGACTTCGCGAAGGAGCTTGTCACCTTCCGTCTGAGTCATCTGGCCACGCCGGACCATGTACTGAATCAGGTCGCGCGCGCTCTCGACGGCAAATCCGGTGAGCCCCGCGGCGGCGCCAATGACTTCTTTCATGGCTGCTCCAACCTTTGTTCCCGCGTGCTGGCTGATCTCGTGGGCCTTGGCCGTCAGCTCGGCAAGTGTCTCGCGAGGGTCCATGCCGCGATGTCCCGGCCGTCGTGCCGGCGGAGTTGGCGGAGCGGATGCGGCAGTAGCCGCGTTCGCTCCTTCGGCGGCAGGATCCTGACTGTTCTCAACCATGGGCGAGAATGCTCCTCGTGTGCCGGAGTGACCGAGCTCTGCAATTGAAGACCGCCGGAAGTCGAGCTACCTTCGGGCCGGCGGTCGGTCGGTCGCGCTAAGTATCTAATTTTTCGATAGGTTACGCAAGGCGGAAGACTGCTTCCAAGCCTCCCGATTGAAAGGCTGTCAGAGTTCACGCCTCACTAAATAGCGACATATCAAGGACATTTCAGGGACATTAAAGCGCCATGCTGACCGGAATTCGTGTTCTTGACCTAAGTCGGGTACTGGCCGGCCCCTTGTGCACAATGATGCTTGGCGACCTCGGGGCGGACGTTCTTAAAGTGGAGCGCCCCCAAACCGGAGACGAGACCCGGGGGTGGGGGCCCCCCTTCGATGAGAACCAGGCAAGCGCCTACTTTCTGAGCGTCAACCGGAACAAGCGGAGTGTCGCGGTCGATCTGGCAGATACTGCAGGAGCAGAGCTTGTTCGGGAGTTGGCCGGGTCGGCCGACATCGTGGTCGACAACTTCAGGCCTGGCACCCTCGTCCGGCTCGGGCTGGACCCCGAAAGTTTGCTGCAGGAGCACACGCACCTGATCTGGTGCACGATCAGTGGATTCGGCGCCGACAGCGCGCGTGCTGGATACGATGTGGTCGTTCAGGCGGAGGCTGGGTGGATGGCGATCACCGGAGAGCCGGATGGTGAGCCGATGAAGGCAGGGGTCGCGTTGGCAGACGTGATAGCCGGAAAGGATGCAGCCATTTCCATACTCGCCGCGCTGGTCGCTCGTGGACGAACCGGCGCGGGGCGGCACATAACGATTTCGCTCCTGCACAGCTCGGTTGCCGCGCTCGTCAACGTCGCGCAGAATGTGATGGTGACCGGTTCGGAGGCTCGCCGCTGGGGGAATGCCCATCCGAACCTCGTGCCGTACCAGCTGTTTGCCACCGCCGACCGGCCGATGATCGTCGCCGTCGGAAGCGATTCGCAGTGGCAAGGGTGCACGCTTGCGCTCGATCTGCACGAGCTGGGCGCGGCGCCGCATCTTCGCACCAACGCCGGGCGAGTCACACATCGCGCCGAGGTCGTGACGGGCATGGCTGAGCGGCTGGCCATGCGGCCGGCCGCCGAGTGGCGCGAGCGGCTCGAGACACAAGGCGTGCCGAGCGGCCTGGTATGCTCGGTGCGCGAGGCGATCGATGCGTTAGGCAATGGGTCGGCCCGTACCGGTATTCCGCCGTCGGTTCCTGGAAGCGTGCGCCTGCCGCCGCCTGCTCTCGACGAGCACGGAGACGTGATCCGGCGGTTTGGGTGGGCCGCTTTCGCGTGAGGCGTGTGGGCACGCCGCGCTGATGCGCTACATCGGCAACAAGACGCGGCTTCTGCCTTTCATCGGGTCGGCGATTCGCCGGCTCGGGCTCGCCCCTGGCTCGGCGCACGACGCTTTCGCCGGTACGGCGTCTGTCGGGCGCGCACTCAAGTCCGACGGCTGGACCGTGGCATCGAGCGACCTGATGACGTACTCGTTCGTGATGCAGCGCGCCTACGTGGTTGCGCAGCGCGCGCCATCGTTCACTGCCTTACGAGCCGGCGATACCGAAGTTCGGCGTGCGCTGCGATCGCCGGCGCTGCGTGCGCGTGCCGCGTTGCGCGGAGACGGGGTGCTCTACGCGGTAGCCGAGTATTTGTCTCGTTGGGTAGAACCCGAGCGGGGGTTCATCAGCACGAACTTCGCGCCGGCCGGCGGGCGCATGTTCTTCACCGAGGAAAACGCGGCCCGAATCGACACCGTTAGGCGTATCCTGCACGAATGGCTCGCCGCCGGGCTGATCGGTGATGATGCCCACGCTCTTCTCCTTGCCGCTCTGCTCGAGGGTGCCGACCGGGTGGCCAACACCGCGGGCGTATATACCTCGTACATAAAGGAATGGCAGTCGAATGCCATGAAGCCCTTGCACCTGGCGCCGCAGCTTCCGATCCTGGGGCCGGCCGGATCCACGGCCAACCAGCTCGACGCAGTGACCGCAGCTGCAACGCTGGGCCCGGTGAACCTGCTCTACATCGACCCGCCTTACAATTCCCGTCAGTACTCGGGCTATTACCACGTGCCGGAGGTAATTGCCCGCGGCTGGTTCGACGGCATCCCGGTTCTTCACGGAAAGACAGGATTGCTGCGCGACGATTCACAGCGGAGCGACTGGTGCTCGCCTCGTAAGGTCGGCAATGCGCTGCGCACTCTCCTCGAGGCCAGTGGCGCCCGGCACGTGCTGGTGAGCTACAACTCCGAAGGGCTCTTGCCGGCTACCACGCTCAGAAAAATACTCGCCGAGCACTCGGCGGACGGCCGCGTCCGCCTCTTCACCAAGGGCTACAAGCGCTACAGAGCCGATTCCGATCGGGAGGGACGAAGGTATAGCGGCGATAGAGTAAAGGAGAGACTGTACTACGTTCGGAGAGAGATTGGGCAATAGAGAGATCGGCTAAGTGCGAACTGCGAATTGCGAAACGGCACGCGAGAGAACCCGCGTTCTCACCGGCATTCACCTTCGCACTTCGCACTTCGCACTTCGCACTTCGCACTTCGCACTTCGCACTTCGCACTTCGCACTTCGCACTTCGCACTTCGCACTTCGCACTTCGCAC
>CAZPCC010000204.1:0-4415 GCA_964584905.1 uncultured Gemmatimonadaceae bacterium | reverse complement strand
AGCGCAGCGCTGTAGAACGACTCGCCAGGGAGGAACAGAACGACGAGATCGGGCGCATCCTCGAGCTGATCCCAGTACGCCTTCTCGCCAAGCTTCCGGATGTGCGCGCGGATCTGCAGGGCGTGCTGACGCAGCCGGTCGGCCCGTACGTCGTCATCCGTCGCCTCGACTGCCTCCAGGTATGCCTGAAGCGGAGCCTTGGCATCGACGACGATGCGGCGATCGTTCGGCAGGCGCACGATCATGTCCGGACGCAGCCGGCCGTCATCGCCCTCGACTGTCTCCTGCTGCCGGAAGTCGCAGTACTCGACCATGCCGGCCATCTCGACCACGCGCTTCAGCTGAATCTCGCCCCAGCGGCCGCGCACCTGCGGCGCACGCAGCGCACGCACGAGGTTCTGCGTCTCGAGCTGGAGTGACTGCTGCGTCTGCGCGAGCGAGCGCACCTGCTCAGTAAGCGTGCCGTACGCCTCCGCGCGAACCTGCTCGAGCGCACCGATCTTGCCATCCACCTTATCCAGCGATTCGCGCAGCGGCTTCACGAGTGTGTCGATCTCCCGCGCGCGGGCTTCCAGCTCGCCCTTCGCGAGCTGATGCTGCTGGCCCAGTGCGTTGCGCGCGATCTCGAGGAACGCCTCGTTGTTCTTCGTCAGCGCATCGGCCGACAGCGCGCGGAACGCATCGGCGAGCTTGTGCTGCGCGTCATCGACCAGCGCGAGCTTCTCGCCGGCCGCGCGCCGCTCCTGATCGAGCCGCTCGGCCAGCGTACTCGCCTCGATGCGTGAGTCCGTGATCTCGCGCTGAAGCTCGGACATGCGACGCTCCCGCTCGTGCAGATCGCGCTGAAGCTCGTCCGCGCGAGAACTCTGTGCCCGTGCAGCGACCACGTGCGTGCGGAGCCACAGGCCGACAATGGCTCCTCCGATCGCAGCGCCGACGATTCCCCAGATGAGTGGCATACTACAGGTTGCAGGAGGGACAAGATGTGATCCAGTGCGAATATAGCACATTCGGGCGGATATCGGGGAGCCGCATCGCGATCATCGTTGCGAGCGGCGTCGGTAGCCGTGCCTCAGGTCATATGACCATGCCTGGGGTGCCGGTAACCGTGCCCCAGGTCATGTGACGATGCCTGGGGTGTCGGTAACCGTGCCCCAGGTCATGTGACGATGCCTGGGGTCACTTCGACGGCGCTCTCAGCCGGCATACGTGCCCCGCGGGATAATGAGGAGCCAACCGGTGCCACTTCGACTGCGCTCAGAGCCGGTAAGCGTGCACCGCGGGTCCGCGAGGACCGCCTGGTGTCACCTTCCCGTCACGCCGCCCGGTGTCACCTTCCCGTCACGCCGCCCGGGGAGCCTTCCGGCCTCAGGGCACCGGCTGCCCGCCGAACACGTGGATGATCTCGCCGGTGATGTAGCTCGAGTCGGTCGGTGCGGCGAGGAAAACGTATGAAGGAGCGAGCTCTTCGGGCTGGGCGGGTCGCTTCATGGGCACATCCGCGCCGAACTTCGACGCTTTCTCCGCATCGACATCGGCGGGATTGAGCGGGGTCCACACGGGACCGGGAGCGACGCAGTTCACGCGGATCCCCTGGTCGAGCACGTTCTGCGCAAGCGACTTCGTGAACGCGTGGATTGCGCCCTTCGTCGCTGCGTAGTCGAGCAGTCCGCCCGAGCCATCGATACCGGTGACGGAACCGGTATTGATGATGACACCGCCCTCACCAAGGTGCTTCAGCGCGGCACGCGCCATGTAGAAGTAGCCGAATATGTTCGTGCGGAACGTCAGTTCCAGCTGCTCATCGGTGATGTCGAGCAGCGACTCCTGATGTTCCTGATAGGCGGCGTTGTTCACGAGGATGTCCAGGCCGCCGAGTTGCCCGACCGTCGCGTCCACGGCTTCCTCCGCGTACGCGGGATCGGCGACATCGCCAGGCAGGAGTATGCCGCTGCGGCCTTCTGCTTCGACGGCGCGCAGCGTCTCTTCCGCGTCCTCATCCTCGCTCAGGTACCCGATCGCGATGTCAGCGCCCTCGCGCGCGAACAGCACGGCTACCGCCCGACCGATGCCGGAGTCGGCGCCCGTAATGAGTGCCACCCTGCCCTCGAGTTTGCCCGAGCCGCGGTAATCCGGCGCGAGATAGTCCGGGCGCGGATCGAGATCGCTCTCGTATCCCGGTTTGCGCAGGTGCTGCTTCGGCAGCGGCGGCTCGGGATACGGCCGAGTGCCGAGCTGGGAGGCCGAGTCCGACTCATCCTTCTGCTTCTGCTTCCGCTTCGCGCGCAGCTTCTCCTGCTCCTTCTGCAACGCGCGCTGGCGCTGCGCCTGCTTCTCGCCGCGACGTTCCTGTGCCGCCGTAGTGGCCTTCTCCGCGGTAGCCTTCTTCGCGGTGGACTTCTTCGCGGTGGACTTCTTCGTTGCGGGCTTCCTGGTCGCGGACTTCTTCGCCGATCTATTCGTCGTCTGCTTCCGCGTTCTGCCCGATCCGGATGCTCTTCCAGGCATTCGTGCTCATCTCCTGCATGAGTATCGACGCAGGGACGTGGTGCACGAACAGCGCCATGTCAGGCAGTGCTGCGGCGACGCCTGATGACGTAGTATGCGACGCGGAAGAGGAGCAGGCAGGCGAGGATTCCGGCAAAGAGGAGTGGCTCGGCGATGTCCGACTTGGCGGACTTCTTCCAGTAGAAATGCAGCACGGCCAGGGCAGCACTGACATAGAGGAGCCGGTGCAGGCGCAGCCAGTTGCGGCCGAGACGGCGTATGGAGCCCTTCGTGGAAGTCGCAGCGAGCGGAATGAGCAGCACGAAAGCCGTAAAGCCGACCGTGATGTAGGGTCGCTTGACGATGTCTGCTGCGACCATGCTGAAGTCGAAGAACAGATCGAGTGCGACGTACGTCGTCAGGTGCAGCGTCGCATAGAAGAACGCGAACAGCCCCACGAGTCGGCGGAACTGGATGATACGGTTCCAGCCGGTGATTCGTCGCAGGGGCGTGATGGCGAGCGTCACCATGATCAGCACGAGCGTCCAGAACCCGGTGCGAAGAGTGATGAACTCGATGGGATTCGCGCCCAGGCCGCCGGTGAACGCGCGCCAGACGAGCAGTCCTGCGGGCAGGAGGCAGAGCGCCCACACGGCGCTCCTGGCGCCGATCATGTAGGGATCCCGCCGTCGTCCTGTTCGGCGCGCGGGCGGTTCTGCGGCAGTGCTGACGACGCGGTCCTGCGGGCCGCCGGACGTCGCGGATACGCCGTCGCTCAGAAGTACCGCCTCAGGTCCATGTTCGAGTACAGCCCCGCCACCTGGTCGGCGTAACCGTTGAACATGAGCGTGTCACGCCGGCGGAACTCGCCGATGCGACGTTCCGTCGCCTGGCTCCAGCGCGGGTGGTCGACCTCGGGATTCACGTTCGCGTAGAATCCGTACTCCGATGGATTCGATATCATCCACGTCGAGCTCGGCTGCTCCTCGACGAAGCGGATGCGCACGATCGACTTGATGCTCTTGAAGCCGTACTTCCACGGCACGACCAGACGCAGCGGCGCGCCGTTCTGTTCGGGAAGGTCGCGGCCATACAGGCCCGTTGCGAGCAGTGTCAGCGGATGCACCGCCTCATCGATCCGGAGCCCCTCGACATACGGCCAGTCGAGCAGGTTCGTCTTCTGATACGGCATCTGCTCCGGATCCAGCAGCGTAAAGAACTCCAGGTACTTCGCGCGCGCTGTCGGCTCTGCCCGCCGTATCACGTCAGCCAGCGGAATGCCGCGCCACGGGATGACCATGCTCCACGCTTCCACGCAGCGCAGGCGATACGTGCGGTCCTCGATCGCCGAAGGCTTCAGGAAGTCCTCGAGCGCGTACGTCGCCGGCTTCGCGCAATGACCTTCCACCACCACGCTCCATGGCGATGTCTTCAGCAGGCCGGGCGCGTGCTTCGCCGGATCCGTCTTGTCCGTGCCGTACTCGTAGAAGTTGTTGTACGACGTGACGTCCTTCAGCGGCGTGAGTTTCTCCTGCGAGTCGGCAGCCGCATCTGCCACCGCGTTCGCATCCTCACCGGACGTGCAGGCCGCAAGACCGGCGGGAGTCAGCGTCGCGCCAACAGCACCGGCGGCGCCCAGACGCAGGAATCGCCTGCGATCGAGGTAGACTGACTCGGGCGTGATCTCCGAGGAAGGGATGGCTCCTGGCTTCCGAATATGCATCGCGGGCTCCGGGTCGCGGGTTGGATACAAATTATAATAACGCGTTCAGGGGCGGAGAGGTCCACTTCAGGTGACTTTCGGGAGAGGTGAGAGGTGTTTGAACGGCGGGTGAGGAACGGCGGGTGAGGAACGGCGGGTGAGGAACGGCGGGTGAGGAACGGCGGGTGAGGAACGGCGGGTGAGGAACGGCGGGTGAGGCGGAGCA
>CAZPCC010000203.1:0-1715 GCA_964584905.1 uncultured Gemmatimonadaceae bacterium | reverse complement strand
GGTTGGCGGTTGACGGCGGCCAGTGCCAGTAGCCAGCCAGTTGCCAGTAGCCAGTTGCAGGTTGCCGATAGCTGGTTACTCCCGCCAACCGCCAACCGCCAACCGCCAACCGCCAACCGCCAACCGCCCCACTTCTGACGCTGCGGCGCACCGATTTCCCACACGAGCCTTCGCGTCTGTGAAGCCCTGTGGCCCAAGTGGTGCACACCACTCCTCGCTCGCAAAGGAGAATGAACGTGCGTAATCTCTGTGCTCTCTCTCTGTTCCTCGTTCTGGTTCTGGTGGCAGTACCGGCGCAGGCGGTGACGACTCTCGCTGCCGCTCTCAACGGCGCGAATGAGCGTCCCGATCCCGGCGATCCCGACGGCAGCGGCTTCGCGCTGGTGATCATCGACCCCGAGGCCGGTACGGTCCGGTACGCGATCTTCGTGGCGGACATCGGCGCGCCGACCGCGGCGCACATTCACCGCGGGACCTCGGATGTGGCGGGGCCGGTGGTCGTGAATTTCAATCCGTCGTTCTCGAACGGCACCGCGTCGGGCACGGTCACGACGGGGCAGACCCCGCTGCTCGGCGAGATCATTGCCAGCCCGGGCGAGTTCTACGTGAACGTCCACAACGCGGACTTCCCGGGCGGCGCGGTCCGCGGACAGCTCGTCGCCGCGGCGTCGGACGCGACGGACGCTGTCTTCCCGATCGTGGGACGCGCGGAGGGCGCGAACGAGACCTTCTTTCTCACCGACATCGCCCTGCTGAATCTCTCGGGCGAGGATACGTCGGCGGTGTTCGAGTACTATCCGGCGGGCCCGTCGGGCAACACCGCGCCTTCGCGGATCGTGTCGGTCAACGTGGACGCGGACGAACAGCGGATGATCATGGGCAGCGAGCTCCAGAATCTCCTGCTCATCGGTGACGGTCTCGGCGCGATCCGCATTCTTGCGCCTCGGAACATCACCGCCGTCGCGCGGATCTACAACGACCAGCGACCGGTGGACGGCGGTACGTTCTCGCAGTTCGTGCCGTCGCAGTCGGGAACGCAGAACCGCACCAGCGGGGCGCTCCCAATGCTCGCGAGCGCGCGGGCAGGGGACACCTCCAGCTACCGCACGAACATCGGATGGTTCAACGCGGGGAGCGGAACGGTGACGGTCACCTGGCGGGCGCACGACGCCGACGGCATGGTGCTCGAGACGGCAATGCGCACGGTCTCCGGGGGCGCGCAGCAGCAGATGGGACTCAACGCGCTCTTCCCGACTCTGGCAACGACGGAGAACACGTACGTGACGTTCTCGACCGAGGGCGGACCGTTGTATGTGTACGCGTCGGTGGTGGACAACGAGAACGGCGACGGCATTTTCATCCCCGCGCAGTAGCCGGCACGGCCGGCAGCGCTGGTTGCTCCGCCTCACGGCACGTCAGCGATGCATTCGGCGGTGGCAGCTTCGGGCGGCGCAACGCGCCTGACGTTTTTTCCGCGACGTCTGGCGGACTCTCTGATCCGGAGTTGCGGAGACGGCGAAGGACCTCCTGCGGGCTGCGATGCCCGCGCACAAAGGAGGGGGGTCCTTCGCCGTGCTTTGCCGGCTCAGAGGCTGTGAAAAGATCAAAGGCGGCCCGGATTGCGGCGCGCCGACGCCATCTGCTTGGCCGCGCCTCCTCGCCGATGTGCATGCGCGACTCGTCGGCGCGACTCGCATCTGACGCCGTCGCGCTCG
>CAZPCC010000202.1:0-1513 GCA_964584905.1 uncultured Gemmatimonadaceae bacterium | reverse complement strand
CTTCGGAGCCCGCGCCATCGGATCGAACACCGAGAGAGTCCGCTTGTCGCCCACCTCGGGGCCGTCCGGATGCGCCATCACCAGTGTAAGGACGTTAGGCAGCGTCGTACCGGCCGGAATGGCGATCAGCTGCTTGTCCGGCACCGGATCGTTGCCCACCGCGACGGTGAGCGTGAGCAGCGTATCGTCGGTCACCACGCCGGCCGCACGCAGCGGACCTATCTCCGGGCTCAGCGTGAGCACGAACTCCCGCAGCGCAAGCGACGGCGACAGGCGCGCCACCACCCGCGCCCACGCTCGATAGGCGGTGCCCTCGGTGTGAAGGTCGGCCAGAAAGTAGTCGTTGACCTGTATGCCCGAGGCGCCGCTGTCCACCGAGGTGGCGGCGAACCCGATCGGCTCACCCTCCGGCGCTACGGCGTAGTATCGGGCTCCGGACGCGATCGATGGAGCCGACCGCGCCGAGAGCGCGGGAAGAACCCACCGCGCCGCGATAGCCATTCCTCCGCCCAGAACCGCAAGCGCCAGCAACACCGCTGCTCCATGCCGCGCTCTCATTGCTGCTCCCTCGATACGGTCTCCATGAACTCTCCGACACCGAATTCGAGCGGAGAGTTCCCTCTCAGCGCCGCGTGAATTGTATCACCCGCCGAGGCCATCACTCGGAGACTTCCGCCGTCTCGTCACCGATCCAATGCAGATACTTTTCCAGCCCACCCGAAACGGGCAGCGCGAGCAGTTCCGGCACCTTGTACGGATGCAGCTCCTCGAACGCCGCTTCCAATCCCGGGATGCGCTCGGCGTGCGTCTTGAGCAGAATCACCGACTCGGTCTCGTCGGCGATCGCCTCGTTCCACCGGTAGAGCGATCTCGCGGTTGGGAGGATCGTGCCGCACGCGATCAGGCGGCGCTCCAGGAGCGCGCGTACGAGTTGCTCGGCTTCCTCGGCGGTTGCGACCGTGGTCATTACCACCCTGGCTTCGGTTCGCTCCATCATTCCTCACGCTGATGAATGGTGCTTCGCGCTGGCGGTGCGCGCCGGCCGCGACAAAGAACACCGTTCGCCGCTATCGTCGCAACCCGCTCTCCCCTCCGCGGCACCGCCCGACTTGTATCCGCCGCTTCCCGCCGCTTGCTTTACCTGGCTATGGCGGAAGAGTTTCTCATCGTGCGCGGTGCGCGCGAGCACAATCTCCAGAATGTCGACGTCGCGATCCCGCGGGACCGCCTGACGGTCATTACCGGGCTCTCGGGCTCGGGCAAGTCGTCGCTCGCCTTCGATACCATCTATGCCGAAGGGCAGCGGCGCTACGTGGAGTCGCTTTCCGCCTACGCCCGGCAGTTCCTCGGCCTAATGGAGAAGCCGGACGTAGACTCGATCGAGGGACTGTCGCCGGCCATCTCGATCGAGCAGAAGAACGCCAGCCACAATCCGCGCTCCACGGTCGGCACGGTCACCGAGATCTACGACTACCTGCGCCTGTTGTATGCGCGGGCAGGAACGCCGCACTGC
>CAZPCC010000201.1:0-4484 GCA_964584905.1 uncultured Gemmatimonadaceae bacterium | reverse complement strand
GCCCACGGCTGTGCGCGGGGTGCGGCGCGTTCCGCGCCGGCTCCGGGCGCGGACCATGGCGGCGCCTCACGAAGAGGAGACAGCGCAGGTGCGAACGGGGTACGCTGCGCCTCCGACGCGACCGGCGTCGGCAGAATCAGCGGCAGGCCGGTTGAACCGGTAGGAATCCGCATCCGCTGCCTGGGTGATGTCCGCGCAACCTCGGTACGACTCGTCTCCTCGTTCAGCTTCTCCTTCAGCTCGGCGATGCGCGCGCTAAGGCCCTCGAGAGCGCCGCCCTCCGTTTCACCCGAAGCTTTGCGAATGTCGAGCGCACGTGAGCGCAGCTCGAGCTCCTGCCTCGTGTCACCCAGTCGGGCGTACATTTCGGCCAGGTTGCTCAGAATACCTGCGAGCTCGGGATGTTGCTCACCGTGCTCGCGTTCCTTGATTCCGAGCAGGCGATGCAGCAACGCAGCCGCCGGAAAGAATTTGCTGCGGCGATGGTAGACGCGCGCGAGCGCGTTCAGTGTGGCCGCGACGCGGGAGTCTCCATCCCCGAACTGCTCCGCCTCTCTAAGAGCGGCGAGGAATGCGTCCTCCGCCTTATCGAACTGTTTTTCCGCGACACACCGGCGTGCAATTTCGGTGAGCGCGTCCCATCTGGACTGGTGCGAATCGCTCATTGTAGTCTCCTCCCACCCTTCTGACGCGCAAGCGGCCGGAGGTGCAACACCGTGGTGGAGGCTGCAATGAAATGTCGCAGAAACGGAGAAAACGAAACGGGCCCCGGCTGCTCGCATCGGTTGGGCTCTGCCCAATCCGGCCAGCCGCCACGCGCGGCCCGAAAGCGTCGTAACCGCCCTGCTTGGCGAGAGTTACATGCTCCCGATCTTGCCGATGAAGAGGATGGTTCCCGAGTTGCGCTCCCGTATGGCGAAGACGAATGGCCGGTCGGCGCGAAACACCGGAAGCGTGGGTCCACATGCGCACACTACCACGACGCCAACCGAGGTGACTGCCGCGGCTTCAGTACCTTCCTCGTGCACATCGACGAACGTCTTGTGCTTCACTTCGCTCACTTCGAGGCGGTCACCCATCGTGCTCGACAGCGGCGAGAAATCGCCGCCACCAAAGGCGAGATGAATACCGAGTCCCTGTAAGGCATTCTTCAGCTCGTAGTCGCGCTCCAGCGTGAACTTCGGCAACCAGACCAGCACCTGCTGCGGCGCCATGGCGGCGTGCAGCGCATCCCAGCTTGCCTGGGACATGACGGCGACGAAGTCATTGATGTCGCTCCCCTGCGGGGGAAGGACGACCGTCATGGCAAATGCGCCGCCTCCATACGGAAGCTCGACCGCCTGCACGCCGTTCGCTTCCGCATATGCCACCGAATCGCTCTTGTGCATGAGCGGCACGGTAGTGGAGCCCGCGATACCCGCGAACGGCTGCGGCTCAGTGTCATCAGGATCGAATGTGGTGGTCCAATCACCGTTGAAGTAGATCGCGTTGATCAGATACATCACCGCGTCACCCGGAATCTCGTCGAGAATGCGATCGATCTTGCCCGCCGTCGCAGTATTCACCCATGAATTGACCGCCTGGAGAGTGCCCGGATCGCCAAAGTCTCGCGCGGCTACTTCGGCGTTGAAGAAGTCGTTCGTCGTTTGCAGGAACGCTGGTTCGACCGGAAAGCTCTGCTCGTGCCATATCGAATTTGCGATGCGGAAGTCGACTCGCGGGTCGAGCCCGCGCAGCAGCGCGATGAGCGACTTGTACGACTGATTTGCATCGGCCAACGGAATGGCTGCAAAGCCGAGCGTCGTGCGCATCTCATCCAGCGTCTGCCCTGCAGTTCCATTCATCGTCATGCCGAGCGCCATGGAGACGCTGAGCGGAGAAATGAACAGATTGGAGTCAGGCGCTTCGGCGTTGAGCTGTCGCATGAGCGAGAACGCAAAGCTGTTGCTGGCACCAATGACCGTGCGCTCGGCGTCGGTGAGCGGCCGCGGCAGCCTGGCAATGGGCCGCACGCCGGGCCCGGTGGCATCGGCGCAGGCTGCGAGCAGGCAGGAGATTGCGAGAAGGGTTATGCGGCGCATTTAGAGGGGGTCGAGGGTCGAGGGTCGGGGGTCGGGAGTCGGGTGCCGAGGGTCGAGGGTCGGGGGACCAACCGAATCGAGCTCCGCCAGACCACCCGACTGCACACCCACCGACGGCTGCTCCGGTCACTCGATGAAACGGAATGCGCATTCAAGCCGTCTGCCGCGGTAGGTTTTCAAACGACGCGAGGGGCGCCGTTGCGCCCCTCGCGATTCCACACTCTCGACCCCCGACCCCCGACCCTCGACCCCCGAAGATCACGGCGTCGCGCTCACGTTTTCTTCCGTAACCGTCGGTTGCGGTGTCACGAACTGCCGCCCCTTGTGCAGAAATGGAATGCCCTTCTGCATCCACTCCGGCGCCGGCATGCCGCGCAGATGGTGGTCGAAGAACTGCATCTGACGCATGGCGACGTCGAGCTGGTTCGCGCGCTTGGTGGGGTTGTGGCCATCACCGTTGTAGTTGATGAGATACGCCTCCTTGCCCAGCCTGCGCATCGCCACGAACATTTCGATGCCCTGATACCAGGGCACGGCGCCATCGGCGTCGTTATGCATCATCATCAGCGGCGTTTCGATGCGGTCAGCGTGGAACAGCGGTGAGTTCTCCAGGTAGCGCATCGGCATGTCCCACAGCGACCCGCCAATGCGGCTCTGCGCAATCTCGTACTGGAACGCACGCGCCAGCCCCGACGCCCAGCGAATGCCGCCATATGCGCTCGTCATGTTCGCCACCGGTGCGCCGGCGAATGCCGCCGAGAACAGATTCGTCCGTGTGATGATGTACGCCGCCTGGTATCCGCCCCACGACTGTCCGCTGATCCCTATGCCATCCTCCTTGACGAAGCCGGAGTCGAGCAGCATTTGCACCCCCGGCACTATCGCCTTCAGCGCACTCGCCCCCGGATATCCGTCGGTGTACGCGATGTCGGGGAAGAACGCCAGGTAGCCATTCGACGCATACAACGTTGGCTGTATGGTATTCCGCGGCACTGCCGTCTGGTGAGCGTGGAGGTTGTCGGACATCTGCTCGTAGAAGTACACTACCATCGGATACTGCTTTGACGGGTCGAAGTCGTCAGGCTTGTAGAGAATGCCCTGTAGCGGCACGCCGTCCATGTTCCGCCAACGCACCAGCTGCGCCGAGCCCCACCGATAACCGGACTGCTGCGGATTGGCGTCGCTGAGCTTGCGCGCGTCACGCAGATTCATGCCGCTAACGTACAAATCGGGAAAATCGGCGAACGTCGAGCTGGTGAACAGCAACACGTCCGCGCTCTTCGCCTTTTCCGGACGCGAGATCCGGCGGTCGGCCATGTACAGGCTCTCCGGCTGCTGCGTCACGTTCAGCTTGTCGAGCCAGGCACCGCTCGACTTGGTCATCTCGTTCATCGCGGAAAGCAGTATCGGCTTGGCCGGATCGATGAACTGGGCGGCCGTGTCGAGCTCCACGTAACGGAAGGTGATTCGGCGCTGCCGGCCGACGGAATCAGTTACGACACGGGCAGGCCGTACGCCGGCTGGATCCACTTCCCAGATGTCGTACCGATCATACAGCAGCACTGAGCGATCGCCAGGCGTCCATCCCGCAACACCCCACGGTGCCGGATCGCTCGGCGTGTCCCACGTTTCCTGATCGAAGCGCACGCCGGCGACGTTGCCGGTGAGGTTGGCCACCTTTCCCGTCGCCGTCGCGTAGGTGTGCCAGTTGCGATCCTTGCCGAAGTAGATGGCATAACGTGCCGCCGGCGAAAGAGAAGCGCCGTACCGGCTGCGCTCGAGTATGCGCTTGCGCTCTCCCGTCGCCACGTTGATCACGTACACGTCGTTGCCGCCCTCGCCCCACATGGCTTCCACCGCGTAAGGCACCGATGTAAGCGCAAGGCCGGTCCTGAGATCCCGCGAAAGCCTGATCTGCGGAAACGAATCGCTGCCGAGCACCTGGAATTTTCCACCGCGGATCTCCGCCACGGCCGCATACGAGCGGCCGCGGTCACGCTCGGCTTCCACCTGCTGCTGTGGCTGCAGTCTGGCCTCCTCGTAATGCCACAGGTCGAACACCGCCTTGTCGGCCAGCGAGTCCGCCGGAATGGAGTCGAGTGCCGGCGGCGCCACTCCGAATTGCAGCCGCGCACCATCCTCGCTGAACTCGAGACTCGCGCGGTCCGACAGAACCATCGTGTCGCCCAGCGCCGCCGGCCCGAGAAGCAACCGCGCTCTGGGCGATGCAACCGCCGCATGATAGAGCGCATAACGAGGCTTGGCGGCCGTCGCCTCGTCCCGGTCGGTTACGAACGCCACTTGCGTTCCGGCCTTGTCGAACGCCAGGCCCTTGTATTTCCCCTCACCCGTCAGCACCGGTACCGTCTCGCCGCCGGACATCAGGCGAAGGTACACACCGTC
>CAZPCC010000200.1:0-1918 GCA_964584905.1 uncultured Gemmatimonadaceae bacterium | reverse complement strand
ATGAGGGGGCGACGTTCGAGCTGGCGGCGGGTGACGTCGTCGTCATCCCGGCGGGTGTGGCGCACAAAAACCTCGGTGCGAGCCCGGATTTCCTGGTGGTCGGCGCGTATCCCGCCGGGCAGGAGTACGATATGAACTACGGTCGTCCCGGAGAGCGGCCTCGCGCCGATCGAAATATTGAGGCGGTGCCGCTTCCTGAGTCGGATCCCGTGTACGGCAAGGAAGGACCGCTGCTCGAATACTGGAGCCGGGACTGAGCAAGTATTGAAGCCGGGACTGAGCGGACACGCGACGCCGAAGGGAATGCGCGCGACGGATCGCAAGGCCTATGCCCGATCCTCCGCGCCGCGGAGGCGGTTCTCGTGATAGAACGTGACGAGGCCGCTGCGCAGCGCGCGCAAGGCGAGAAGGGCGCAGTCGAAGCGGCGAGGCGAGATGGATGCTTCCAGCGCGTCGATCATGGCTGCCTCAGGGAGCCGCACGACGTCGGTCAACGGCGATCCTTTCGCCATGGTCGTGAGGAGCGAGGCCGCAGCCATGCTGATGGTGCATCCATTACCGACGAAGCGGACGTCCTCGACAATGCCCTCCCTGTCGACGAACGCCTGGATCCGCACGCGGTCGTCGCAGCCGGGGTTGGAAGACTCTCGCTCCACGTTCGGCGTCTCTACCTCGCCGTAGTTGCGAGGATGCTGAAAGTGGTCGAGGATAACGGACATGTCGTTTCGCGGCTCCGCCGACGCATGTCCCTTTCGGTCGGAATTCAGATCACCCATCGCACATCCTCCAGGTCCGGATCGGGGAGATTCACGAGGGGCAGGCACGTCGCGCTCGACCGCAGCGCAATCATCTCGGCCACGATGCTGACAGCAATTTCCGAAGGCGTCAGCGCACCTATGTCGAGCCCAACCGGCACGCGAACGCGGTCGAGCTGATCGCGCCCGACACCGGACCGGGCGAGAAATTCCAGCACCGCCGCCCCGCGCCGCCGGCTCGCCACAAATCCGATATATCCCGTCTCGCGCTGCAGCACTTCCTTCAGAACCGGCACCTCGTAGCGGTAGTCATGCGCCGTCAAGACGACGGCGCTGCGATTGTCCAACGGAAGGTGGCCGCAGATCTCAGAAGGGATGCCCGAAAGCAGCTCATCGGCTTCCGGAAAGCGTCCGGGTGCCAGGCGCTCGCTCTTTCCGTCCACCATCAGAACGCGAAATCCCGCCATTTTTCCGAGTCGGACGAGCGGATGAGCAATGGGGGCCGCCCCGACCACGACGAGCAGCCGCGGCGGCATGAAGGATTGAAAGAGCGTATCCGGCCGGTCTCCGACTCCCGCGATGTACGCGGTTGCAGATTCGGAGCTTGCCGGCAGCGCCGCCACCTCGGCATCGATCGGCGCACCTTTCGGCGCACCGGGAGACGTCGCGCCGCCGGACGTGATCACGTACGGCGGCATCTGCGCGTCGAGCGGCATGGCATACACCACTGATCGTCCTTCATCGAGCAGAGAGTGCACCTGGTCCAGCGCCTCCACGGCGGGAGAAGCCGCGTCGATGCGTTCGATGTACACCTCCACCGTCCCGGCGCAGCTCATCCCGAAATCCAGCCCGTCCTCTCCGAGGTCGATCCGCACGCGCCGCGCCGCGCCGCTTTCCAGCACGCCGAAGGCTTCATCCCGCGCTCGCCCGTCGACGCACCCGCCCACCGTCAGAGACCCGAACGTTTCGCCATCCGGCGTCACCCACATCCGCGCGCCCACGCGCTTGCTCGATCCGCCGTCGATCCCGACGACCGTCGCCAGCGCAGCCGGCCACCCAAGATGACTAACGTGCTCGAAGTGATCCCAGAAGCTCTCCATTCCTCGCTACCAATGGTTATATGCCGGACATCCAATCAATCGAAATATCGGTGTTAGTTGCAA
>CAZPCC010000199.1:0-3294 GCA_964584905.1 uncultured Gemmatimonadaceae bacterium | reverse complement strand
AGGCGGTTCGCGTCCCCGTGCTCCGGTATACCCCCCGTCAGCACCACCAGAACGTAGGGCTCCGCCGCTGACGGGTAGACTATCGCCGCGTCGTGCGCGGTTGCGGTAATCCACCCGGTCTTGTGCGCCACGCGCGTTCCTGCCGGCAGCCCCGCCGGAATCCCGTCGTTGAACTCCTGCCTCAGCAGAATCTGGCGCATCGTCGCGGTGCTCGCCGGCGATGCCGCCCTGCCGGTTTCCAGAGCGGCAAGGATCGCCGACATGTCGCGTGCCGTAGTCGTGTTGTTCAGCCCCGCTCGATAGGCCTTTCCATCCTCGACTCCTCGCCGCACCTCAATGTCGCGAGCGCCGAACGTGCGCATGGTCGCTGTTATCGCCTCGCCTCCCCCTGCCACGTCTATCAACACGTTGGTGGCCAGGTTGCTCGAGCGAGCGATCATTGCATCGACCAGCTCTTCGAGGGGTGCTGAACCGCCGAGGCGAGAGTACAGCGAACTGTCCGAGTCATCTGCGGTACTCAGGGAATACGGAGACCCGTCGACGATCGAGCGAAACTCGTTCCGCAGGGGGATCGGATCCGAGAGCTGCAGATCTCCTGCATCGATCTTCCGGAACAGCTGTACCATGACCGGCACCTTCATTGTGCTGGCGGCGTGGTAGGAGCTGTCTGCATTGATGAACAGGGAATCCGGGCGAGCGAGGTGCCGGTAGGCTACGGCAACCCGCGCGCCCGGTACCTCGGCTATCCGCGCGCGAATCGCGGCCTCGAGGGAATCCTGAGAAGGTGGCGCGGTGACGGCCATCACGAGGATCGTGACCGAAAGGATGCTCATGCGGACGAATATATGCCACATCGCTCTCAACATGGGCTGGGCGTTGCGTTTGCGAACTTGGATCGTTCACCCAACAGAGCCCTCACGCCCCCTACTTCCGATGCACGAGCCCGAAACGCCGGATCCACACCGGCCCGAGGATCCATTCTCTTCGACGCTGCCTCATAGCGGCCGTCGCGAGCGTCTGCAATTCTCGGATTTCCGCTTTGTCCGCACCCCGGACGGGCGGTGCACGGCCGACGTGACACTCGACTGGGTCGACGGTATTCAGGTCCGGGGCACGGCGTCCGGACAGTCCAATACAATGGTCGATCTGCGCGTCGCGGCTGAAGCCACGCTAAGGGCGCTGGAATCGTTTGCCGAATGCTCCTTCAGTTTCGAGCTGATCGGCGTGAAAGCGGTTCGCGCATTCGACGCAAATGTTATTATAGTCTGCATGGATGTCCGGAACGGGCAGGGTCCGCAGCGGCTGCTCGGGGTCTGTCTCGCAGAAGAGGACCCTGTGCACGGTGCGGTGGTTGCCGTTCTCAACGCCACTAATCGCGTCCTCGGAAACTTCATCGCCACTCGCTGATTTTCCGCGTTGGCTCCCTTGGTCGCACTCCCCGGAGACATGAAATGAACTTCCCCGCCGGCTCCGCCGTCTCACATGCGCCGTTGCTTCGCGCTGTCGCTGTTCTGAGGCGAGCGCGGTGAGGGCGCGGCTCGCGTGCGTGCTGGTTCTCGTTGCCGCCGCCTCCGCCTGCCAATCCGCGCGACCATCGCGCGCAGCAGCCCCAGCTACCCCCGAACAGCTTCCCTCCATAGCGACGGGCCCTGATAGCACCAGTCCGGAGTACGAGCGTCCGGTAGACGTTCCGGCGGCTCCGGAGGTCATGGCCGAGGCGATTCGCCTCTTCGGCGACACCGCCGTGGTGTCCGAGCCGCTGGAGCCGACGTGGGATATCGACGTGCATTCGTACGAAACCCACGATCGCGTCGCCTACTACGTAAAGCGCTTCACCGGGTCGGCCAAAAAGCCGTTCGCATCGCAGATCTCCGAGGGGACGCGGTACGAAGCAATGATCCGCACCAAGCTGCGGGAAGGCGGGTTGCCGGAAGACATGATGTACCTGGCGCTCATCGAGAGCGGCTACGATGTGCACGCATATTCGCGGGCAGCGGCGGTCGGCATGTGGCAGTTCATGACGACGACGGCGAAGGGTACCGGGTTGCGTGTCGACTGGTGGGTGGACGAGCGGCGCGACCCCGTCCGCTCGACGGAAGCCGCGGTGAAGTTCCTGGGCTGGCTAAAGGATCAGTTCGGGTCGCTCTATCTGGCGGCTGCGGCCTATAACGGCGGGCCGGGACGCGTTTCCCGCGGTATCAAGCGTTATGCAGATGATCTGAGCGAGTCCGAGGGCGACGATGTGTTCTTTGCGCTCGCCGAAAAGAATTACCTGCACAGGGAAACGCGCGACTACGTGCCCAAGCTGATTGCCGCGGCGCTGGTGGCGAAGGACCCGGCGCGATACGGCCTCGAGGTAGTAGCTCGCGAGCCGCTGGCATTCGATTCGGCCCGCGTGGGCAAGGCGACGCCGCTGGCGGCGGTCGCCGCCGCGGTGGAGCGCCCGGTCGTCGAGATCACCGACCTCAATCCGCACCTGCTTCGCGGCATGACGCCGCCTGCCGATTCGTTCACGGTTCGCATTCCGGTGGGCAGTGCCGGGGCGTTCGATTCTGCCTTCACTGCGCTCCCGGACTCCGTTCGACAGGCTTTTCGCAAGCTGACGAGCCGCAGGGGCGAGACGCGTGCCGCTTTGGCCAAACGTGGCGGTGTCACGACTGCTCAGTTGACTGCTTACAACCGGTCGCTGCGCCTGGCGAAGAGCGGCGCGGTGGTATCTGGCCAGACCGTGCTGGTGCCGACTCGCGAGGTTCTGGCCGCCGCGCGCAACGTGCCGGATCCCTCGGTAGAGCGTTATGGGTCGAGCTCGGCTTCGCACGTGGTGCGGAAGGGGGAATCGTTGAGCACGATCGCGCGCAAGTACAGGACATCGGTAGCGACTATCAAGAGGCTGAACGGCCTGAAGAAGACGGTGATCTATCCGGGTCAGGTCATCGTGGTCCGCGGCTCCGCGGCAGCCACGACGCGCAGGTCATCAGGCGTCGCCGCGGCAACGGGTGGCGTCTACCGGGTTCGCCAGGGCGATACGCTCAGCGAGATCGCTGTGGCGAACGGTGTGACGGTCTCGCAGATCAAACGGTTGAACGGCCTGAACGGCGACGGGATTCGCGTAGGGCAGCAGTTGAAGGTTAGATAGGGGTCGAGGGTCGAGGGTCGGGGGTCGGGAGTCGCGGGTCGGGAGTCGCGGGTCGGGGATACTACCGCTAGCGCTCCGACTATTCGCACGATGACAGAAGGCGACGGCATTAAGCCGTCGCCTTCTGTCGTTCCGATTCCACCCCCCCCCCCCCCCCC
>CAZPCC010000198.1:0-3255 GCA_964584905.1 uncultured Gemmatimonadaceae bacterium | reverse complement strand
CGACGGCCTCGAGATCACCGCCAAGACGTCAGGCAACCGCGTGCTGCACGACGCGATCATGGAGTCGCGCTCCAGCATCGCCGGCGGTGAGACGATCAGCGAGCCGCTCAAGAAGAGCGGCGTGTTCCCGCCCATGGTGGTCAGCATGATCAACGTCGGTGAGCAGACCGGCGGCCTGGATGAGATGCTCACGAAGATCGCCGACTTCTACGATGACGAAGTCGACTCCGCCGTCGAAGCACTGCTCGCGGCGATGGAGCCGATCATGATCGTGTTCCTCGGCGTGATCGTTGGCGGCATGATCGTGGCCATGTACCTGCCGATCTTCGAGATGATCAACGCGGTCGGATAACGAATCCGTGAGCGGGAGCGGGAGCGTGTTCGTTTGCGTGTGCGGGCGCGCGTAGATCGCGCCAACTTATCGTAGGTCGGCGCAAAAGGCGCGACGACAAAACTTGCGTAGCACGCGCCTGGCGGGGAGCAGCATCAGCGATGATGCTCGCTCCCCGTTTCGTTGCGTGTTGCTACAGACCTCACCGGGCCGAACTCTTCACCTTGCTACTCGCCGTCCACGGGCCCTGCTTTAACGAGACACTTGCGTTCCACAATACTAACGACTACGTTCCGGGTATCGGAACGGAAGCGTATCGTAAATGCCATGATCAAGAACGACTCATCAGGCCGTCGGCGAACGGGACGCCCGCGTAGCGAAGAGACCCACCAGGCCATCCTTGGGGCGGCGCTGGAGATCCTCGCGGAACAAGGGTGGCGTGGATTCACGATGCACGGAATCGCGGATCGCGCCGGCGTAGGCAAGGCCGCCATCTACCGCCGCTGGAAGAGTCGTGAGGCGGTGCTCACGGCCGCGGTTCAAGGGATGGTGAGTGAGATCGGTCTTCCGGATTCGGGTTCGATACGCGGCGACTTGCTGGAGTTGATGCAACGAGCGGTGGCCCTGTATCGCGGCGCGTCGGGTCGCTTGATGCCGGGTCTGGTCTCGGCGATGGCGCAGCACGAGGAGGTTGCGACCGCCGTACGCGAGGCGTTCCTCGCCCCGCGCAGGGCGGCTTTGCGGGAAGTCGTGGAGCGCGGGGTGAAGCGAGGGGAGCTCCGTTCGGACATAGACCGGGAGCTGGCGCTGGATTTTCTCGGCGGTCCGCTCTTCTACCGGCTGCTGATCACGGGTGGCCCGCTGGACGAATCCCTTGCGGAGGGAACCGTGGATGTGATGCTCCGCGGTCTAGCCTGACACAAGGAACCCCACAGAGGAGGAACAGTGATTGTCCACGCAATCCAGACTGGAACAGTCCGGGTCCACGAGCGGCAGCGTACAGGCAAGGGAAACGGAATCGCCCGTTTCGCCCGGACGCTTCTCGACAGTGAGTGGACAGAGCCGCTGCCGATCTACGTCTGGGTGATCGAGCATCCGGAGGGGCTGATCATGGTCGACACCGGGGAGACGGCCGCTGCCTTGCGCCCCGGGTACTTTCCCCGGTGGCATCCGTACTACCGAATGGCGGTGCGGGAGGACGTACAGGAGCACGAGGAGGTCGGTCCTCGCATGCGGGCGCTTGGTCTGTCGCCAGGGGATGTCCGCTGGGTGGTGCTCACCCACCTGCACACCGATCATGCGGGTGGACTTCATCACTTCCCGAAGGCCGAGATTCTGGTCTCACGGACGGAGTACGCCGCAGCCCGTGGCCTTGCTGGCAAGCTGCGCGGTTACCTGCCTCATCGCTGGCCCGAGTGGTTCCGGCCGACCGAGCTCCATCTCGAGGGCGCGCCCGCGCCCGGGAGTATGGACGTCCAGGGGATCCCCCTCACCGGGGCGGGAGACGTTCGGATCGTGCCCACACCGGGCCACACCGCGGGACATCTATCCGTCCTGATCGATGAGGGTCCCCGCACGCTGTTCCTCGCCGGCGATACCTCATACAACGAGAGGAATCTCATCGACGGCGTCGCGGACGGCGTATCATCCGTGGGCGGAGGTGAGACGGCAGCGACCGAAACCCTCCGAGCCATTCGCGCCTTCGCCGCCGAGCGCCCGACAGTCTACCTGCCGTCGCACGATCCTGACGCAGCGCGGCGACTCACGGAACGGGCGGTGGTGGAGGTCCCTGCGCGATCCGAGTGGACGGCCACCGCTGCAGCTTGATGGCCGTCCTAACGATAGAAGTTGGCGACGAGGGACGTAGACTTACGATAGCTGCACCGCCGAATTACGAGTCAATGTGGCGAACCACACGCGCCGCGGGTTCACTCGGACCGGATCGCCTCCAGCACGCTGACCCGCACTGCTCGCGCCGCGGGGAGCGCCCCCGCGATTGCCGCGACCACGAGCAGCACCACGATCATCGTTGCGAAGGTGATCGGATCGGCAGGCCTCACGCCGAAGAGAAGTGACCCGAGCAATCGTGTCGTCGCGAGCGCGAAGACTGCACCGATCGCAACGCCGACACACGTGAGCCGGAGTGTACGTCCGAGAATGTCGCGTACGATCCCGTTCGACGATGCACCGAGCGCCATGCGCACGCTGATCTCGGTGCGTCGTTCGGCTACGGAGTATGCGAGCACGCCGTAGAGCCCGAGGGCTGCGAGGAAGAGCGCGGCGAAGCCGTAGGCGCCGAGCACCTGTAGCGCGAATCGTCGCGCGGAGGTGGCGCGATCCACGGTCGCGCGCATCGTGCGGAACTCGTGGACGGGCATTGTCGCATCGACCTCGCGCAGTGCGGCCGCCACGGCATCGACGAGGTTACGTGTGGACAGGGATGATCGCACGGCGAGGTCGACGGGTCCGAAGTCCGTCATCTGCGCGATCGGGAAGTACACTTCGAGGCCCGCGTCCATCTCGGGCGACAGGTGGCGAACATCCTTCACGATGCCGATGACTTCCCAGTCCAGCGGTCCCCAGAAGTGCAGTTTACGCCCGAGCGCATCGCCGCCCGCGAAGATGCGGCGTGCTGCGGTCTCATTGATCAGAACGACAGCGGGTGACTCACCCGTATCGCGATCGGTGAAGTTGCGCCCGGCGACGAACGGTACGCGCAACGTGACGAGGTAACCCGGATCGATTACGTGCGGGAAGACGTTCCGGTCCGCTTCCTCCCGGTCAGGTTCGCCGACGACCGTGTACGGCCAGCTCCGATTGCGACCGAGCGGCAGTTCATCGATCAACCCGACGAGCTGGACACCCGGCACGCGCGCAATGCGTGCCGTGAGTGCGGCGTAGAAGTCGCTCCTCTCGCGGTGCGT
>CAZPCC010000197.1:0-2832 GCA_964584905.1 uncultured Gemmatimonadaceae bacterium | reverse complement strand
CCTCAACGCGCGCCTCGTCGACATCGCCTGCCGCCGCCACCTGCCCCTCATCGATCTGCGCCACGCCATGGACGCGGCCGTCAACCGCGGCCTCAGCTCCGACGGCGTCCACCCGTCGAGCTACCACCTCGGCGCCGGCATCCTCGACGCCCGCGGGCTCCGTTGCGGCTACAACATCCGCAACTACGTCAGCCTGAAGATGCTCGGCGAGCTGCAGCCACTGCTGCGAGATCCCTAGAAAGCTGGTCCCAAACGGGCGGCGATTGCTGTCGGCGGTTGCCCGATCCGCGCCAACGCGCGACGTCGCCCGCGGGGTGCGCAGTGCTGGGCGCGATGTAGCTCGGCCGCGCCTGCCTAGATCATCTGTCGATGCGCGATCGGGCCAGCCGCTGCAGGTGTGAAGCAGCGGCAAGCAGCGCGACGTCAGCGCCAACGCGAGCGGCACCATGGATGCGTGCTCGCCGTCCTCCGTGGCGGCGTCGCATCATGTGCGCCAACTTGCCTTCGACCCTCCGCCTGGTGGCCCGGTAGCGCTCCTTCCAGGCCCGATCGCGTTGACGCCGCGGTGAGCGCTGCAGCGTCTTTTCCCGGCGTGAGCGCTCATCCACCTGCCGCGCTTCGAGTGGGTACACCTCGAACGTAGCGGACAATCATCGGGCCAGACAAGACAGCGCGAGCGGGCATGTCCGGCATCAGTCTCCGGCGGTTCGCGCGAGCCGGAAGCCGCGTGACGCACCGTTACCTCCTATCGGCGTACTGAAGCGCTTCGCCGCCCGGCAGAGAGAGTTCCACCCAATGTAAGGGCACCCTCGCATGCTCCGGGCGGTTGTGGGTGTCACGGGCCCGGGGTCGCCGCCGAAATCGACGAGTGGGCCGTCGCCATAACCTGCGGACGTGAACACGCTGTGAGTCCATTCGAGAATGTTGCCGTGCACGTCGTAGAGGCCCCAGCCGTTCGGCTCCCGCTGGCCCACCGGTTGGCTCTGTGCGCCAGAGTTGCCGCAGAACCACGCGATGGCGTCCAGGTTCGCGTCTGGATAACACAGCGACAGCTCGCACGGCTGCTGCAACGCCCCCGAGTAGATCGGCGTGCTCGAACCTGCACGTGCGGCGTATTCCCACTCGGCTTCGGTGGGCAGGCGATATCCAGCGCAGTCATAAACGGTGGGTGCGGTCAACGCGAGGTCGGTACACTCCATGCCCTCACCAACGTTTCCGCCGCACCCGGACAGTTCGTAGCAAGCGGGAAGACCCTCCGCGGCGGAAAGCAAGTTGCTGAATGCAACAGCTTCGAACCAATTGACGTTGCCAACCGGGCAATCGGGCGCCATGCAGTTACCCTTGTCGTCTGGGTTGTTCGTAATCTCGTAGCTCGGATTGACCAGACCGTGCGCTTCCCACTCGGCCTGCGTCACCTCGTGCTGGCCGATGAGGAAGGAGCGTGTGAGGGTCACGCTTGCCTGGGTCTCGGAGAATGGCGGATGACCGCACTCGTCAACTGGCGAGCCGATCACGAACGTACCTGCCGGAATGCGGCACCAGCCCTCTTGGCAGTCGGCCTCTATAATCAGCGCGCCGCCTGCACCGCCGCTTGGTGCAGTTGACGTGGTTCCGCCATCCGGCGGCGCGCCGCCGATGGCGCTCGACGTCGCCTCGGTTGACTCGTCCTCGCAGCTCAGGGCAGAAAGCACGATCGCGGCGCTGAGCATGACGGCTCCGAGGAGCGCGACGCGCTTCGTCACGGGTCCTCGTTCACTCCGGCCAGATTGCCCCACTCTTCGAAATGGAGGAAGTTTGCCATTTTGTTCTGGCTGGTGAAGTACGCGTCGGCCTCGCTCTCCAGCGCCGGCCACGTCACCGGCCCGAACTGGCTGCAGCCGCCGCCACAGACGCCCTGGTAGATCTGCCAGAGATCGCTGGTCAGCGTCGTGGCCGTGCCGCGGTTGTTGATGACCTGGATGGTGTCCGTCCCACGGTCGACGGCGAGCTCGACGGTTCCGAGGCTGCTGTAGCTCACGCCCTGGATGGGAAGCAGCGTGAGATTGACCGCGAACGTGCTGTTTCCACCGGCAGCGACCTGGATCGAGCCGAGGGCGCGCTTGACGACGCGCTGATCGAGCCCGTGCGACGCGACGGTCAGATTGACGGTGATCGGCGTCGCGTATGGATTGTCGATCCGGAGGTCGAGCGACGAACGCCGCTTGATGTCGGCGAAGTTGTAGAGCCAGCGCACCCCCGGCATCGTGCCAAACCCGTCGCCGCACACCGCTTCGCCCTCCAGAGCTTGCTGACCTTCACCGGTTCGGGGTTGGGGGGGGGGTCGGGTCATCACCGCACGCCGCGACCAAGAGGGCGAGCCATACACACAAGCCCAAGTGGGACCAGAGACGCTGCTGCATCGACTTCATCCGCCATCCTCCCCTGCGAAGCGCCATCGTATCATGAACCACACGCACGGCGCGCGCGATGGCTAGCCTGAGGTGACGCGTCGCGAGTGCTGCGGCTCGTGTTCGCTTTGGGCTCGCTGCGCCACTCGATGAAAGGCGTCGCGTCGCCCTCGCCCGCGAACTGTGCCGCATGCTCGCGGCTGGGAACCCGCGTCCTCGCCGTGCTCGGCATCGGCATGTGTGCATGCACCGCGGTGAACGTAGAGCGCTGGGATGAGTTGCAACCACAGGATCTGCCGATGGCCGCGCGCGGCTCCGGGCGCTCTGCTGACAGCCGCTGCGTGTGGCGGCTTGTGATGAAGGTGGGCGAGGGCGACGGGCGCTCCGCATGGGGCTCCGGCTCCGAGCTCCCCTCCTGGGTCGTGCCTGTGACGCCGGCTCGGCC
>CAZPCC010000196.1:0-17334 GCA_964584905.1 uncultured Gemmatimonadaceae bacterium | reverse complement strand
CTCGTATCTCGCGGCGGTCACCGCCACGGGTACTTCGAACCTGCTCGTGCAACGGCAGGTGGATCAGTACGGGCACTGCGTGTTCACACCGAGCGAGATCGGATCGGCGTTCACCGAACTCGTGCTCTGGGTGCAATTCGGGATCAAGCCCACCCCGTAGCAGACCCGCCTCGCCGGTCTCGTCGCTGGCGCGGGAGCGGCGGAGCTCGCGCCACCTTGGCTCGCGGACCTGCTGTACGAGATCTCGCCGCGGGATCCGCCCGTGTGTGGAGGGGCCGCTGTGGCGCTGGCGGTCGCGGCGGTGATCGCGAGTGTGATGCCCGCCAGGCGATCAACGGCGGTGGATCCGGCGCTGGCGCTCAGGGCGGAGTAGGCCCGGATGGCCCGCCCTTCCAGCGATCCGTGTAGCGACTGTGGGCAGGCGAGATCAACTGAGCACATCGCCTCGAACCCCACACCTCCACCTTCGCAGGAAGGTATCCATGTATGACTCGCACCCTTGGCGTAATGCACCGCAGGCGCGGTCCCTCCACCGCTGGTCGTTACTGGCACTGCTGGGCCTGTCAGTGGCCTGCGGCCACGATGAGGTAACAGCACCGGAATCCACGACATTGCATCCGCAGGTGAACCTCTCGCTGACCATCGTGGAGGGCCTGGGGCTCGAACTACTGCCGGGCCCAGTCCCCACCTACTTCAGCCCTGGCCATCGTGAGCGGGCGGAGATGTTGCAGGCGTGGTTGCGCGAGGCCGACGTGTTCTTCCAAAGCCGCCTGAAGATTGCACCTCCATTCGACCTGGCGGTGCTGACCCCCGAGCACTGGGCGGCGATTTCGCCCGGGCCGTATGGCGTGCCGTTCGTCACCGACGCCTACCGGCTCGTGGTTCTTCCGGCCGTGCCGGAACTTGCGGTAGTGACTCAGATCTACACTGCAGCGCGCCCGAGCTTGCCGCCGGCCGCGGCCGCCGAGCTCGACGCGCTCGGCGTTTCATACGACGACGCCGTGCGCCAGGTGCTCGACCTCATCGGGTTCCATGAGGTGGGCCACGTGTACGCCGCGGAGCTCGGCTACCGAAACGACAACACGGCTCGCTGGCTCGAGGAACTGCTGGCTACTTACGCTGCGTACAGCTACCTCGACGTGGCGCAGCCGGCGTCAATTACCGTGTGGGACGCCTTGTCGGAAGCTGTTCTCGGCTTTGTCGAGCCTGCGTCGCGCAGCCTGGACGATTTCAGCACCCTCGGCGTTCGAGGCCTCGGCCCAGCGGGTTACGGCTGGTTTCAGTCGCACTTCAACCTGCGCGACGCGGTCATTGTGCGGCAGCGGCCGCGTGGCACCTGGTTCAATCAGCTCGCGGCGCATGGTCTCGACGAGGACACCCGCGCAATCCCGACTTCGGAGTTGCTGCGCCGCCTTCGCGGGTTCAATCCCAGCTTCACGCAGTGGGCGGACGGTGCGGGGCTCGAGTATCGCTAACCGGACGGGCTGGTCCGACCGTACGACTCACGTCGCGAGCGCTTGCGCTACGTCCTCGTCGGCGAGTCCCACCAGGCGTAGCAGCGCCTGAAAGCGCGGGCTATCGCGGAGCGGGTCGAGCATGGGTTCGGTTCGGAGGAGTCGGACCTGCTTGACCCGCTCCGCGCAGGCGCGTTCGAGCAATCCGAGGGCCCGCTCATGGTCGTCCAGCGCGACGTGGATGACGGCACGGTGGAAGGGAGTGGCGTGCTGCTGAAGGGTCGGATCGTCGAGAGACGCGAGCATCGCGCGCGCCGGCTCGGAGTGGCCCATCAGCGCGTGTATATAGCCCGAAAGACTCATGATGTCGGCCTGCGCCGCGGTCCACTGCTTCGCCTGCTCCAGCGAGCGGAGCGCTTGCTGGTAGGCCCCCTGCTGGACCAGCGGCAGCGTCATCAGGAAATGGACATACGCGAACGACGGCGAGACCTCGAGAAGCCTACGGAACACGGCGACGGCCTCCGCTGGGCGGCGCGCGAGGTAGAGCGTGATACCCTCCGCCGCCCTTATAGAAACGGGGAGCGGGTCCAGTTCGCGCGCGGTGCGCACTTGTTCCAGCGCCGCGTCGAATTGCCCGAGGTCCCGCAGGAATCCCGCGTACCACAGCCGTGCGGTGGCATAGCTGGGATTCAACGCAATCGCGCGACGGTAGTGCCGGGCCGCTTCCGGCCAGTCCCAGTAGTAGTCCGCAAGGATAGTGGCCAGCGACGCGTGAGCCTCCGGCAGCTCGTCGTCCAGCACGAGCGCCTGTTCCGCCGCCGCCCGTGCGCGCGGGTACGCGTCCTCGGGCTGCAGCAGCACGTAACCGCCGAGCACACAGAACGTGTCCGCCAGCCCGGCCCACGCCTGTGCGAATACCGGGTCCGCGTCGAGCGCCTGCTCGAAGCAGGCGCGCGCCTGCTGCATCGAGGCACGATCGCGCTTGCTCCAGAAGTACCGGCCCTTGAGGTAGAGCGCATAGGCCGCCGGGCTGTCCGTGCTCTGCCTGGCGAGCTGCCTCCGCTCCTCGCCGTGCACCTGCACGGCCAACTCGCCTGCAACCTGCCAGGCCAGCGTGCGCAGCGCGCCCTCCAGCCTAGCGAGTGGGACCATTTGATCCACCGTCCATACGGCGTGCGCTCCTGCGACGTCCACCAGCTCCAGCGTCACGTGCACGTCACCCCCCGCGCGCGCGACGGTGCCACGCACCAGCTGCTGGACGCCGAGAGAAGCACCGATCTCCGTCGGGTCGCTGCTTTTCTCCAGCACCGATACCGTCGAGGCTCGCGCGATCACGTGCAGCCCGCCGAGCCGCGACAGTCGCGCGACCAGCTCGTCCGTGATACTGTCGGCGAGGTAGCCGTCGTCGGGCGCGTCTCTGGCGCTCGTCAGCGGCAGAATGGCTACACGGCGAGCGGGTGCGCCACGATCACCGGCCGGAACCTCGATCGCGCGCAAATCCGCCAGCAGCTCGTCAGGCTCACGGTAGCGGGCGTTCCGCTCCTTCTGCAGGCACGTTTCGACAAGGCGCAACAGCAGCGGCGGCACGCCGTCGCGCTCCTCGGCGAGCGGCGGCAGCGGCCGCGAGCGGATCGCATTGATGAGGCTCGCATCGTCGTCGGCCGCGAATGGCCGACGACCGGTCAGCATCTCGTGAATCACCACGCCTAGCGACCACAGGTCCGCGCGGCCGTCCAGCGCCTCGCCGCGGGTATGCTCCGGGCTCATGTACGCGATGGTGCCGACGGTACCCACCGGGATCGTTCCCGCGCGATCGCGCACCGTCGCGATTCCGAAGTCGAGGATCTTCACAGTCCCGTCGGTGGTGATCATGATGTTCGACGGGTTGATATCACGGTGCACGATGCCGCGTCGATGCGCGGCGGCGAGGGCCGCCGCGACCTGCTGGGTGATGTCGACGACATCCTCGAGCGACAGCGGCCCGCCAGCAATTTTCTCCCGGAGCGTCACACCATCGTAGCAGGCGAGGGCGAGAAACGTCCGCCCGTCGTCGAGCGTGCCGATGTCGTAGACCGTGCAGATGTTCGGGTGATCGAGCGCCGAAACGGCTCGCGCTTCGTACATCAGTCGATCCCGTGCGGTGGCATCGTCGGCAAGTCGCGCCGGCAGGAACTTGAGGGCAACGTCGCGGTCGAGTCGTGTGTCGTGTGCCCTGTACACCACGCCCATTCCACCCCGCCCGAGCGATCCTACGATCTCGTAATGCGCAACCGGCTCTCCCGGCTGGAGCTCCTCCGGAATCGCCCGCTCCAGCGCCGGCAGCAGAGAAGGCAGCACGTCAGCGGCCAGCCCGTCCAGTGTTTCGCCGGTAACGTGCGTCGACCCGGGCGCACCATCGATCTCCCGACGGAGCCAGTCCTGCGCCGCGGCCCAATCGCGCTTCACCGTCCGAGCCGAGACATTGAGCGCGGCCGCCGTGTCCTCGACCGACAGCCCGCCGAAGAAACGGCACTCCACGACCCGGCTGCGGCGCGGATGGGTTTCCTCCAGCTTGGAAAGGGCCGCGTGCAGCGCCAGCAGCCGGTCGGCCTGCTCGTCAGGCATCGTCGTGGCGTCGACAGGTACTTCCGCCGCCTGACCCAGGTCGATGACCTCCGCGCCACCGCCCCGCTTCGCCGCGCGCCGGTCCCGCGCGTAGTTACAAAGTATGTGGCGCATGGCGCGCGACGCGAGCGCGAAAAAGTGCGCGCGGTCCTCCGCTACGACGCGATCCCGGTGTACGAGCTTGAGGTACGCCTCATGCACGAGCGCGGTGGTGCCGAGCGTATAGTCGCCGCCCCAGCGCAGGCGATGTCTCCGGGCGAGTGCTGTCAGCTCGTCGTACACCAGTGGCACCAGGGCGTCCAGCGCCTCGCGATTGCCTTGGCTCAACTCACCGAGCAGCCGAGTAATCGGTTGCGTGGGCTCGGCGATGTCGTCGGCCCTGCTAGGCATGCTTACACGGGCGATGGGATGCGGAGCCAGCTGGGACAGGAACACAAGATTAAGAGCAGGTCGGACTGGCAGTCAAGGAACGGGTGGCAGCGCAGTTTGCGCACTCCACTTCCCGCAACACTCGCAGGCATCGCTAGGGCTGCGCCAGGCTATGGCCGCAGGTAGATCAACCCCCCACTCAGCCCGCCCGCAACTATCTCGGCCGATCCGTCGCCGTCGAGATCTCCGAACGCCGGCGTTCCCAGATGGTGGAGGGGCAGAGTGAATGACGAATCGAGCTCGAACCGAGGTGCGGCCCGGCTCCCGGTGTTCCGGTACAGCACCCCGCCCCCTGCCTCACGCCCGATGATCAGGTCCAGGTCTCCATCGCCGTCGATGTCGTGCAGCGCCGGCGCGCTCCGGCGTCCAACGTTGATCCCTTCGAACTCCTCCGTCACCAACACGAAGCTCGGGGCCTGACGAGTTCCCTCGTTGCGGAAGAAGTTGAGGTTGCCCGCCGCTTCGCCCACCAGCAGATCGAGATCCCCGTCTCCATCGAGGTCGCCGATCGCCGGCGTGGTCTGGCTTCCGCGCGGGATGCGCACTGTGAGCGCCGTGTCGCGCACGAACCGAGGCTCCGCGCGGCTGCCCTCGTTCAGAAGCACCATCACGCCATCGTTCCAGCTGCCAAGCAGCAGGTCGAGATCTCCGTCGGCATCCAGATCGGCGAACGCCGGTGCAAGGTGATAGGCGCTCGCCACATCGAGCGTGTCCGCCAGGCGAAATTCCGGAACGGCGGGCGTGCCGGTGTTGCGGAACAGGTAGAGCCGCCCGCGATCCAGCGTTGCCGGATCGATCTTGTTTCCGACGATGAGATCGAGATCCCCATCCCCATCGATGTCCGCCAGCGCCGGCGCGCTCTCGTTGCCGATGTCGATTGCCGAGAGATACCGCCGCGACCGTAGCGCCAGCTCGCCGTTCGCCAGGCGCTCGTAGAACAGGAAGTTGTCGGCCGCTGTGCGCTGCGGGTTGAACGCGCCGCCGAGCACCCCGACGAACAGGTCCAGGTCTCCGTCGCCATCGATGTCGGCGAGCACCGGGACGTTGTAGCCGCTCGTGCTCAATGTGTCGCCGCTCGGCACCAGCGCCTGCGGATCGCCGCGGAGGTTCGGGGCCGGGCAGGAGCCCACGTTGCGGATGAACAAGACTCCGGGCTCGAAGAAGTCTCCCCAGAAGAAATCGGAGTCGCCGTCGTCGTCGATGTCGGCGAAGTACATCGCGTTGGCGCCGTGCATCGAGCCGATCTGCCCGATGATCTCGATCCCCTCGAACCGGTCGTTCAGGAAACGGAAGCGCGGCGACTCGGCCGTACCATCGACGAGCTCGTATCGCGTTATGGTGCCATCGACTCGGCCGAGAAAGAGATCCGGAAGCCCATCGCAGTCGATGTCGGCGACGTTAGGGATGTTCTGGCGGTCGGCGAAAATCGCCATTCCTTCTGCATCGCGAACTGAATCCACCGCGGCCACAAAGCGCGGATCGGTAGCGCTCCCCGTGTTCCGGAAATAACGTATGTAGCTGTACGGCTGCTCGGCGAGCAGGTCGAAATCCCCATCCGCGTCCAGATCGGCGAGCCGGCTCCACTCCCCAATGTCGAGATCCTGGTACTTGTCCGTGCGCCAGACAAAGCGCGGAGATTGCGCGGTCCCGATGTTCTCGAAGAACATCAGCTCGTTCGAGCGCTCCTGAACGAAGAGATCGAAATCTCCGTCCCCGTCGATGTCGACGAACTGCGGACGAGGCACATCGAATCCGCCGAGAAACGGGTGGTCGTACGCCACCCCGCCGGCGTCACGCACGGGGAAAGGCGCTACCTGCCTGACGAATTCCCCGCCACCAATTGCCCGCGCCGGCGTACCCACCGCGGCAGCCGGCCCTGCGGATGCACAGCCGGCCAGCAGGAGAATTGAACCGCTGAGTAGCGTAAGGCGCCAGAAGTGGCGCCCTCCCGCTGCTGTCACTGCCGTGGTGTAGCCACGGCAATGCCTGCCGCGTTACGCCCTACCGGAATTACAGCCGCGATCTCCTGCGTGCGGGTGTCGATGGCGACGATGGTGCCGGTGCCGCCGGCCGTCGCCGGCATTGCCGGCGCCGCCGCCGATGTGTCACGGTGCATGGCATGCGCGCTGCCGCCAAGATTGTTGTTCGATACGTACACGAAGCGCCCATCCGGCGAAGCCGCCGTCCCGTGCGGCTGCGCAATGCCTTCGCCGTGCAGCACCTTTTCCACCCTGCGCGACTCGGCGTCAATGATCGTTACCGTGTTTGCTGCCTTGTTGCCCAGGTAGATCCACTTGCCGTCAGGCGTGTAGATCGGGTCGAACGGTTGGGCGCCAACCACCACCGACGCTACGAACCTGGGCTGCATCGGTTCCGAGATGTCGAAGAAGAGAACCTGGTGACTCAGCTCGCCCGACGCGACCAGCATGCTGCCATCAGGCGATATCGCGAATTGCATGAGCGCGTGCGGAGGGCCCTCAACCGAAGTGAGCTTCACCTCCTCTGCCTGGACGTTCACCGCGGCCATCTGATTCACCCCCAGGCTGGCCGTGTACACAGTTCCGGTTTTCGGGGACAGCACCATTGCGTGTGGCCGCGGGAAGAACACGTCCACTTCCTCGATCGACATGCTCGACCGGCGTACGACACCAATTCGCGGCGGCGGATTCACCGCCGTCATCGAACGGCCGACGAATAGCAGATCCTGCGTTGGGTGAAGCGCCAGCATCCCCGGCGTCTCGAACGCTGCCTGACCAATAACGCGGTCGTTGCGGTCGAGCTTGACGATCTGTCCGTCGCCGATGAGCGTAACATACCACGCCGATGCATCCGGCTCGACGGCGATGTGGTGCGGCTTGGCGTTGGCCGAAAATCCCAGCGTCGTCAGGTCGATCGTCCGAACCACTCGGTTCGTCGACATGTCGATGACGCTGACGCTGGCATCGTTCTGATTGCATACGTACAACAGCGCACCCGCTGCGGCACTCGAGCCCGGGCTGGCGTCAACGGTTCGTACCGGATCGAGTGGTGGCGAAGCCGAAGACGCGCACGCCGCAAGAAGCAGCACGGCGCCTGACGCGGCAAAGCGTGTCTTTAAGTGAAATCTCGCAAACATGGAGAACGTCCCATTGGGAAACGGGAAATGGGAAACGGGCAAAGTCGATCCGAAGACGGCGTCCCGCGGCCCCGCGTCCCGCGTCCCGCATCCCTCAAGAAATCGGCTCGCCTTCGCGCTTCTTCAGAATGAACAGTCCTTCGTTGCCGCTCGTCACGATAATCGAGCCGCTCTTGAAGTACGGATAGTTGCTCCACGACCCGCCGAAACCGGGCGTGTTCGTTCCATACGGCACCGTATCGAAGAAACCGATCTCGACCGGATTGGTCGGATCGCTGATGTCGACGATGCGCAGCCCCGCCTGGTAGTGTGACTGGTACATCAGGTTGTCCTTGATGTACAGGTTGTGGTCGGTCGCTGCGGTGTTGCCCAGGAACTCCTTTACCAGCTGCGGATCATCGAGATCGCGCACGTCCCAGATCAGCGTGCGTGTGCGCTGCACCGATTTGGCGAGCTCGTCCAGCTCGTCGTTCATGTAGTAGTACTGGTGGTCGGGCGTCAGCCATCCCTGGTGCGAATAACCCACGTTAGGATAGCTCGCCCGCGAGAGCGCCTTGGGGTTCGCCTTGTCCGTCACGTCCGCAATGCTCAGCGCCGTCTCGTTCGCGCCAAGGCAGATCTCACGGCCTCTGTAGGTGCTGTCGGGTCCGGCATACATGACGCATTGCGCATCATGGCTGTAGCCCGTGCTCGACCGGCCGGTCTGAGCGTCCGAGAAGCAGCCGGCGAACTTGGGCGACTTGGGCTCACGGATGTCGATCATGTGCAGCCCGCCACCACACGTTTCGCCACCGGAGCTGCTCCCCACCGAATAGGCGAAGCCGCTCTCCTCGTTGATCACGATGTTGTGCGCGCTGTTGATGTTCCGGTAGTGCGCATCCATGGTGAACTTCTGCGGCGCGTTCTTCACATCGCGCAATCTCGTCAGGTCGAACACCTGCATGCCGTGCGGGCCGGAGCCGTCGGCTACGACGTACGCGTGATTCTTGTAGACCTTGATGTCACGCCACACGTTGGCATTCGCCGAATCCGGCTTTGGCAGCTCGCCCAGGTACCTGGGATTCTGCGGGTTCGTTATGTCGACGAAGGAAGTGCCATCCATCCGCCCGACCAGAGCGTATTCGCGATCGGTCTCGGGATCGGTCCAGCCCCAGACGTCATTGAGCCGCATTCCGCGTCCGCCGCCGATGTCACCGACCGACATGAAAGAGAGCAAATCGACGTTGCCGCAGCTGAAACTCGCGGCCGAGCTGTCGGCCGTGCACCTGACTTCCTTGCCGGTGATCGACGCGATGCGCTCCGCAGCGCTCTTGAGCACCGACGTCTGGGTCCAGGCGCCGCTACGACCCTTCTCGAACAGCACGACTGTGCCGGATTGATAGTCATCTCCCGACACCGCCGCAGCGACGAGCGTCGGGGTTGCTGCAATAGCCGAACCCAGCTGATCCTGCGGCGCGTCCGCCACATCGGAGACGAACCCGTGCGCCGACCTGATGGTACTGTCGGCGGATGCGCGCTCGAAATTGTAAAGCGCCCCCCGCATTCCACGGGCGCGCGGAGCTCCTATCCAGGCCCCATCGGTCGTCAGTGCTACGGATGCTCCAAACGCGTCCGTTCGGCTGCCGTCAAACGCAGCCAGGCGCCCCGACTCCCGCCACTCACCGCCTGTCTCACTGCGAAAGACGAAGACAGCGCCGGAAGCATTGGAACCGGTACTTCCGATAAGCAGCTCGTCGTCACGAAGGGCGAGGCTCATGCCAAATCGATCGTTTCTCGTGGCTCCCGTCGCCGATAACTTGGCCGCCTCGGCCCACTGCCCGTCAGCTGGCCCGAAGACCAGCACTTGGCCGGCGCCTTCGTTGAACCCGGGCATGCCTACAAACAGCCGATCGCCACTCGCGGCCAGCGAGAGGCCGAACAGCGATTGCCCGGTGGCTGATCCGGTGAGCTTGCCGACCTGGGTCCAGTTGGCCCCCTGACGCCGAAAAGCGTAGACGGCGCCCGCTCGTTCCGTTTGACCCGGTGCCGAGACGAATGCCATGTCGGCGGTGATCGCGACGGCTGTTCCGAAAGCATCGCCCTCGGCTACGTCCGACCCCGTGAGCTTCGCCGTCTCCGTCCAGGCGCCGCTCTGCGCACTGCGCGTAAAGATGTAGGCGGTGCCGAGGCCGGAATTCTGCGCCGTGGCGCCGACGATCAGCAGGGAACCATTGGAGGCTAGTGAGGCACCGAAACCATCGGCATCGAACTTGTCGGACGCGGCGATCGTCGCGCGCTCGGCCCAGCCGTTCTGCCCGCGGCGGTAAACGTAGACCAACCCCGAACGCATGCTGTTTTGAGCCTCGCCGACGAGCACGTCGTTCCCGACGATCGCGACGGCGCCTCCAAAGCCGGCTTGTGCGGCAGGAATGCCCGATCCGAACGGCGAGGTCTGTGCGCTGACGCCGGCTGCCAGAAACGGCAGCGCGGCAGCACAGAAGAAACGGTGCTGCAATGACATGAAATTCTCCGTTATTCGAGGCCAGACGACAATACCCCGCCTGCGGCGCGGTTGTGCAAAACTAAGCGCGCGCAGGGGGGTACGCGGGGATTCTAGCGGGGCGAGGCGCAGTCTTTCAGAATCCGAACACCGCCCACTTCATTCGCCTACGAGCGGCGCGACGAGAACGGCGAGAAACGGGAAATGGGAAAGGGGAAACGAGATTCTGTATGAGTCACTTTGACGAAAGCCGGAATCCAGCCCGCTACTACTCGATTCGTGCCTGCACTGCGTCGACAAATCGCCTGGAATCGGCCTCGGAGAACGAGCCGAGGAGCGGCTTGCCGTCGATATCGGCGTCTTCGAGCATGCCGAATTTCTCGTCACCCTTGTAGTCGAACTCGATCAGGCCATCCTCGTACTTCACGCCCCGCAGGTGGGCCACCGGATAGGACATTCGCGTGTTGAGCGCGCCCTGCACCTTGGCCTTGACGAATCGTTCAACACTAGCCCCGAAACCGTTGTCCGACTCGAGGTCGCTGGTGTCCGTTTTCATCGCCACGACATTCAGCACCGAATCGGAAAGTCCCACGATGACCTGGTCTCCCTGCAGCACGAGGTCGACGGCATTGTCGCGGGACGTGATGCGGACATCCCCTTCCTGCAACACCAGCGGTTCATTGGAAACGGCCGGATCGGAATCGCCGCCACATGCGGTGAGCGCAAGCGCCGCAGACAGCACGCAAAGGATGGATTTCATGAGACCTCGCTGAGGTAAATGAGCAGCTCTTCCCAGCCGCCGCCACTCACTACGGAAACCGGGCCCCATTGGATTCTGTCATCGATGCTGCGGCGGCGGGAGACCTGCTCGGCAGCGGCCAACCCCTTGCCCACACTCAGCGTACGCTGCAACGTTCCTCGTCCGTTTGCGGACCGACCTAACGGCAAGGCGACTGCCGAACCTGCTTCCGCTCCCTCAGAACCATGGCTGATTCCGTCTCCTTCTTCCGCTGGAACGACGTGCCGCTCGAGCGCGTTACCGATTCGCTGACCCGCAAGCTGATAACCGGGGATCGGATGATGCTCGCCCACGTGTATCTCGACAAGGGTTGCATCGTGCCGCGGCATTCGCACGAGAACGAACAGTTGACCTGGATCGTGCAGGGTGCGCTGCGGTTCTTCATCGGCGAGAACGAATCACAGGTGATCGACGTCGCCGCGGGCGAAGTGCTGCACATTCCGTCGAACGTTCCTCACAAGGCGCTCGCGCTGGAGGACACGCTGGATGTGGACATATTCTCGCCGCCGCGAGCCGACTGGCTGAACAAGACGGACAGCTACTTCCACCAGAAGTGAGATGGAGCTAGGGCTGGGCGGGCGCGTAGCGCTCGTCGCCGCATCGAGCCGCGGCCTGGGACACGCCGTTGCGATGGAGCTCGCCGCGGAGGGAGCCGCGGTGATCATGTGCGCGCGGAGCGGAGACGCGCTCCGGGTCGCGGCCGGGGAGGTAGCCTCACGCACCGGGGCTCGTGTCCACGCAGTCGCCGGCGACCTCTCCGAGCCTGACGATGTAGCAAGAATCATTGCCGAGGGAGTCGCGGCATTTGGACCGGTGAATGTGCTGATTACCAACACCGGCGGACCGCCGGCCGGTCCGTTCGAGTCGCACGATCGCGATGCCTGGCATGACGCGGTGCGACAGAATCTCGACAGCGTGCTGGAACTCACTCGCGCGGTGCTTCCCGGCATGAAGGAGCGCGAATGGGGGCGCATCATCAACGTGACATCGATTGCCGTCAAACAGCCGGTGGACAATCTGATACTCTCGAACAGTATCCGTGCGGCGGTAACGGGGTTCGCCCGGACGTTGGCGAACGAGGTTGCGCAATACGGAGTGACGGTGAACAACGTTCTGCCCGGATATACCCAGACCCGCCGGGTTGAGGAGCTGGCACAGCGAATCGCAGCCAGCCGGGGGGGGTCCGCAGAGGACGCGCGGGCGGAATGGGAGCGACAGATCCCGATGGGCCGTCTCGGCACCCCTGGCGAGTTCGCGGCGTTGGTCGCCTTTCTGGCGTCCGAGCGAGCGAGCTACATCACGGGGACATCCATACCGGTGGATGGAGGGTGGGTGAGAGGGCTCTTATGAGGGTCGAGGGTCGAGGGTCGAGGGCGTGAGTACGAACTGCGAAGTGCGAAGTGCGAAGTGCGAAGTGAAGTGCAAGCCGATTTCGCAGCTCGCACTTCTCATTTCGACACGGAGATCTGTTCCTAGATGTAAGCCCCTTTCCATCTTCTAGCCCATGCCTATCCAGGAAGCCGAGTTCATCTGGCGTGACGGCGAGTTCGTGCCATGGCACGACGCGCGCGTGCACGTGCTCAGTCTGGCGGTCCAGTTCGGGTCGTCGATCTTCGAGGGGATCCGCTGTTATCCCACCGCTAGGGGACCGGCGATATTCCGCCTGCGCGAGCATATCCACCGCCTGTTCGACTCGTGCCGCATCTACCGCATCGAGGTCCCCTACCAACCCGAGGAGATAATCGAGGCGTGCCGGGCGGTCGTGCGGCGCAACCGGCTGGAGATGTGTTATGTGCGGCCAATGGTGCTGCGCGGATACGGCGCGGCGGGAATGCTGCCGGTGGACTGTCCGATCGAGACCTTCGTGTGCGCATGGCCCTGGGGAGCCTATCTGGGCCCGGAGGCGTTGGCACAGGGGGTGGATGTATGCGTCTCTTCGTGGCAGCGAATGCAGCCGAATACCTTTCCGGCGGCGGCCAAGGCGGCGGGCCACTACGTGAACGCCCAGCTCATCAAGATGGAAGCGGCGGCAAACGGGTACGCCGAAGCCATCGCGTTAGGTCCCGGTGGACTGGTGAGCGAGGGCAGTGGGCAAAACCTCTTCATGGTCGTCGACGGGGCGCTGGTCACACCCCTGCTCGACGGTACCTCTCTCCGTGGGATCACTCGAGACAGCGTAATCGCCATCGCGCGCGAAATGGGGCTGACTCCGCACGAGCGTCCGGTGCCTCGCGAGACGCTGTACACGGCCGACGAGCTTTTCTTCACCGGCACGGCCACCGAGGTCACCCCCATCCGCAGCGTCGACAGGATCCCGATAGGCACGGGCTCGACCGGTCCGGTAACGCGCGAGATTCAGGCACGCTTCAACGCCATCGTCCGCGGCGAGCGCGAGGCGCCCGGGGAGTGGTTGACGTACGTGGGGTGAGGGGGCGAGAGTCGGGAATGGGGAGTAGGGAATCGGGAATCGGGGGAAAGGGGAAACGGGAAATGGGAAACGCGGCGGAAGGAGGCGATTAAGTCCTACTCCCGCGTCGCGCGCCCCTCAGTCCCGATTCCCGATTCCCGACTAGTCCTAGTTCCCCGCCTCTTCCGCCGGGAGCCTCAGCTTTTCACCGGGGCGAATGGTCTCGTTCGAACGGTTGTTCATCTGCAGAAGCTCCCGCACCGTGGTATCGTGGCGGCGGGCGATTTTCCATAGCGTATCGCCGCGCCTGACGACATAGGTGTCGGCGGATTCACCCGGCAGGCGAAGCGGTCGGCCGGTGATTCGCTCGACATAGGACTTGTAAGGACGCGGAAAGACGGCAACGTGAAAGTGCGGAGGATGGCGCTCTTCGGTCGCCTCGATCACGCCAGCCCGTTCCAGCGACAGCAGGGTGCTCCGCAGCCACTTGAGGCACGGGCTCCTCGTCGGCTTGCGAAGATCGACGGCCATTCCGGTTGGATGTACCGAGCGTTGGGTGCTGTTGCGTGGCTGCTCCGATGATGGACGCACCGCGCTGGTGACGATCATTTGCTCGCCACATGCCGCATGATACTGCCTGGCCAACCGTTCGACGAACACGCTGACGGCAGGACGAGCGTAGGGATAGCCAACGTTGATCAGCGTAAAATAGTCGTTCGGCTCGAGAGTCACGAAGCGGCCGCGTGAGGCGGCACGCTCCACACCGGCCGGCGTCTCGTAGAAGTGGAGCTCGTGCGCGTTGGCCTGACGATACATTCGTGCGATGCTGGCGCGCGATCCCCGCAGCGACTGCGCGGGCAGTACGGTCGCGCTCAGGAAGAGCGCTGACGCGAGGAAGAGGGCTGCGCGCCGCATCACTCCGGCTGCATGGACGAGGATTCTCCCTGCCGCAGCAATTCGCCAAGGCGCCGTAGTTCAGTGCCATAGGCGGTCCAATCGCCCGCCCTCTGAGCCTCTACAGCCCGTTCGTAATGGTCGCGCGCATCTCTCAACAGTGTGCGCGTCTCCTCGTCCGTTACCGGACCGGAGTCCGACACATCGAGCGCTGCGCTGGTGTCGGCAGCTGCAGCGAGCTCGGGTCGCTGCAAGGATACGTCCCCCTCCCCGAACAGCCGCGCCAGCCCCTGGTCGAGCGTCTCCTCCATCACGACGCGGTTCTGATGCGCTACGACGACGCGCTTCAGCTCGGGGATGCGTCCGCCCTCGGCCCGCAGATACAGCGGTTGCACGTAGATGAGCGACTCCTCGATCGGGATCACGAGCAACTCACCGCGAATCACTTCCGAACCGCGCTGGTCCCAAAGCGAGATCTGCCGCGCGATGTCGGTGTTCTGGTTGATGCGGTTGACGATCTGGCGGGGGCCGAAGACGAGACTCTGCTTGGGAAAGCGATATACCACCAGCTCGCCGATCGCTTCACCATCGTTACGCGCCACCATCCATGCTGCGAGGTTGTCCTTGCCTCGTGGCGTATATGGAACCATGAAGATGAACTCTGCCTCGCGCTCCTCGGGCAGTCGCATGATGATGTGACGCATGAACGGATCGTTGCCATCGGCCTTTGCTACCGCCGGGATCTGCCACTGGTCCTCGCGGTGATAGAACAACTCCGCGTCGTCCATGTGATAAGTGGCATACAACTCCGTCTGCACCCGGTAGAGGTCCTCCGGATAGCGGATGTGCCGGCGAATATCGTCAGGCATGCTCTCCAGCGGCCGGAAGATGCCTGGAAATATCGCCGAATACGAGCGGATCAGCGGATCGCCGGCGTCGGCGATGTAGGCGTCGATGCTGCCGTGATAGGCATCGATCACCACCTTTACGCTGTTCCGCATGTAGGTGGTGCCATCACGAAGTCCCTGGGCGTAGGGGTAGTGCGCCGATGACGTGTAGGCATCGAGGATCCATTTGAGATGTCCGGAATCCGATACCATCATGTACGGGTCCTGATCGAAGCGAAGCATTGGGAGGGCCAACCGGGCACGCGTCATGATGTTCCGGTTGAACAGCGCACGGCTCTCGCTGGTGATGTCGCCGGACAGCAGCGTCTTGAGCGACCTCAGGTGCCAGGCGAGGAGCACCCGGCGCCAGAGGCTACTGACCTGAATGCCGCCCTGCCCCTCATACCTGGTGAAGATGTTCTCGTCACCAGAGGGGTAGTCGAACTCGCGCTGCCGCGAATTGACCAGCACGAAATTGGCGGTCAACTCCCCGAAATAGATCTGCGGCCGTGTGATGCTGAGCGATACACTCGATCGTGGCGGCAGATCCTTGATGAAGAGCACTGGCAGCCCTTCCGCAGTCACCTCGTTTACCGGCCCGAGGGTAAGCCCCATTCCGTGGGTGAACGTCAGGTGCTCGTTGATGAACGTGCGCGTCGGAAGCGACTGCGGGTTGAGCTCGCGCGGAGAGAGTAGAACCTGACGATACGCACCGTCGATCCAGTACCGGTCATCATCTACTGAAACGAAGTCGTAATAGGTGCGGATCTCCTGCAGCTGCCCGAACGTCTGCAGCAGAGGATCGCGGTCCCACAAGCGCACGTTCGCGATAGTGGCCGAATTTGACTGAATGTCCGCTAGAGTGAGTCCGGCGTCACCGTCCAGTTCGCGGATGGTGACGCTGTCCATGCCCCACGCCTGACGAGTCGCGGTGATGTGGTGCCGGAGGAAGGGCTCCTCCTTGGTAAGCTCGTTGGGCCCGACAACCAGGCGCTGCACCGTGGCCGGAATGAGCCAGAGGGCGACTGCCGACACCGCCAGATAGCCGACCGTGGCGATCGCTACGTAGTACACGAGCTTGCCGCGAAGCACGCCGACGATGACAAGCACCGCGCCCACGAGCGCGACAATGGCAGTCGCGTGAAGTCCGGGCCTCATGGCATGGAGATCGGTGTAGCTCACGCCGACCAGCGGTCCGGCCGTGGAATAGAGCAACCCGGGCAGGCGGACCGCCCAGATGCGAATGGCGAGCGTGAGGAGAAGTAGCGCGATCAACACGCCGAGGTGCATCGCCGCCGACGGCTCGACGCGCGCCGGCCTTGGCGGCAGAATCAGGTCGCCGCGCAGCCAGTACAGCGGGGCGGCAAGCAGCAGCGACAGCACGAGTAGTGTCGATATGAGGCGAAGCCCCATGTCCAGGGCCGGCAGCGTGAACACGTAGAACCCGATGTCGCGGCCGAAGATCGGGTCGGCGACGCCGAACGAAACGGCATTCATCGCGCGCTGTACGAGCAGCCAGTTTCCGGCCGCTCCCAGTGCTATGAGAAACGCGAGTCCCGCGGCCATTGGAAGCGCCATTCGCCGCACACGATCGGTAATGTCCAGCGCAGGAGCGACCGGCGTGAGGCGCACGACGATCGGATCGGGCACCAGGCCGCGTTGCGCAAACCGGAGGTTGAGATAGAGCGCGGCGAATGCCACGGTGCCGGCGATCAGGAACAGCAGAACGCCCGTCGTTATCCGCGTACCGAACACGACCTGGTAACCCACCTCGCGGAACCAGAGCCAGTTGACGCCCAAGCCAACGAGCGCCGGGAGCGCCAGTATCAGCGCAAACCCTCCCAGAACCACGATTAGAAGCAGCCGGCGAGAAACAGTCACGGTGCACGCGGTGAATGCCGCGCACGGCGAATCGTCGAAGAGCCGCGCGCAAGGGTGTCACCCAGTAAGATCGGGCTATGGACGTGCGGTGCGCAAGCGGCGGCGAAAGATACGCGGAGCGGATGCCTGACGATTCGGGAATCGGGAATCGGGAATGGGGAATCGGAGTGGGGGATTCCGAGCCCCTGCCGCGACTCCGCTTCGTCCCGAATGCTGCTATTCTGTCAGAGGACATACCCCCCCATTCTGATTCCCGATTCCCGATTCCCGATTCCCGATTCCCGATTTCAGATTCCCGATTCCCGATTCCCGATTCCCGATTCCCGATCATGTCCACTCCCGACGATTCCATGAGCCCGTTTGAGGCGGTCAATTATCAGTTCGA
>CAZPCC010000195.1:0-7139 GCA_964584905.1 uncultured Gemmatimonadaceae bacterium | reverse complement strand
GTAAAGAGCTTCCTCACGTCCAACGAGTCGCAGCCCAGCACTTCCGCGCCTAACAAGGCAGCGGAAAGCGGCCCGTATCTGCCATCCGCGCCAGCTATGACGAACCCGCCATGCCGGTACACTGGATAGAGCCCGGCATGGCGGATGTCGCCAAGCGGGCGCGTCGCATCGATTCGGAGTCGGTGATCCTGAAACCGGTTGCCGAACCTGGCAAGCGCCACCGCATACGACGCGTAGCCCGTGACGGTGCCCGCGGCGCGGACCGCCTCTTGGTACGAATCGGCCAGCGTGCGACTGAATTCCGGGTTCTGTTCATCGACTGCGCCCGGATGATTCGCCACGATGAACGCCGCAAGCGTGTCGAGATCGCTGCGGTACAACTCGGCCCAGTTGGTATCGGCGACAAGAGCCGATTGCGCCGCCGCCACCGCGACCAACAGGAATGCGCAGGCGGTCGCGGCGAGCCGCCGGGCCCGAAGGCCGGAACGGAATCGCATGACTAACACTCCTTTCTTCAACTGCGTCTATTCCTGCGACAATCGCATCGGGAAAATGGTTGTGCGGAATGGCGCTCTGCGCGGCAGATGGTCGATACGTGTCCATCGGAACACGTGCGGCAGCGAAGGAGCGTGTCCTCGAGCACACGATGACGCACGCGGTGCCGCGCGCCATGCCCTGTAAGAGGAGGCACCGCAAGCAGTTGCGCGTCAGGCGGGCTGGGTGTGGAGTCTGGGCCCGCGCTTGCCTTGGGTATGCCCACCAGAGACAACCAGGCGCCCGGCGCCATACCCGAGGAGGCACAGATGCGCATCACCAGAACGCACCACACGAGCTCCCGTTTTTTCGCGATGATCCCGCTTGCCGCGATTGCGCTGGCGGCAACTTCTGCCTGCGGCGGCGACGAGAAAACAGGCTCGTCAATAGCAACGACGACGCCGGTAACACCAGTGGCATCGGTCAGCGAATCGTCAGGCACGGAGACCGGCACGCTCCCCGTCGACTATTCGAACGTCTCGTACGAAACCGCCGAATCCACGTACAATCAGCGGCAATTCACGGAGGCTGCCGCCATGTTCGAAGCGTATGTTCAACGCAAGGCGGAGAATCCGTGGGGACACTACATGCTCGGCCTGTCCGCATGGAAGGCAGGCGATCTCGACCGCGCGCGCGGCGCGTTCGAGCGTTCGCTCGAACTCGACTCGACGCACGTCAAGACGCTGCTCAATCTCGCCCGCGTGCTGCTTGACGAGGACCGGGCCGGTGAGGCGAAGGAACGGGTGATGGCCGCGCTCGCACTGGATTCCACGTCGGGTGAAGTGCACCGCATGCTGGGCCGGACGCATACGTCGCTAGGCATGCCCGAAGATGCCATCGAGGCCTATCGGACAGCGCTCACCGTGGATCCGACTGAAGTGTGGGCAATGAATAACCTGGCGCTCATCTACATTCAGCAGGAGCGCTACGAAGACGCACTCGGTCCGCTGGCTCGCGCGGTCCAGCTGCGTCCGGGTGCACCCGTTTTCCAGAACAACCTGGGCATTGCGCTCGAACTTAGCGGCCACGTGGGTGCCGCACGAGAAGCCTATCGCGCGGCTATCGCCGCCGACAGCAGCTACGGCAAGGCGCAAGTGAGCCTGGCGCGGGTGGAAGGATTGGAGGACGATCCGGCTGTTGTGCCGGTGGAGCTGAGCGTGATCGCAGACGCGTTCGAGCGTGAGGTGCAGCAGTGGCGCGAAGGAAGGATGGCGGTCGTCGTGCCCGATATCGGTGTCGCTGTCACTCCCGACCCGGTGCCGGCGCCGGAGCAGTAGACGCGCGGCTCGAATGCAGCAGGCCCCGGTGTGGATTGCGCCGGGGCCTCTTGCGCGAATAACCTGACGAGTACGGACTTCCATACCGCCATTCGCAGCCTGGCGCTTCTAGCGGCGCGCCCGGCCGCTGATCACCTGATCGTCGATTCGTATGACCCGGCCGCCTGTGCGATGCCGCGTCTGCGCCTGCGCCACAGAACTCTGGGGCCGGTCCGGCCGGCGGTTATGCGCGATGAGCGCCGCGATTCCACGGGCACGATCTTCCGGATCGGTGAGCATGGTTGCCCTGCCGGCGATAGCCACGGATCGCCAGCTGTCACCCACACCCGGATCGGTGATAATGATGTGCACACGCGGGTTGAGGTCGAGCAGGCGGGTCTTTCGTCCTTCAGCGACGCCCAGGTAGAGTGAATCTCCATCGAATCCATAGTAGACAGGCACCGCGTATGGCTCGTCGGCATCCGCCATGGCGACCACGCACATCCGGTGACGAGCAATGACCTCGCGGCATTCCTGTTCATCGAGCTCCACTATGGGCGGCAGCGACTCCGCAGGGGAGGTATTAGAGTCTGAGCCGCTGGTTCGCTCGGCGCACATGGGTGCGTCAGGCGGCGATTCGGCGAAAGGCCCGTGCGAAGGCCTCGCCAGTCGTACTCAGAGCTTCGGTGTCGTGGGCGGTGGAGACGAAGCACGACTCGAACTGCGATGGCGCGATATACACCCCTTCGGCCAGCAGTGCGTGAAAGAGGCGCGCGAACAGCGCGGTGTCTGCGGTCCTGGCGCTGGCGTAGTCGGTCACCGGCTGCGCAGCGAGAAAGAAGCCCCACATGCCGCCGAGCGCGGCCGTCTGCACCGGAACGCCAGCGTCGGTGGCGGCCTTGTGCACCATCCCGGCGAGCATAACGGCGCGCTCGTGCAGCCCCTCGAACGTTCCAGGTGCCTGAAGCTCACGCAGCGTGGTGATGCCGGCCGCCATTGCCAGCGGATTTCCCGACAGCGTGCCCGCCTGATACACCGATCCGGTCGGCGCCAGCTCCCGCATCAGCTCCGCGCCTCCGCCGTAGGCCGCTACCGGAAGCCCCCCTCCGATTACCTTGCCCAGGCACGTTAGGTCAGGTATGACGCCAAATCGCGCCTGGGCGCCGCCGTATGCCACGCGAAAGCCGGTCATCACCTCATCGAATATCAGCAATGCCCCATGAGCACTCGCCAGGCGCCGGGCGTCCTCCAGGTAGCCCGGGGCAGGGAGCACCAGTCCCATGTTGCCGGCGACGGGCTCGAGAATGATCGCCGCTACTTCTCCCCTGTACTCGGCAAGCAGACGCTCCAGCGCGACGGCGTCATTGTAAGGGGCGAGAAGGGTGTCGGCGACGGCGCCGGGCGTTACGCCGGGGCTGTCGGGGAGGGCGAGGGTCGCGACCCCCGAGCCGGCGTGCACGAGCAACGGATCGGCGTGCCCGTGGTAGCATCCTATGAGCTTGATTATCCTGTTCCGGCCGGTTGCGGCGCGGGCGAGGCGTATCGCGCTCATTGCCGCCTCGGTGCCTGACGAAACAAACCGCACCATCTCGACCGAAGGCACGGCGTTACTGATCAGCATCGCCAGAACCGTTTCCGCCTCCGTCGGAGCGCCAAACGAAGTCCCGAGCGCGGCCTGGCGGCTGAGTGCCTGTACCACGGCGGGGTATGCATGCCCCAGCGCCAGCGCACCCCACGACATCACATAATCGATGTACTCGCGCTCATCCGCATCGGTGATGCGCGCGCCGCTTCCGCGGGTGATGAACAGCGGCGTTCCACCCACTCCACGAAAGGCTCGTACCGGACTGTTGACGCCCCCAGGGATGACGCGCTGTGCCGCCTCGAACAGCTGTGCCGATCGGGTCGCGGCACCAGCCCTGGTTTCCGCACCGGTGGCAGTGCTCACGCGCCACCCTCACGGAGCCACCGCGCTGCCTCACGCGCATAGTAGGTGATTACGAGGTCGGCCCCCGCCCTCCGGATACCAAGCAGGCTCTCCATAACCGCGCGACGCTCGTCGAGCCAGCCTCGTTCGGCGGCGGCTTTGAGCATCGCGTACTCGCCGCTCACCTGATAGGCGGCCAGCGGCAGCGTGGTAGCCGCGCGCACGCGTTGCAGCACGTCGAGATATGGGCCGGCCGGTTTCACCATCAGCATGTCGGCGCCTTCGGCCTCGTCGATGGCGGCTTCGCGCAAGGCATCGCGCGCGTTGGCCGGATCCATCTGATAGGCGCGCCGGTCGCCGAACGCCGGCGCCGATTCCGCTGCCTCTCTGAATGGTCCGTAGAACGCCGACGCGTACTTCACGGCGTACGACAGGATCGCCACCTGGTCGTGCCCTGCCGAGTCGAGCGCGGTACGGATGGCGGCGACCTGTCCGTCCATCATTGCGCTCGGTGCAACTATGCTCGCACCAGCGTTGGCGTACGTGACCGCCGCATCGGAAAGGATCTGCAGCGTCGCATCGTTGGCGATTTCGCCGGTACGCGCATCCAGCACCCCACAGTGACCGTGACTGGTGTATTCACAAAGGCACACGTCGGCGATGACGATCAGATCCGGGTGCAGCCTGCGGATCTCGGCGATCGCGCGGGGCACCGGTCCGTTCGCATCCCACGCCCTGCTCCCTTCGGCATCCTTTTCCAGCGGAATGCCGAATAGCAGCACCGCGGGAATTCCCAGCGGTACAAGCGCGTCGATCTCCGGTGCCAGGCGGTCCACTGTGAGTTGCGAGTGCCCGGGCATGCTCCCGATAGGGCGGACCTCGTTCGATCCGGCGCGCACGAACATGGGGTGAACGAGGTGCCGGGAAAGTAGCACGGTCTCGGCGATTGCATCACGCAGTGCCGCCGTGCGCCGGAGCCGGCGCGGTCGCAAACCAGGTGCGGGTGTGGTGGTGGCGATCAGATCTTCCATGTCAGGCATTTCCCGGTCGGTGCTCGGCGAACCAGCGCGCCGTTTCGTCGATGAGCGCCTGCTGACTTGCCGCCGCCGCCACGCCGCTTGGCTCGAGACCGGCCTTGGCAGCGGCATGGGCGGTGCTTGGGCCAATGCAGAAGATAGCCGGACGGACCCCCGAATCGGCGCCATGAGCCGTTCGCGCCGCATCGAGCGCCTCGGCGACGAATGTGACCGCAGAGCCGCTTGCGAACAACAGGGCAGCGATCGTTTCGTCCCGCCAGCCGGCGACGATCGCCGGGATTCCCTCGCCCGGGACGGTGCGGTAGGCGATTACCTCGGTCACGTCGGCACCTCGAGAGCGGAGAGCCGCGCCGAGTGCATCGCCAGCCAGATCGGCCTGCGGCAGCAGCACGCGCGTGCCGGGCGAAACCGGCAGGTCGTTACCTAACGCGGCCGCCGAAGCCGTGCGGGCGGTCACGTCGGGCGGGCGAAGCTCGGCTGCCAGCACATCCGCGGTGGATCTTCCTACCACTGCCAGCCTTACCGAAGCGAAGCTCGCCTGACTCATGCCGAGAGCGCGAGCGCGGCCGGCCAGCGCGCGTACGGCATTGGCACTAGTGAACGCCACCCAGGCGAAGCTGTCGAGTTGCCGGAGCTCCACGTCCACTTCGTTCCAGTTCGGCGGAGGAGCGATGGCGATCGCCGGCGCTATTTCCGGTTCGCCCCCTAGCGACGATACGACATGCAAAAAGTCGCCTGCCTGTTCGCGGGGGCGGGTGAGCACGATACGCAGCCCGGCGAGCGGGCGCTCGCCGGCGCGGACACCCTGCTGGCGCCCTCCCTGGATCATGGCCCGGTGCGCTGCAGCGGCGGGATCAGCTCTCGCCCGCCGCGGTCGAGCAGTTCGGCAGCCAGCGCCTCACCGAGCATTGCGGCTCCGCTCGCTGGTGCTTCGCGCTCGCCGCGCACGCACCGGCCGTCGGGCGCGCCGATCATTGCCTTCAGTGTAACAGTTCCGGTGGCCGAGACCGTGGCGAATGCGGCGAGAGCCGCCGCGCAGCCAGCGCCGAGATGAGCGAGAAAGGCGCGCTCCGCCGTCATGGCGATTGCCGTCGGCTGGTGGCCCAGCGGTGCAAGCAAATCACGTAGTTCCTCGTCGCCGGCGCGGATCTCGATTGCAAGGGCCCCCTGTCCCGGCGCTGGAAGCAACACGTCAGTGGGAAGCCACTCGGTTATCCTGGACGTAAGGCCGAGCCGGATCAGTCCCGCGCCTGCAAGAACGATCGCATCATAGGCGTCTTCGTCGAGCTTTCGCAGCCGGGTGTCGACGTTGCCGCGCAAGTCACGCACGCTCAAATCCGGCCGTGCCGCGAGCAGCTGGCAGGCGCGGCGCTGACTGCTGGTGCCCACGCGCGCCCCGAATGGCAGCGCTTCGAGCCCCCCGGCGTGCGAGACGAGCACATCGCGCGCGTCTTCACGCGCGGGATATGCGGCGATGAGCAGTCCATCGGCCGTGATGGATGGGAGATCCTTCGCGCTGTGCACCGCGAAGTCGATCTCTCCAGCTTCGAGCGCCTCTTCGATCGCGTCGGCGAACACGCCGCGCCCGCCTATCGTGGCAAGCGGCACATTGCGCATTACATCGCCCTTGGTGGTTATTCTCCGAATCTCGCAACCCGCGTCCGGATGATGGGATTGCAGCGCGGCGATCACGGCTCGAGTCTGCGCCAGCGCGAGTGGACTGCCGCGAGTACCGACGGCAAGAGTGCGCACCCCGGATCTCATGCCTCAGCCGGCATTCGGGCAGCGCTCTCCCGCTCTACGCCGGCAATCACCGCTTCGAGCGCCGAGATCATTTCGGGCGAAGCGTTAGGCATGCGTGTGCGCCTCAGTGAGATTCCAAGCGAGCGAGCGGCGGCGGCTGCCTCATGGTCGATGTCGTACAGGACTTCCAGGTGGTCGCACACAAACCCGATGGGCACGGACAGAACGGACCGCACCCCTTCCTCGTGCAGCACTCCGAGATACTCCACGATGTCCGGTCCGAGCCACGGCTCACCGGTCTGTCCGGCGCTCTGCCACGCGAATCGCCATCCGGTCAGGCCGGCGCGGGACGCCACGGCCGAGCAACTGGCCCGCAGCTGGGACTCGTAAGGATCACCCCAGCTCCTGATGCGCTCAGGCAGGCTGTGGGCGCTGAAAACCGTGCACACATCGTCGTGTGTCCCGGGCGGAAATCCGGACAGTGCCTCGGTAACCCGCTGGCTCATCATCTCGATGAACTCGGGTTGCAGATGCCAGCTCTGGACGAAACGGACCTCGGGTGGCGCGGCCAGATTTTCGAGCGCCTCGTCGAGGTAGGCTCGATATCCCTCCACGCTCAATCGCGAGTAGTGCGGCGCGAGC
>CAZPCC010000194.1:0-12333 GCA_964584905.1 uncultured Gemmatimonadaceae bacterium | reverse complement strand
GGCTCGGCCGCGCAGACGTTGGATGTAGGAACCCCCGAGCGTACGACTCCGAGTCGCTGGTTTGGCGGTTTGTCGGTAATGGTCGCGCAGCCGATCGCGGAGTTTGATGACTACATCGACGTGGGCGGCGGGATCTCCGGTGGCGTGATGTACCAGGTGAGCGGCGCGCTGGCCCTTCGCGTCGACGTGGGTTACGTGCTGTACGGTTCGGAGAAGACGCGGATCCATCCGTTCCCCCGGCTCGAGGCGGACATCACGACGCACAACTCCATCTTCTTCGCGGGGATCGGTCCCCAGTTCATGGTGCCTAACGGCACTTTCCGCCCGTACGTCGGCGGTTCGGCGGGGCTGTCGTATTTCTTCACCGAGAGCAGCCTCGACGGTACCACATCCAATAACGAGGCGATTCTGAAGACGACCAACTTCGAGCACGTCACGTTCGCCTACACCGCCGCCGGCGGCATATATGTTCCGCTCCGGCGGGGGCTGAAGCCGGTATCGCTGGATATCGGCGCCAGGTATCACGGAAACGGCCGCGCGCGCTATCTGCGGGAGGGGAGCATTCAGGACAATCCTGACAACACCATCACGGTGACGCCTATCGAAAGCGAGGCGAATCTGCTGACCTGGCACCTCGGGTTGACAATCGGGTTCTGACTGCTCGCATTACGAGAGCGGGTTGCGTCCGCCTGGCGAGCCGTTCCTCGCCAGGCGGACGGTGTGCATCCAGCATCGAGCATGCGGCCATTGCACCCAGTCAACGTCGCGAAGTAGCGATACCTTTTCCGCGGACGCTACTTCTGCTCTTCGGTCCATTCCTGACCTATCGTACGTCCAGGGTTACGCTCGTAGCTGGCACTAACGCTCATGGTTGAAACGGATGCTGCGGAAACCGCGGATGCTGCGGATTGATCTCGCAGGCAGTAAGAATTGGAGTGTTGAACATGCCGCGTATCGCTTCAAGGCGTCGGTTGCCTAGCTGGTGAGAGTTGTTCGTCGTGCTCCGTTCCTGACATATCTGCGGTTGCCAACGACGGACTGCCTCGTCAAGCAGGCGGTATCATCCCGGCCCTCACGGATGTGGGTGCCGGCATGCGGTGCAGCTGCTAGCAAGCGTGTGAGCAATGCACCGGCAGTCCTCCTCTCGATCGATGAGGTCAAATGCGGCATTTCACGTTGGTGGCATTCGCTACGCTCGCAGTTCTGGCGACGAGTGCAGGTCAGGTCGACGCTCAGCAGCCCCAGGCACGCCAGGGGTTCTGGTTCAATGCCGGCCTAGGCGTTGGCTCCCTCGGATGCGCTGATTGCAGCGATCGGGTCAGTTCACTAAGCGGCAACCTGTCAATCGGCGGCACGATCAGCCCTCGTTTTCTGCTGGGTGCTGGCACGACTGGCTGGACCAAGTCAGAGGACGGAGTCACCCTGTCGGCGGGTACGCTCGATGCGCGCGTCAGATTCTACCCGTCCGTGACCGGAGGCTTCTTTCTGACGGGCGGTTTGGGCATCGGCACGGTGAGCGCCACCGTTTCCGGAGCTGGCATCAGCGACAGCGAAATCGGCGCAGGAGCCTTGATCGGTCTCGGCTATGACATACGAGTCAGTCGCAACCTGAGCATCACGCCGTACTTCAACGGCTTTGCCGTAAACTCGTCGAACGTCGATGCCAATGTCAGCCAGATCGGAATCGGCATAACGACTCACTGAGTCGGTTCGAAAGCATTGCAGCGAGGGAGGCTGTCGTAGATCTCGGTTTGGAAATCGAGCAACGCGGGGCAGAACGTACGACGACATCTTCCGCAGTATCCAAAGACCGCATTGGCTCGCGAACTCGCCTGCCCGATGCGGTTTTTGCGTTGCGCCCCGGCGTCAGGGGGCGCAAGGCGCGCCCTATCTAAGTTGTATCCGGGCGGTGATTGCCGCGCCGCCCGGCTCCGGCACCACCGCGATGCGCATTTTGGCGAACGGCAGAAAGTTCGTCCAACCGTTGCGGAAGTTCGCGCGATGCGCGCTGTCCGGAGCGTCGAAAACGCCTGCGAGCCACAGGCCGGACGCCGCCACGATCGACGCCGCGATCCACCCACGGTGCCGCTGGCAGGCGCTTGTTACCGTCAGCGAATCGGTCAGGGGATCGGCGCTCGTCACCGATGTGCATTGCTCGCGCGATGCGTAATGGCCCGCGGTGACCAGACCGATGCTGCCGCCAAGCAATGCCAGGCCTTTTTCGTATTCGCCGGAATAGAGGTGGCCGCCGCCGGGGAGGATCGACCAATAGCTCGCGGCGCGCGGGTCCCGAAAACGCGAGGTGCGGTCATCTGGAATGTCCTGCGCGCCCACTGTGCTTCCGGACATCACCAGCGCCGCCAAAGTTGCGCGGAGAGCGCGATTCATCGGATCCAGCCCGAGTCGAATAGGACTAGGAACATGTACTACGCGACCGGGGCCGCGGAAGGGGCCCCTGGCGGTGAAGATGTCACCACATTCGGACAGTTTCGTGACCGAACCCGTCGGTTGTGGCGGAGCGCGCAGGTAGATTTGTGGGATGACCAAGAGCCCATTCTTCGCGCGGATGACGGCCGGCGCTTTAACTGCAGCGCTCCTGATCGCCGTCAGCTGCGCGTCCGCGCAGCAAGCACAGGCCCCGCAGCCAATACCTCCCGCGCCGGCGGATGTGCCGACTCTGGTGGTGTTCATCACGGTCGATCAGCTCCTCCCCGACTACTTCGAACGGTTCGGTGACTTGAAGGGCGGATTGGGCCGGCTGTATCGGGGTGGCGCTGTGTTCACCAACGCCTATCAAGACCACTCCAACACCGAAACGGCTCCGGGTCACGCATCCACGATGAGCGGGCGGTTTCCGCGGAGCACCGGCATTGTGAGCAATGCGGCTGGTGTCGCGGATCCCCAGGCGCCGCTGATCGGGGGTGCGGCCGGACCGGGCGCCTCTCCATTCCGCTTTCGCGGCAGCACGCTCACCGACTGGCTGCGTTTCAAGGATCCGACTTCCAGGGCTCTGTCGGTGAGTCGAAAGGATCGTGGGGCCATTCTGCCGATCGGCCGCGATCCTCAGGAAGTGTACTGGTACGCATCGAACGGGACATTCACGACCAGCACCTGGTATCACGACACCTTGCCATCCTGGGTCCAGCGGTTCAACGCGCGTCGGATGCCGCACTCCTACGCGAGTCGCGAATGGACGCTCATGCTCGATGAGAGCGCCTATCCGGAAGCTGACAGTCTGGAGCAAGGGAGTGCCCGAGGAAACGTTCTTTTTCCGCACGTAGTACCCTCGACGCCTGACAGTTCAGCGGGCTTTCTCCCCAACTTTCCATTCATGGACGAGGTGACGCTTGCATTCGCGCTCGACGGAATGCAGGAGCTGCAGCTCGGAAGTGGTCCGCAGACCGACATTCTCGCGATTTCGCTTTCGGCGACCGATGCGGTGGGGCACGCATTCGGCCCCGACTCGCGCGAGCTGCACGATCACATTCTGCAGCTCGACCGCATGGTCGGCGTATTTCTCGATTCATTGTTCCGGCTGCGCGACTCGACGCGGTTGGTGATAGCGCTGACATCCGATCATGGCGTCGCGCCGTACCCGCGGGTGCGTGAGCAGTTAGGCAGGGGGGCCGCCGTCTATCTCGATTCGCGTGACCGGTTGAACGCGTTCGCCCAGGCGCTGCCGGCCGCCGGAGTACCCGCAGGGGCAGTGGGGATAGAGGACGGCGTGCTGCTCGTCGACAGGCCGGCGCTCGCTCGTGCAGGAGTGAACGCCGATTCGCTGGTGGCTTCGTTCATCTCGATTGCCCGGGAGATTCCCGGGGTAGCGCGAGTGGACCGGATGAGCGAGTTGCTGCGCGCCGACACGGCAACTGACTTCATTGCGCGCCGGTGGCTGCACATGCTGCCGCCGGACATGCCGGCAGAGGTGGTGCTGACGCCTGCAGAATACGCGGTACCGCTGGGGTCGACTTATGCACAGCATGGCTCGCCGTACGACTACGATGCGCACGTGCCGGTGATCTTCTACGGCCGCCCGTTCCGCGCCGGCAGATACGACGAGTTCGCCAGAGTTGTCGACATGGCACCGACGCTTGCGTGGGTGACGGCGACCAGTCCGTTGGAAAAACTGGACGGCCGGGTGCTCCGAGCAGCGATTCGTTAGGCGGGCGATGATGGCTGCGCACGATCCGCTGCGCGATCTCAATCGGGCGTACGACGAGGCACGGTACGGCCCGGCTCGTACGCTGAACCTGCGTGATTCGCTGCCCACGCCTGACGATGCGGTCGCCCGGCTGGACGCCTGGATCCGGCAGCAGCAGGTGGAGCGGGCAGGGGAGGTGCTCGTTATCACAGGACGGGGCAAGGGAAGCGCGGGAGGCGTGTCGCCGGTGCGCGTCGCGGTTGTAACACGCCTGTCGATGTTGCAGAGGATGAACGTCGTCGAAGGCGTGCGCCAGCACACCCCAGGCTCATTCGTCGTGCGACTGGCACCGTTCCGGGCACCGCTGAAGAAGAAGAACGCGGCCCCCAGCACTGTTCCCACGCAGGATTCGCAGGCACTGCAGGCGCTTGCCGGCGCTACCCGTGCACTGCTGCGCCAATTGGCTGACTGCGAGCTCCGGGCACTCGGCGTGCGCGATCGAGGCCCGTTCCTCGCTGAAGAAATGCTTCGACAGTTCGGGCGTCTGGCGGCGACGCTTCCCGAAGGCGGCGAGCGGGAAGCGCTGCTGCGAACGGCGGCGCAAGATGCGCTGGAGCGGTGCGAAGATTAACTCCGCTAACGCGCCCGAGTGGGGCGGCAGGAGATCGGCATGCGATGGAAACCCCTGGTCGCGGCGATCATGGTGATGGGGTGTGGCCGCGGCGACGTTCCGCGCGAGGAGGCGGTAAATGTCGACGAGTCAGCGGCGACGGATGTGATTGGCCGGCCTGAGGGTGCGGACTCCATTCCGCCCGACATGCGCGATCGCGATTCGGACACGCCGCCCGATTCCGAGTTCAAGCGTCCCGAGCGCCGTCCGGTACGCAATGTGCCGCCGCTTACCCGCCCCGACTCGACGCCGTGACCTCCTAGCCCATGGTAACGAGAACCACCGTAATGAGCATCGCAGCGGCGATCAGAAAGAGCGCGATGTGCCGCATCGATTCGCCGCGGGATGGCGGCGGCGGTACTCGATAGGGCTCCACGTACGGCAGCCGGACCACCAGACTCGCGCCTGACGACCGGCGGGCAGGGGTCGCATCGGCGAGCGGCACCGACTCCCGGGCAACGACCTGCTCTTTGGCCGAACCATCGAGCGACGCGATGGCAGCGTCATCGGCCCGTCGCGAGCGGCGACCTAGATAGGCGCGCGGCAGCGTCCGCCCTTCCCCGGTCAGCGTGGCCGGTGCCGTTCCGCCGATCGCACGCATTACGCCGGGTGTACGGGTCCGTTTGCGCGCCGATGGCGGTGCCGGCGTAGCGAACGGCTCGCCGAATAGCGCCGCCGGCAGCTGCACTTCCCGCTCGCCGCCGGGTGACTGATGCGTTGTCGGAAGGGCGTAACGCTTCGTGCCGTGCGATGCGGCCGGCGTGAGGTCAGGCCTTATGGTAGGTGACAGCACGTCTCCGCTTGCCCGCGGCGGCTCGAGCGTAGCGAGAAGTGCGCGCGAGCCAATGTCGCTGCGTGCGCGTCCCCCGGAGCATCCGCATGCGGTCGCGGGCGCGAGATCGATTAGTGAGGCGACGGCCCGCTCAATGTGGGCGGCCGCTTGATCAGTGCCGTCCTCGCCGACAACTACCACCAGCTCGTGCGGAACCGCCTGTCGCAGCGCAGCCGGGTGGGGTGCCCCCCCGGGCAGCGACAGGTATCGCCGGTGACCGGGGGCAGGTTCGTCAGGCATTGCCGAAGGGTCCTTGCCGGCGCGTGAAAGTGCATCAAGCAGGGCCGCTACCGTCCAGACCTGATCCAGCTCGCCATCGGCGGTTCCAGGGCAATCGCCGATGTACGTGATACGTACCCGGGTTGGCGCATACAGCATGCGCAGATACCGCGCGGCCGCGACTCCAGGGCACACGAGCGAAAGAATATTTCGCGCGAGGCGCGAGTCGCCGTTGGCAACCTTGTGGGTAGCCGGGCAGGCACACAGCACTACGGACTCCCGGCCGCGCGGGCCGAGGTGCCGGAGCGTAGCCTCGGCGATCAACTCGTCGCCCCAGGACCCCGGCACCACGGCATCGAACCCCAGAGCGCCGCATGCCGCGATCAACTGAGCCTGAGTGGCCGGCGCCGCGGCGACTACCGCGTCGGGCCCAAGAATGGCGAGCGACGAAAAATCGGAAGAAATGGCGACGGAATTCTCGGGGAAGGGCACGTTCTCGGCTACCAGGTGCGACCGAAGCTTGACAGCCCAACGGCGCGCTGTCCAGTGCGGCCCAACGATTGCAACAGATGTAGCTTCCGCGCTCCCGTCCGCGACGCTGCACCGAGGAGCAGTTCGCCGTCGTCGGTCGTAACGTTTGCGGAAGGTGTGATGTGCTCGCCGTACAGCTGAAACCAAATCCAAGACTGAAGGCCGAAGAACTCGAGGTGCTTGTACCCTTCGGGGCGACTACCCGCTGGCCCTCCGGCTTTACTGTATACGAACGACTGGCCGCCGCCGATGGGATTTTCGTCGTACGCTCCGGCCAGATCGTACTTCGCAATCCGATCGGATCGGCCCGGAGCTTCGTTCCCTGGGTTGCCACGGCCGGCGAGACGTTCGGAGGAGAAGGCCTGCAGCCGAACGCGCGCTACGCGAGCGCCGCTCGTTCGGAGGGGGAGAGCGAAACTCTTCATCTGAGCAGTGCGCAGTTCTCCGCGCTGCTGCGAGAAGCGCCGTCGGCCGCATTGTCTCTCGTAAGGCAGGTGATGGCCGAGCGGACCACGCTCCTCGAGAAGTACGGAGAGCACGCCACCCTCACCGTCGAGCAGCGGTTGGTCGCGGCACTCGTTCGCCTATCGACAGTCACGAACGGGGCACCAGCCGTCGAGCGGCCAACCATCTCCCGGCGGTTGCTCGGAGAACTGGTGGGCGCCACCCGCGAAAGCATCTCGCTGGTGCTCGGGCGCCTGAGCGCCGAAGGGCTCGTCGAACGCGAGGGCAACGGCCTGGTGGTGATCGATCCACGACGCCTCGCCGAGCGGCTATCGGGTGAGGGGCGGGTCATCGGCCATACCGAAAGTTCCGATTCGTCCGACTCGCGTGTGAATTGACGGGACTCGTGGTCAGCGGCCCACACTGGCGGCGCCTCTTCTCCGTCCGGCGGGACCGCGCCTAAGTTACCGCGGGTCACCAGGGTACTTCCGGTCTCCTGCCACCTGCCGTGTTCCCACAGATAATCCTGACGAGCGCCGTCGCGCTCATGGCAATTCGGCGATTGGCGGCGTACCGCGCCGAGCGCGAAGTGGCTCGACGCCTTCCGATCGGCGACGACGGCGTAATGCCGGGCGCGCACTCCCTGTCGTTGGACCCGGAAGGCGCTGACGTTGGCGTGCTGCTGCTTCATGGGTTCGGCGACACGCCGCAGTCGATGCGCTACCTGGCGCAGGACCTGTGTGCACGCGGGTATGCCGGGCAAGCGCCGCTCCTTCCGGGCCATGGGCGCACGCTGGCGGCGTTCGCCCGTTCGCGAAGGGAAGAGTGGCTCGCGACGGCCCGCTCCGCGCGTAAGCAACTGCAGAGCCGTTACGGGCGTGTGGCGATCGTCGGGCAGTCGATGGGAGGCGCGCTTGCGGTCCTGCTGGCCGCGGAAGCGCCGCCGCCAGCGCTGATCCTGCTGGCACCCTACCTCGCGCCGTCGCCCGGTGTGCGCCGGTTGGCCGGATGGAGCGCGTTCACCGCGCTGTTGCCTCCGTACGTCGGCTCGCGAGGCGGTGCTCTTTCCATCCACGATCCGGAGGAGCTCGCTCGCTCACTCGGCTACGGTGTCACTACGCCGAGGCTTCTGGTCGAACTGGCCGCACTGGCCGACAGCGCCGATGCTGCGCTGCCGGACGTGCGCGCGCCGACACTTCTGATACAGTCTCGCCAGGATCATCGGGTGTCACCCGCCGTCGCCGAGCGTGCGATGACGCGGATCGGTGCGACCGAGGGACGGCTGGAGTGGGTCGACGACGGCGGTCACGTACTGACGGTCGACCGGTCCCGCGAGCGTGTATTCGCGCTCGTGGCGGAGTGGCTGGCCCGTTATGCGCCGGCGGCGGACGCATCGGGAGATGCAGCCGCCGCCGGCGTCACGGTGCGTTGATTGCTCGTTAGGACGTAACCCGCGTGACCTGCGTGCTGACGTAGTTGCGGCCGTCGGAGAGCAGCTCCTTGCCCTTTTCGACCCCTTGGACAAGCTGTTCCTTTCCTCTGTCCACTAGTTGACCAATCTGCTCTCCGGTCTCCTGCGCCACGCGCTTCACTCGCGCGACCGGACCCCGTCTGGTGCGACGCTTCCTCGAAGCTGCCTTGCTCGTACCGCCCGTTTTCTTTGCGGCGCTGCGCTTGCCGGCGCTTTTCTTCGTGGCCTTCCGAGTTGTTTTCCTTGTTGTCTTCCTTGCCGCAGCCGAACCGCGGCCGCGCGTCGATGACTTCTTGGCTGTCCGACTCTTGCTGGACGCTCCGCGCTTGGACGACGCGCTCTTCCGGGAAGGCGCCTTACGCGCGCCTTTCTTAGCCGTTGCTGCCCTACGAGTGCCGCGCTTGACCGTCGCCTTCTTGCGAGCCTGCTTTTTCCTGGCCGCCATGAGGCCTCTCCTCGCAGTGGGTGGATCCTCCGTCACGGACTTCAAAGGGATTATACAGCCAAATTCCGTGCCGTCACGTACTGGTATTCGCCCTGATGCGAACCGGCCGAACCTGTCGTATACTTCGCGTTCCCATTAATAGTGATCTTTGCCGGAGGCGATGAGATGCGACGTGTAATACTGGTGGCCGGGCTGGCGATGCTCGGCGTCGCTTGTGCGAGCAGCGAGGATGCGGCGGTCGATGACACGATAGGCGAGAGCGCTGCGACCCAGGCTATGGGCGACGATCCCGACATGCGGCCGAGTGGCGCGAGCGGCGTACCCCAGGGATTCCGTGGACGCGTGGACCGGGCGACGCAGCAGCTTTCCGATGCGCACTATACGGAGCTTTCCGGCGGCAAGTACGAGGTCGTGACCGGTCCGCACCACATCCTGTTTCAACCCGGCGACTCGGCGAGCGGCAACTATACCGTGAACGCGACGCTGGAGCAGATGGAGTCGCCGGCGCACCCCGAGTCGTACGGCATTTTCATCGGCGGGACGGACCTGGAAGGCGACGCGCAACGGTACGGCTATTTCATGGTTCGCGGGACTGGCGACTATCTCATAAAGGTGCGGAACGGCGAGGAGACATCGAACGTCGTGGCGTGGACCGCATCCCCGGCCATACCCAAGGCCGACGCGACGGGAAAGGCGAGCTACCAGCTGAGCGTCCGCGTTGCGCAGGACTCGGTGCGGTTCAGCGTAAATGGAGCGCAGGTGGCGAGCGTACCCCGCAGCGAACTTCCGACCGACGGAATTGCGGGCGTGCGGATAGGGCACAACCTGCACGTCACCACCACGCGAGTGACGATCCAGCGAGGCTGACATGGATGCGGGGGCGCCTGTTAGGCGCCCCGCCGCAACCGCCGTGTCTCGCCGTGCTGCATGAGCCAGAGCGAATCGGCGTCGAGTGACGCCTTCTCCCAGGCTGAGCGGAGGCGGGTGGGTGGCTCATCGAGTGGCTCGTCGGTGAGCTTGAAGGTGCCCCAGTGTATCGGGAGCATGACGGGGGGTTGACGGGCTGCGGTTACTTTTCCCGCGGGGGGGGCCCCCCGCGGCTCGCTGCCGGCGCTCACGGCCCCGTACGTTGCAACGGCCTCCTCCGGGTTCATGTGCACCGCCTCCATGAACCAGCGGGGATCGTATGCGCCGATCGGAATCAGCATCGCGTCAAACGGCCCCAGCCGCTCCCCGATGAGCCGCCAGTCGTCGTGCATGGCGCTGTCTCCGCAGAATAGCACCCGCCAGCCATCGGCCTCCACCACATATCCGCACCACAACGTCGCAAACCGGTCGTCGAGGCCCCGCGCGCTGAAGTGCCGTGCCGGCACCGCGGTCACGGTTGCGCCACTCACGTGAAGGGTATCCCACCAGTCGAGCTCCCAGGCATTCCGCACTCCGCGTTTGCGGAGCCACGGCTCCAGCCCTAACGGGCTTACCCACGAAAGATCGGGAATCCGCCGGTTGAGGCGCCGCACCGTTGCGGCGTCGAGGTGGTCGTAATGATTGTGCGACACCAGGACCGCATCCACTGCCGGCAGCTCGGACAGCTTCACGCCTGCGCGGACATGACGCCTTGGCCCAAGCAGCGGGAAAGGTGAAGCCCTCCTGCTCCAGATCGGATCAGTGAGAACCGTCACAGTGCCAAGCTGGAGCAGAACGGTTGAGTGTCCCACCCAGGTCGCCGTCAACATGTCGGCCGGCGCCCGCGGTCGTTCGAACCCCGGGGTGCTCATCGCAAATCGCGGCCTGTCGCGTCGGAATGCATTGCCCGATTTGATGCGCTGCGCCATCCACTTCAACGCGTCCCTGCCACCCCGCACGTCGCCCCCCGGCCACGGGTTGCGATAACCGCCCTCCGGCCGGTGATGCGACGGCCGCTCCGGCGGCCGCGATTCCGGCTCCGGAGGCGAGGGTTCTGGTGCGCTGGTCGACGAGGATCGGGTCATGGGCGGTTCTCCGGGCCGAATGATAGACCACGGAGCACCGCTGCGGGAGCGCCGGTCCCCGCTTTCCGGCGCCGGTTCCGGTACGTTAGGCTATCGCAGGCGGCGAAGGTACTCGGCGGCGCGTTGGCGGCGTCCCCAGAAACGGGAGTCGTCGAAGCGCTCGTGCCCATAGTAGTCGGAATCACTCTCCGGCATGGCGCCGGCCGCCGGAGACGCAGCTTCGTAGGTTCGGTGCAGCGACATCTCCTCCGCGCGGGTCAGCGGCCTGTGCTCGTATGCCGGGAGCGCGCCCGCCGCCAAGGTCACGATGTTGTTCACCCGGACCCTGTCGTCGTCTTCCTCGAGACGGGCGTACCCGATCGGGACGAGCACGTGCCGATCCCGCTCGGCCTCGATCGCCTCACGCCGCATCTCGACATCGACGTAGCGGACCTTCATGCGCTCGGTATCGACGATCAGATCGTGCACCTGCCCGATGGTGCGGCGGTCGTGTCCAACGACTTCCCACCCACGAATGTCCGGCTTGCCATCGGCAATCTCTACATCGGGCAGCTCCGCCAGGGGAGCCACTCGCTCACTTCCCGGCCCTTCGTGCTCAGCAGTATTCCGTGGCATCTCCCCTCGCTGTCGCGCCCGTCAACGTGTCGGAACAAGCATCATGTCTCCGGACGTCGGCATCCGCCAGTGCCAGTTGCATGCCCTTCGCCTTTCCCGCCGGTATGATCTCTGCTTAGTTTTTGCTGACGGCATCGTGTGTTGCACAGGCACGCGACCGCCCACCCGTTGACGAGCCGCGGAAGAGTGGCGACTGAAACGGTCCTCACGAATACGGAGCCAATGCCTGATTTTGCCAGCTGGGCGTCACAGTGGTGGCAGCCCGTTCTCTTTCTCGTCGTAGCCGGCCACGTCACGAATGTCTGCGTTACACTGTTTCTGCACCGCGCGCAGACGCACCGCGGGGTTCGATTCAGCAGACTGGTTGAGATTCCGATGCGCGCCTGGCTGTGGCTGTCCACGGCGATCGTCACCAAGGAGTGGGTGGCCTGCCATCGGAAGCATCACGCGTTCGCCGACCGGGAGGGCGATCCCCACTCACCGCTTCTCGAAGGGCTCCGAAACATCATGCTCAAGGGCGCGTTCTACTACCGCAAGACGGTTCGGCAGCCGGCGGTACTGGAGAAGTACGGCAAGGGAACCCCTAACGATTGGCTGGAGCGTTATGTTTTCGGTCCGCGGCACACCTGGGGAATCGTGGTCATGCTCGGCATCGACATCTATCTCTTCGGTTTCTTCGTCGGCCCGCTCGTCTGGGGTGGACAGATGCTCTGGATTCCATTCTGGGCCGCCGGCGTCATCAACGGCGTCGGGCACGCACTCGGCTACCGTAATTTCAACGTGAAGGATGAGAGCCGGAACATCCTGCCGATCGCCATCTGGCTGGGCGGCGAGGAGCTTCACAACAACCACCATGCCGATCCGCACTCGGCACGGTTCGCCGCCAAGTGGTACGAGTTCGACATCGGCTGGCTCTACATTCGTGTGCTCCAGTTCTTCGGCCTGGCGGAAGTGAAGTATGCGCGGGTGTGAGC
>CAZPCC010000193.1:0-4589 GCA_964584905.1 uncultured Gemmatimonadaceae bacterium | reverse complement strand
GTGTCGGTCATTGTACCGGGGCTCGACCGCCAGCTCGCGGGCCGCATTTCGACGATCAACGACCGCGCCGAGTTCACTCCGCGCGTAGCGCTGACGGAGGAGGAGCGTGCCGACCAGATGTTCGGCGTCAAGGTCGAAGTGCGCGGCGAGAGCGCTGTGAAGCCGGGGATGCCGGCGACGGTGAGATTCCGACCGCCGGCCGACTCGTCAGGCTCTACGACGGCGCTGCCATGACCATCGCCGAGGAGGAGTCGGCCGTGAGCGTGCGGGGGCTGCGCAAGGTGTTCGGCGACGTAGTTGCGGTCGAAGGCCTGGATCTGACCGTTCGCCGGGGCGAGGTGTTCGGGCTGCTCGGGCCTAACGGGAGCGGCAAGACGACGACGATCCGCATGCTGTGCGGTCTGATGGAGCCCACCGCCGGCGAGGGAACGGTAGTCGGTCACGACTTGCGCACCGATGCCGACGGGGTGCGACGCGACATCGGCTACATGTCTCAGAGGTTCGGGCTATACGAAGATCTGACCGTCGCCGAGAATCTGCGGTTCTATTCCAGCGTGTACGGGCTGCGCGGGGCAGCTCGTGAGGCGCGAGCACGCGAGCTGCTCGACGAGTTGCACCTCACTCCCCGGCGCGATCACCTTGCCGGCACCTTGAGCGGTGGATGGAAGCAACGCCTGGCGCTGGCGTGCGCCACTGCGCACCGGCCGAGTCTGGTGTTTCTTGATGAGCCGACGGCGGGAGTCGATCCGGCCGCCAGGCGGCACTTCTGGCAGATCATCTATCGACTGGCCGAAGCCGGGACGACGATCCTCGTCACCACCCATTACATGGACGAGGCGGAACGGTGCGAACGTCTCGCCTTTCTGTCGCGCGGGCACCTGATCGGGCTCGGAACGGTGGACGAAGTGACGCGGCAGTTCGGCGAGCCTACCATCGAAGATGTATTCGTCGCGCTCCAGCGGCGGGATGAGGGAGTGGGTGTATGAACGTCGTCAGGCGAATCGCGCGGGCCGCGTTCTGGCCGATGCTATGGAAGGAGTTCGCGCAATTACGCCGCGATCGGTTCACGTTCGCGATGATGACGGTTTTCCCGGCAGTGCAGTTGGCGCTGTTCGGATATGCGATTCGCACCGAGGTGCGGTTTCTTCCGACCGTGGTTCTCGATGAGTCGCGGACCGCCCAGAGCCGCGAGCTGCTCAGCGCCATCGCCAACACCGAAAACTTCACATTCACCGAGCATGTGCGGAGTCGTGAGGCGGTGCGCGACGCGATACTTTCGGGGCGCGCCAGTGCCGCGGTTATCATCCCGCCCGAATACGCGACGGACCTGAAGCGACGCAGGACTGCCACAGCGCAGATAATCGTCGACGCAGCCGATCCGCTCGCTTCGCAGGCGGCCATCGGGGGCGCGGCGCAGGCCGGACAGGTCGCGTCGATCGCCATGACCGGAGCTCGGGGACCGCCGCCGCTCGATCTTCGCGTGCGACCCTGGTACAACCCTACGCTCGACAGTGCCACCTACATCGTCCCGGGAATAATCGGAATCCTCCTCTCGCTCACGCTCATTCTCATCATGAGCATCTCGATCGTGCGAGAGCGCGAGCGTGGCACCCTCGAGCAGTTGATCGTCACGCCGATCGACCGCACGAGCCTCATGCTCGGCAAGATGACGCCGTTCGTTCTGATAGGCTACGTGCAGATGACGGTCGTGCTCGCGCTGGGCTGGTTGCTGTTCGATGTGCCGATGCGCGGCAGCCTGACGCTGCTCTACCTGATATCGCTCGGCTTCATGGTCGCCAATCTGGGACTCGGTCTGTTCATTTCGACCGCCGTGAAAAGTCAGGTCCAGGCGATGCAGCTCGGCTTCTTCTTTCTGCTGCCGAACATTCTGCTGTCGGGCTTCATGTTCCCGCGGGAAGCGATGCCGGTCGCCGCACAGTGGATTGGTCTTGCTCTCCCACTGACGTACTTTCTGGATGTGGTCCGGGGTGTGCTGTTGAAGGGGGCGGGGATCGAGTACCTCTGGAAGGATACGGTCATTCTGGTAGGCTTCGCTCTGGGATTCATAGCGATCAGCGTTCGGAGATTCCAGAAGACCTTGGGCTGATAGTCCGGAGGATCGCTCATCTAGAGGTGTCTTGCTTTGTCAGGCGTGGCTCGGCCTGGTTCTTACCGTAAGTAGAGTGCAGGTATTCGAACCGCGGAGGACGCAGAGGTCGCAGAGGAAAACGCAGAGGACAAAGAGTAGGAACGACCAAAAGCAGGAAAGCAGACATCAAATGCCTTCAGCTCCTGGAAGATGCCGTTCACACTTTTTGAAATCTCTGCGCGTTCCTCTGCGTCCTCTGCGTCCTCTGCGGTTCATTCTTGCTGTTGGTTCTCCGCAGATGCGTAGATATCAGAGATTCTTCTCGCAACTCGCAGTCTCGTTTAGCGATCGCACAGACTGAAAAGAGGAGGGATTTCTCATCGGAATCAGATTTACTCTTGTAGCCGACGCGGACAATGAGCCGCGGCGAATGCGCGAGGTACAGCGGATCTTTCGCAGCTACTACGGCGCCGCGTATGGTGGCTATGCGGATCGTATTCCCGACCTGCTACGGCGCCAGAGCGAGCTCGGCTACCGTGTGCTCGTCATTACCGCGGAGCATTCGAGTGGTGGAGTGATCGGCTTCGCGCTGGTGTTTCACTTTCCGGCGCTCAATACATCTCTACTCGATTTTCTCGTCGTGGATCCGGAGGTGCGGCAGCGGGGAGTTGGCGGTGCGCTCTACGAAGCCCTGCGCGACTACCTGATCAGGATCAAGTCGCGCGCGCTCTATCTGGAGGTAAGACCCGACGATCCGGATCTCGAGTCTGATCCGGCCGTGCGCCGGGAGAATCGAGCGCGCATTCGCTTCTACGAGCGGTTTGGTGCGCGGGTAGTCGCCGGCACCGCGTACGAGGCCAAGCGGCCCGATCGCGCCGAAGGGGAGCCGTACCTCATGTTCGACCCGTTAGGTTCGGAGCGGCAGCCAGGCAAGGAGGAGGTAAGGGGGATCATGCGGGCGATCCTGTTCCGAAAGTACGAGTATCTCCCTGACGATCCGTACGCGCTTGCTGTGATCGAATCCGTCGAAGCGGATCCCGTGGCGCTTCAAACGCCGCGTACGAAGTCGGTTGCGGTGCCGGCAACGGGGCCGGCCAGCCCGTCCACCCATCAGGTTCTCCATCCGATAAAGGTCCTTGTCCCCGCCGCGCACACGCTGCATCACGTCAAGGAGCGGGGCTACGTGGAGCGGCCCGTTAGGGTGGAGCGTATCATACAGGCGATAGGCAACCTCCCCGGCGTGTCGATGGCCGAGGTGCATGAGCACGGCGAGGAGCCGATCCGCGCGGTGCACGATCCCGATTTCGTCGCCTACCTGGCGCGAGTGTGTCCGACGTTGCCACCCGAGGAAGCCATTTATCCGTACGTGTTTCCGATCCGCTACCCCGATCGCAAACCATCAGATGAGGCACTGCACGCGGGGTACTACTGCATCGACACTTTCACGCCGCTCATGCGGAACGCCTACATCGCCGCGCGCGCGGCGGTGGACGCCGCGCTTTCCGGTGCCGATCTCATCGCCGGCGGTGAACGGCTGGTCTACGCCGTCTGCCGTCCGCCCGGACATCATGCGGAGCGGCGAGTGTATGGGGGATTCTGCTACTTCAACAACGCCGCCGTCGCTGCCCATCAACTCAGTACGCGTGGCCGCGTGGCGGTGCTCGACATCGACTTCCATCACGGCAACGGGACGCAGGACATCTTCTGGCGGCGCTCCGACGTCATGACCGCATCGATCCACGGGGATCCGAGCTATTCATACCCATACTTCGCCGGATTTGCCGACGAAACCGGCGAAGGTGACGGCCAGGGATTCAACCTGAACGTGCCGTTGCCGGAGGACATCGAGGACGATGCATATCTAACGGAGCTCGATCGAGTGCTGGCGAGCATCGCCGAGTATGCGCCGTGGGTGCTCGTGCTGTCGCTTGGATTGGACATCGCCAAGGGCGATCCTACGGGTGCATGGCGTATCTCTCCCGACGGTTTCGAGCGAATCGGCGACGCGGTAGGCGCGTTGGGATTGCCGACGCTGGTCGTGCAGGAGGGAGGCTACGATTCACGGGTGCTCGGCCGTAACGCCCGGCGATTCATCACCGGGCTCCAGGAGGGAATTCACGAAGGGGCAGAAGGGTAGACTTCGAGCGCGTGATCATCCGGTCTCAACTCACTCCTCATGCAGCGCGATCATCGGATCGAGGCGCGTCGCGCGCCGGGCCGGGACGAGAATGGCCGCCAGCGATACGCATAACAAAGCGACGATCGCCGCGCCGTACGACCAGGGATCGAGCGGCTCGATGTCCACCAGCATCGATTCAAGCATGCGTGTCAGGGCAATGGCTGCGGCGATTCCGGCCATCAGCCCCACGGAGATCACGCGTAACCCCGCCCCGAGAACGAGTTGGACCAGACGTGCGCGAGTTGCGCCGAGGGCGGAGCGAAGTGCGAGCTCGCGAGTGCGTTGCGCGACTGCGTAAGACAGCACGCCATAGATCCCCAT
>CAZPCC010000192.1:0-17564 GCA_964584905.1 uncultured Gemmatimonadaceae bacterium | reverse complement strand
GAGTACGACATCACGCCGTATGTTCCGATCGCTGCGAGCGCGAGCGCGACGGCCGCGAAGATGCCTAGCAGCAGCGTGAGAAAGCGCGGACGCGCGAGCGAAGTCGACAACACTTCTTCCATGCTCGCCAGATTCGCGACCGGGAGCGATGCGTCGAGCGTGCGCACCTCCGAGCGGACCGCCGAAGCCATCGCCAGCGGATCACCGGACGTCCGAACGACCACGTTCATCGATCGAGGCGCGAAGCCGACGGCTCTTCCGACTTGCGGATAGAGGAAATAGACCTCGGTACCGGTTTCCTCATCGAGCCCGCCCTGTTTCACATCCCGCACCACTCCCACAATAGTCAACCACGGTATATCCGGGCCAGGCGGGCGAACGCGCTGACCGATGGGATCCATGCCGGAGTAGAACGTTCGAACCAGACGCTCGTTGACAAGCACGGTCGCGGCGCCTTCCGCTTCGTCGGCTCCGCTGAAGGTACGACCGGCGACCAGTGGAATCTCCATCGTTTCGAGATAATCCCGGGTGACGAACTGATAATAGTCGACGTTGTGCACCGGCCCGTCAGGTGTCGGCGTCAGTCCTTCGAAGCTGAAGTCATTCGCGTTCACGTCCCGCCGCGGGGGTAGCCCGCTCATCGCCGAGACAGCCGTAACACCGGGTAGCGCGCGCAGACCAGGCAGAAGACGCTCGAAGAATGCATTCTGTGCAACGGGGTTCTCGTAATTGGCGCCCGGTAGGAAAATCTGAAAGGTCAGCAGCCGCTCCGCGCGGAAACCCGGCTCGACACGCAGCAGTTCGGCGAAGCTGCGCAGCAGCAGCGCCGATCCGACGACGAGGATCACCGCCAGCGCCACCTCGCCGACCACCAGCAGCCGGCGCACCCGGAGCCTTACGCCGGCGGCGGTCGTCCGTCCGGCGCTGTCGCGCAAGGCAGTCGCCATGGCGCGTCGCGTAAGATTGAGCGCCGGCGCAAGACCGAAGAGCAGCCCGGTAACCAGCGTCAGGATGAAGGTGAACAGCACCACGCTCGGATCGAGGCCGATTCCTTCGGCCCGCGGAATGCCATCGGGGTTGGTGGCTATGAGCAGACGCACGCCGGCGTATCCGAGCGCCAGGCCCATGGCGCCGCCGATCATCGCCAGCACCACGCCCTCCGTCAGAAATTGACGCACCAGGCGCCCACGGCCGGCACCGATCGCCGCGCGCACCGCTACCTCGCGCTGGCGCGTCTCCGCCCGGGCCAGCAGCAGGTTCGCCACGTTGGCGCAGGCGATGAGCAGCACGAACGCCACCGCGCCCAGCAGCAGCATGAGTGCCGGACGGATTCCGCCGATCATCTTCTCCCGCAGATCGGTGAGAAAGATGGGATGGTTGTCGGGAACCGGAACGTGAGTGTCCGGATTGAGGCTGGCCCACTGCGCGACCAGGGTGCGCATCTCCGCCTCCGCCTGCTCGAACGAAACACCGGGAGCGCGCCTGGCGACTACGTTCAGGAAGTGCGACCCGCGATTCTGCCGGTTCGCGCGGTCGATTGCTACGGGAATCCACACCTCGACCCCCGCATCCGCGACATCGAAGCCGGGCGGCATCACACCGGTCACGCGTGAGGCATTGCCGTTCACCTGAATGGTCTGGCCAACGATCTGGGGGTCGCCGGCAAATGCCCGCTGCCACAGATCGTGCGACAGCGTCACGACATTCTCGCCGTTGGGTACATCTTCCTCGGAGTTGAACGGACGGCCGAGCATTGCGGCAACGCCTAACGTCGTGAACAGCTCGTGCGTGGCGACCGCCGACGTGACGCGCATCGGCGTTGCCGTTCCGCCAATGCTCACCTGCCCGGTGCGATAGCCGCCAAAGGAAGCGAGTGCCCTGCTGCGCTCCTGAAGCTCGAGATACTCCGGCGGCGAAATCCAGAACTCATCGAAGCCAAGCGTGGGAAACTTGCTTGCGACGCTCACCAGTTGGTCCGGCTGCGCATACGGCAGCGGGCGCAGAACCACACCGTTCAGAACGCTGAAGATCGCGCTATTCGCTCCGATCCCCAGTGCCAACGTGAGAACGGCAACCAGGGTGAAGCCGGGCGCCTTGCGCAGCGCTCGAAGCGCGTAGCGGATGTCGGTGATCAGATCATTCATCGCGGGATGGCCTCAGAGGTGCAGCGGGCTGCGAGTTGGACACAGGGCCGATATGGATGGTTTCTACTACGGGCATTCGCGCACGAGGATTCGTGACCCTGGACCCCGGGTCTGGCGTGCCACGCTAGATTATGGCGTGTTCTCGCCCGGTCCCGCCGGCTGCGAGACGTGACCCGCACACGTTACCAGGCATGCTCGAGACCGAGTCGCTGCGCGATGTCCAGGAGCTGCTCGCGGACAAGTACACCGTAACGCGCGAGATTGGCCGCGGCGGAATGGCGACCGTCTATCTCGCGGAAGAGCTCAAGCACGGGCGCCAGGTCGCGATAAAGGTCTTGCGTCCGGAGCTGGGTGCCTCACTCGGCGCACAGCGCTTTCTGCGTGAGATAGGCATCGCCGCGCGGCTGTCACATCCGCATCTCGTTCCGCTGATCGACTCCGGCGAGGCAGGCGGGCTACTCTACTACGTCTCGTCGTACGTAACCGGCGGATCGCTGCGCGACCGGCTTCGCCTCGAGCGCCGCATTCCGCTGGTCGAAGCCCTTCGCATGGCCTCGGAGATCGGCGCGGGGCTCGACTACGCGCACCGCGCCGGATTCGTCCACCGCGATGTGAAGCCGGAGAACATCCTCTTCGCCGACGGGCATGCGCTGCTCGCCGACTTCGGCATCGCCCGCGCTTGCTGCGGCGATTCGGGTGATGCGGTTACCGCGACGGGACTGGCCATTGGCACGCCCGAGTACATGAGTCCCGAACAGGCGAGCGGCGAGCCGGAACTCGACGGGCGGAGCGATGTGTACAGCCTGGCTGTCGTCCTCTACGAGATGCTCACCGGTGAGCCTCCGTTCAGTGGCCAGTCGGCACAGACGGTGATGGTGAAGCACGTAACGGAAGCTCCTCCCAAGGTGCGCGCGATCGCACCGGAGGTTCCGCCATCGGTAGATGCTGCGATTGGCCGTGCGTTGGCGAAGGATCCGGCGCACCGGTTCGCGACGACCACCGCTTTCATCTCCGCCCTGCAAACGGAGTTGCAGCACTCACGGCTCTCTCCGACAAAGACGAGGAGCGTCGCGGTACTGCCGTTCGTCAACACCAGCTCCGATCCTGAGAACGAGTATCTGAGCGATGGCATCACCGACGAGCTGATCGATGCGCTGGCGAAGGTGGAGGGAATCCGCGTCGCATCGCGAACCTCCGTGTTCGCCCTGAAGGGAAAGCCTCAGGACGTTAGGGCGATCGGCGCCCTGATCGACTGCGCCAACGTGCTGGAGGGAACCGTCCGGCGGTCCGGACGCAAACTCCGGATCACCGTTCAGCTCAGTTCGACCGAGGATGGCCGTCTCCTGTGGTCGCAGCGTTATGACCGGGAACTGGATGACGTGTTCGCGATTCAGGACGAGATAGCGCGCACCATCGTCGGCACGCTCCGGGCCACATCGTTCGCCGACCTGGCTGCGCAGCCGGCCAAGCGGCACACGGCGAACGCTCTGGCGTACAGGTTGTACCTCAAGGGTCGTTATGAGTGGAACCGCCGCACCCAGGATGGAATCGCTGCCGCGATCGGTTATTTCGAGCAGGCGATCGCCGAAGATCCTGGCTACGCCCTGGCGTACACCGGACTGGCGGACAGTCATGCCCTGGGCGTCGACTACCGCAGCGTACCGGTCGCCGAGGGGTTCGAAGCGGCCAAGACGTACGCGCGCCGGGCGATCGAGCTGGATGACTCACTTGCCGAAGCGCACGCATCACTGGCGTGGAGCCTGTTCATCCACGATTGGGACTGGACGGCGTCGGAGCGCGAGTTTCGCAGGTCTATCTCGCTCGATTCTCGTTATGCGTCCGCCCATCAGTGGTTTGCCTTCCTTCTCATCTCCCGCGGCTCACTCGAGGAGGCATTGGTCGAGAGCCACACGGCCGTCGAGCTCGACCCCGGATCCGTGTCGGCGCGCCGGTCGCTCGCCGGGGCCTACTTCTATGCGCGGCGCTACGAGCAGGCGCGGTACCATCTGGACCGGGCGATCACGATGAATCCTAACGCGGAGGAGACGTACCGCTTTCTCGGGCTGACGCTTGGCCTCGATGGGGCGTACGACGAAGCGGTGCGCGTACTCGAGGAAGCGCTGCTGCTCCCGGAATCAGGCACCTATACCCAGGCCACGCTCGGTTACGTACTGGCGCGCATGGGACGGGAAGCAGAGTCACGAGACATTCTCATCAGGCTCGAGGCGCGTGCCGCGCGCGAATACGTATCGCCCGTCGCATTCGCCACTATTCTGATCGGGCTCGGCGAGATCGATGGCGCGATGGACTGGGCGGAGCGCGCACGCGCGGACCGCCGTGGATGGCTCGCCTATCTCAAGGTCAACCCGCTACTGGACCCTCTGCGCGGGCATCGGCGATTCGATGCGTTGGTGCGCGAGATGGGACTTTGATTCCGGTCGGATCGGGGCCAGGGGGAGAGGAAAAGAACGCGGGGTCCATCGCGCGCCCCTGGACGCATGATGAACCCCGCTGAACTGAGACCGAGCGGCGCGGTGCGCCGGTCAGCTGCGTAGAAGCCTTACCGGCTCCTGGCGATCCGCGCCGCACTAGGTTCAGTAGACAATGGATCACCTCCTCGAGTACAGGGTGGACGTTAAGGGCGAATCTCTACGAACTGGGAACCAAATTTATGAACCAGTGCCGATGAAGTGAAGGGGTCCATGAAGAAAAAGAAAGAAAGTGCAGAGGAGTGGCTTCAATCGCCGTCGCGGCGCTTGACCAGGGTCAGGATCGAGTAGAGCGCGACCGGCTCGTCTTCCTGATTTATCACCTCCACATCCCACTCGACCACCCCTTGGGGAATGCCGCCATCGGGTGGTGTGTCCTTCCTCGTCTTCTGCTTGACGGTGAGCCGTACATGGATGGTGTCACCGGGGTAGACGGGCTTCGTGAAGCGCAGGTTCTCCAGCCCGTAATTTGCGAGCACCGGACCTAACGCCGGTTCGACGAAAAGCCCGGCGGCTGCGGAAACAATGAAGTAGCCGTGTGCAACGCGCCCCTCGAAGATCCCGTTGGCCTTCGCGGCATCCTCATCCATGTGGGCGTAGAACCTGTCGCCGCTCAGCTCGGCGAACCGCTCGATGTCGTCCAGCGTGATCGTCCGCTTCCCGGTGATCAGCGTCTCGCCTATCTCGAGCTCCTCGAAATGCTTGCGGAAAGGGTGCACGGCGTCCCGCTTCTGCCCGGCGCCGCGGGACCATTCGCGCGTTATGGCGGTGAGCATGCTCGGGCTTCCCTGCACTGCGGTGCGCTGCATGTAGTGCAGCACGCCACGGGCACCGCCAAGTTCCTCGCCGCCGCCGGCGCGTCCGGGTCCGCCGTGCACGAGATTGGGTAGCGGCGAGCCGTGGCCGGTGCTCTCCTTGGCGCTGGTCCGATCGAGGACCATCAGGCGTCCGTGGAAGGGGGCAACGCCCAGCACGACCCTGCGCGCCACGTTCGGGTCGGCGGTGGCGAGCGATCCGCAGAGCGAGCCGCGGCCGAGCTTCGCCAGCTCGATCGCTTCATCGAGGGTCTTGTAAGGCATCACTGTATTCACCGGACCGAACGCCTCGATGTCGTGGGGCTCGCTGCGCTTGAACGGCTCCGCACAAGCCATGAGCATCGGGCCGAAGAACGCCCCCTTGTCACGATCGGCTCCGACCGTCTCGAAGCCATCACCGCCGAATACCAGTTCGGAGCTCTTCCGGATCTTCTCGGCGTTGGCACCGACGTCGCGTACCTGGCCCTTGCTGGCAAGCGGGCCCATACGCACTCCTTCGACGCTCGGATCCCCAATGACCGTCTTCCCAAGCCGGGCGCGGAGTGCCTTGATCACATCCTCTTCCATCCCGTCAGGCACGATGGTGCGCCGAATCGCCGTGCACTTCTGGCCGGCTTTGGTGGTCATCTCGCGCGTCACTTCCTTTATGAAGAGGTCGAACTCTTCGCTGCCGGGCGCCGCGTCAGGCCCGAGGATCGAACAGTTGAGCGAGTCCGCCTCCATGTTGAAGCGCACCGAGTGCCGCATGACGGCGTCTCCTTCCTTCAGCATCTGCCCGGTTGCCGCCGAACCGGTGAAGGCGACGACATCCTGTTCGGTCACATGATCGAGCAGGTCGCCGGCGCTCCCGCAGATGAGCTGGATTGCTCCTTCAGGGAAGATCGCCGCCTCGACCATCGACCGGAACATTGCCTCGGTCAGATAGCTCGTAACCGTTGCCGGCTTCACGATGCACGGCACACCGGCGAGCAGCGCCGGGGCCATCTTCTCGAGCATCCCCCAGCAGGGAAAGTTGAAGGCGTTGATGTGGATCGCCACACCCTCGAGCGGGACGCAGATGTGCCGGCCCATGAAGGTGCCGCCCTTCGACAGCGGCTCGGTGGGACCCTCCACGTGAAACGTCTCGTTAGGGAACTCGCGCCGCCCGCGGCTCGAGTAGGCAAAGAAGGTTCCAATTCCGCCTTCGATGTCCACCCAGGAATCGGTCCTCGTTGCTCCGGTGGCGGCGGATACGTCGTAAAAGCTCTCCTTGCGCTCCATCAGATGCCTGGCCATGGCCTTGAGCATTGCGGCGCGCTGATGGAAGGTGAGCGCTCGCATTGCCGGCCCGCCCACGCTTCGCGCGTAATCGGTCATCCCCTTGAAGTCGAGACCTCCGCTCGAGGCCTCACCGATCTTCTCGCCGGTTACCGCATGAACGAGATCGGCGGACTTGCCGGTGCCTTCAATCCATTCGCCGCTTGCGTAGTTCTTGAGCTTCATTACAAAACCTGTTCGGATATGTGTTCTCGAGTGACGATCGCTTTGCTGCGCGCGATTCACGGTGTGTTGCCCTCAGCATCGCTTTGGTATCTGGTTTCGGCCTTTTCACCGCGGAGGACGCGGAGGAGCGCGGAGGTACTCCTAATACTGCATGGCACATCCTCTGAACGATCTCGGTTCGAACTTGGCGCTGCGTTTAGGCTACCAGCTTTGAACAGAGAAACCCGATAATTGAAAAACAACAAACAGTGAGAGCTTCACTAATTGGCCGGCGAGCGTTTTCACCCGTTGCTCTTCCTCTGCGTCCTCCGCGTCCTCCGCGGTGAAAAAGCCGCACTCTTCATAGTGTACCAAACATGTATGGCGCGTAGGTCTATCACCGACTACTCCTTGACGCCACGCGTCTCCTGCCAGGTCTTGTACATCGCCATCTGAGCGGGACGATCAGGCGGAAGCTCGCGGAGCGGCTCGCACGCTTTCCAGGTTGCGCGCATGGCAGCTGGCAGCTGTTGGTAGAGCGCGGTGCCGTCGCTCTTCCAGGAAAGCATCTCGTCGCTGACGTCCCTCACGATCTTCGCCGGGTTGCCGACGACCACCTTTCGCGGCGGGATCTGCATCTCCGATGGCACGAAGCATAACGCTCCGACGATCGATCCGGCGCCGACAGTCGCCCTGTCCATTACGACCGCGTTCATACCGATCAGCGCGTTGGCGCAGATGCGCGCACCGTGCACCACCGCGCCGTGCCCGATATGCGCCGCCTGCTCCAGCACTACCGTCACCCCGGGGAACATGTGGATGGCGCAATTCTCCTGCACGTTGCAGCCATCTTCGATGATGATCCCGCCCCAGTCGCCGCGAATAGCCGCGCCCGGCCCCACGTACACATCGCGCCCGATCACCACGTTGCCGGTGACCGCCGCAAGCGGATGCACGAACGCACTCTCGTGCACGACGGGAATGAAGCCGTCGAACTCGTAGATCACGGAGCACCACCGGTTTTCCGATTCCCGAATGCCGATTCCCGATTCCCCACTCTCACACTCTCTCCAGCACCATCGCATACCCCTGCCCCACTCCAATGCACATCGTCGCGAGCGCATAGCGCTTCTGCTGCTTGTGAAGCTCGTGCACGGCGGTGAGCGCCAGCCGTGCCCCGCTCATGCCCAGCGGATGGCCGAGTGCAATTGCGCCGCCGTTGGGATTCACGCGCGGATCGTCGTCGGCGATCCTCATCTCGCGCAAACAGGCGAGCGACTGCGCGGCGAACGCCTCGTTCAGCTCCATGACGTCCATCTGCTCGAGCGTCAGGCCGGCCAATTCGAGCGCCCGCCTGCTCGCCGGTACGGGACCCATCCCCATTATTCGCGGCTCCACACCAGCCGCCGCACTGGAGACGATGCGCGCCCGCGGCCTGAGTCCCATCTCCTCCACTGCACGTTCCGATGCCACCAGCAACGCGGCCGCACCATCGTTCAAGCCTGACGAATTCCCCGCGGTCACCGATCCCTTGCCGTCGGTTCGAAAGGCCGGCTTGAGCTTGGCCAGGATATCCAGCGTGGTGCCCGGGCGAATGAACTCGTCCTGCTCCACGCGCTGCGGCGCTCCCTTTTTCTGCGGAATCTCGACGGCCACGATCTCCTCGCCCAGCCGCCCCGATTCTCTGGCAGCCGCCGCCTTCTGCTGCGACCGCACGGCGAACGCATCCTGGTCCTCCCGCCTCACGCCGTACTGCTCGGCCACGTTCTCCGCAGTCTCGCCCATTGAATCGGTGCCATACAACGCCTTCATTTTCGGATTCACGAATCGCCAGCCAAGGCTCGTGTCGAACAGCTGTACATCTCTGCCGAACGCGCTCGACCCCTTGGACATGACGAACGGCGCCCGGGTCATGCTCTCCACGCCGCCGGCGACGTAAAGCTCGCCCTCACCGGTCTTGATCCCGCGCGCCGCGCTCGAGACCGCGCTCAGCCCGGAGGCGCATAGTCGATTCACCGTCTCGCCCGGCACGCTGAACGGCACGCCTGCCAGCAGGAGCGCCATGCGCGCGACGTTGCGGTTGTCCTCGCCGGCCTGATTGGCGCATCCGAGTATCACGTCGGTTATGCGCGACTGGTCGAGATCCGGATGGCGAGCAAGCAGCGACGAGATTGCATGCGCCGCCAAGTCGTCCGAGCGCATGGCGCTCAACGAGCCACCGAGGTTGCCGACCGGAGTGCGCACGCCATCCACGATGTATGCTTCGCTCATGGCAGTCCCGTCGGAAAGTGGAGCTTGGGGGTGCGGTATACGGTGCCCCGGAAGTGCGCGACTATTCTCTCGTGCTGGTTGCGCACTGTGACCGCGCAGAACCCCAGCTTGTTCGTCGTACTCTGTTCGATGGCTGTCGCGGTAATCGAATCCCCCGACCTCACCGCAACGGGATAGCTGATGGTGCAATCCATCGCCACCGAGATGAATCCACCGGTGTTGGTCGCGAACGCCAATGCGCTGTCGGCCAACGCATAGGCGATGCCTCCGTGCGCCGTCCCGAACCCGTTGATCATCTCGTCGCGCACGGTCATGCGGAGAACCGAGCGTCCGGGGGCGATCTCCAGCACCTCCACGCCAAGCCAACGCGAGAACCCGTCGACGGCGAGCATCTTGTCGACCACGGCCCGGGCGAGAGTCATCTCGTCAGGCGAGACGGCGCTCACTGCAGCAGCCTCCCGCCGGCTCGTGCGACCCGGCGCAGCAACGGGCTGGGACGATAGCGATCCTCCCCGTACTCTGCCTGAAGCGCCTCGATCCGGGCGAGCACCTCGCCCGCACCTATCTCATCGCCCCACTCGAGCAGCCCCTTCGGATAGTTGACACCCTTCGTCATCGCCAGCTCGATGTCCGCGGGCGACGCGATCCCCAGCAGGACGGCGTCCACCGCGTCGTTGATGAGCATCGCAACGATCCGGTCGACAATCGCCCTGCCTGGCTTCTCATCCTTTTTCGGCTCAGGGTTCACCGCGCCCTCGCCGTAGTCGTAGAAGCCGCGCCCCGTTTTCCGGCCCAGGAGCCCCGCCTCGGACAGGCGCTGCTGAATCACCGACGGCCGGTAGCGCGGATCGTAGAACATCGCCGCGAACACCGACGACGTAACCGCGAAGTTCACGTCATTGCCGATCAGATCCATCAGTTCGAACGGCCCCATGCGGAAACCGCCCAGCTCACGCATCGCCCAGTCGATCGTAGCGCAGTCGGCTATCCCTTCCTCGTGCATGCGAAGCGCCTCGCCGTAGAAGGGCCGTGCAATGCGATTGACGATGAACCCCGGAGTATCGGATGCGATCACCGTCGTCTTTCCCCAGCTATCGACGAGAGCGCGCACGGCAAGCGCAACTTCCGGTCTGGTCGTTATGGAAGGAACGATCTCCACCAGGGGCATCACCGGCGCCGGATTGAAGAAGTGCACGCCGATCACCCTGCCGGCATGCTCACGATTCGAACCTAACGCTGCGATGGACAGGGATGACGTATTGGACGCGAGCACTGCGTCGGGTGTCACCACCGCCTCGAGTGCCTCGAACACCGTCCGTTTGACGGCCAGATCTTCGACCACCGCCTCAATGATCAGCTCGCACGGAGCGAACGCGGACGTCTTCCCTCCCTCGACGCCGGCGATGTAGGTGAAGCGGGCCAGCGCCTCGCCGGCAGCGGCTTTCGTCAGGCGCCCTTTTTCCATCTCCCGCGCCATCGCCTTCTCATGCCCAAGCATCGCGCGGTCGATCGCCGCCGCCTGCGCATCCGCCAAAACGACATCGTGGCCATGCACCGCCGCGACCTGAGCGATGCCGGCCCCCATCGCTCCCGCTCCCACCACACCGATTACGCCTTTGCCTTGCCTCACCCAGCCTCACTTACCCTTGAAGACTGGCTGCCTCTTTTCCCGGAAGGCGCGAACCCCCTCGGCGTAGTCCCTGGTTCGACCCGCTTCCTGCATCGCCTCGGCCTCAACTTCCAGCTGCGCGTCGAAGTCGTTCCCGAATGATCGGTTCAATGCGCGCTTGGTAAGCCCAAAACCGCGCGTCGCCTGCGACGCCAGCGACTTCGCCATGCTGAACGCGGTGTCGTGCAACGCCGCCCGGGGAACGACCTCCCAGATGAGCCCCCACTCCTTGGCCGTCGCAGCAGGGACCTTGTCGGCGAGAAAGAACATCCCCGTCGCCCGCTGTAGTCCAACGAGCCGAGGGATGAAGAAGGTTCCGCCGGTATCGGGGATCAACCCGAGCTTGGAAAAGCTCTCGACGAAGGTCGCTTCTTCGGCTGCTAGCGTAATGTCGCAGGCGAAGGCGAGATTGGCCCCGGCGCCGGCGGCCACGCCGTTCACGGCGCAGATCACCGGCTTTTCGAGGTTGCGGATGGCCCGGATGATTGGATTATAGCTCGACCGGACGATCTCGCTGATGTCTGGCATTGGCGCATCGCCGTTTGGCAGCGCTTCCGTCAGATCCTGGCCGGCGCAAAAGCCGCGGCCCGAACCGGTGATCAGCACGGCACGGACCGCGGAATCGCTGGCAGCATACGCCAGCGCCCGTTGCACCTCGAGCGCCCTCGCGCGGTTGAAGCTGTTGAGTACGTCCGGACGTTTGAAGGTGATCGTCAGCACGCCCTCGGCGGCATCGACCGCAATTAGTTGATACGTCATGAGTGCAAGATAATTCTGGAGTCACGCTGATGGTTGCCAATCTCCGCACCGCGAGAGGTGACGGAAGCAATCGACGGGACGGAAGGCGGCGTGTGGTCACCCGTCACAGTAGCCAGTCAACAACTGTTCCATAAACTGTCCAAACCTCTCTAATTCTCTTCGCCCATGCAGATTCTCTTCGAGAGCCTGGCTATCCTGCTGCTCCTGTTTGCCAACGGGCTGTTCGCGATGTCGGAGATAGCCGTCGTCACGGCTCGTCAATCGCGCCTCGCGCATCTCGCGGATACCGGGGACGAGCGCGCACGAGCCGCAGTCGCTCTCAAGGAGGAGCCGACGGACTTCCTGTCCGCCGTACAGATAGGTATCACGCTGGTGGGAATCCTGGCTGGGGCGTTGGGCGGTGCCCGGCTATCCAAACTCCTGGCCGAGCAACTGTCCACAATCTCATGGCTAGCGCCATATGCGGACACCGTCGCCTTCGTTCTCATCGTCGGAGTGATCACCTACTTCACGCTCGTCGTTGGCGAGCTCGTGCCGAAGCGTATCGCGATGGCCAATCCGGAAGGCATCGCCATGCGCATCGCCCGGCCCATGCAGCGCCTGGCCACCATCACGCGGCCGCTTGTTGCGGTGTTGAGCGCCTCGACCAACGCAATAGCCCGGCTTTTCGGCGTCGGGTCTGCCGAGGAGTCTGAGGTAACGGAGCAGGACATTCGCGCGCTCATTGCGCAGGGCGCCCGGGCGGGTGTCGTCCATGAGACGGAAGAGGACATTCTGGAGCGCGTGTTCTACGTGGGCGACCGGCAAGTTCGCGCGGTGATGACGCCGCGCCCCGACATCGACTGGATCGAAGCGAACGACACGGCCGAGACGATCCATGATTCGCTGGTGGGGTCCGGTCACTCGAGGCTATTGGTGTGCGAGGGCGATGTTGACCATGTGAAAGGAGTAGTACGTGCGACCGACCTGCTGGCGCAATGCCTGTCGGGCGGCCCGCTCGATGTCGGAGCGCTGCTCCGCGAGCCGCACTTCGTGCCGGCGAACATGCTGGTGCTCCAGCTGTTGCAGCGATTTCGGCAGTCGGAGGTGCACATGGCGGTCGCACTCGACGAATACGGCTCTGTTCAGGGAGTGGTCACGCTGAACGACATCCTCGACGACCTCGTGGCCGACGTTCCCGGACTGGTCAACCGCCGCGCGAGCGACATGGTTCGGCGCGATGACGGATCCTGGCTGGTGGACGGCACCGTCCCTCTCGAGGATGTGGAGCTGGCTATTGGCGCCAAGCTGCTCCCGGGCGGGCAGGCGCGCGGCAGCCGCACGCTCGGCGGACTCGTTCTGGAGCGGGTGGGGCACGTTCCCGAAGTTGGCGATACAGTGCGGCTCACCGGTTTCATACTGGAGGTTGTGGATATGGACGGCCGTCGGGTGGATCGTGTTCTGGTGAGGGAGGCGGGATGAGCGACGCGCGTCGCGCATCCCGCTTGCACTCACCCCTCGTGTTGCAAGCCACCACTGGCCACATTCCGACCATGGCATCCAAGTCACCCCCGCGCCGCTCGTCCAAGGGATCCAAGGCACCCTCGCGCTCCGCTGACCGCGAGCCACGATCAGGATTCGACTGGCGGCGAATTGCATATGACGTGCTCGCCTCCCGAGCGCTGGATGAAGTGGAGGAAGCGACCAACCGCAACCGCGCTACGGTGCCGAAGGAGCACCTGGTTCTCTACCAGTTCTCGGCCCGCGGGCATGACGTCGCTCAAATCATCCTCGGATCGCTGATCGACGGGCGCCACGACGCGGCGGGAGCCTACTATCGTTCGCGCCCTTTTCTGCTCACCCAGGGCCTGACGCTGGAAGATGCGCTCGGCAGCCCGCTGGGCCGCGCGGGCGGTTTCAGCGATGGCCGCGACATCGGGGTCGTGTGCAATCTGCCGAACCGCGATGGGCCGATCGTGCTCCCCATGTCGGGAGATGTCGGATCGCAGTACACGCCGACCGCCGGCTGGGCGCAGGCGATCACCTACCACCGCGACGTGTTAGGCGATGAGAACTACGCCCGCTCGATTGGGATCGCGCTCGGCGGCGAAGCGTCCGTCGCCACCAACGGATTCTGGTCTGCGCTGACGATTGCAACGACGCTCCGGCTGCCGATGCTCTTCTACATCGAGGACAACGGTCTGGGGATCTCGGTGACAGGCGACATGCAGACGCCGGGCGGCGACATAGCGCGCAACCTGGCGAGCTTCGAGAATCTGTTCGTCAGTGCGGGCGACGGGACCGATCCGCACGAAGCCTCCGGGCTGCTCGCCGATGCGGTGCGCCACGTCAGGGGGGGAGAGGGGCCGGCGCTGGTGCGCCTAACGGTGCCGCGGCTGTGCAGCCACTCGGGCCCGGACAATCAGAAAGGCTACCGCACCAAAGCCGAGATCGCCGCCGACGAGCAGCGTGACCCGCTCCCGCGGCTCGCGGAATATCTCGTTCCGGTACTATTCTCGCCTGACGAGTGGAAGGAGCTGAAAGCGGAGGTGGAGCGGGACGTGCAGTCGGCACTCACCGCCGCGCGCGCGCGGCCGCTCCCCGATCCGGCGCGCATCGCGCAGTACGTATATGCCGATGACTCCTCGGGCAGCGATCAGGCGTTCGGGGGAATGCCGCGTGCCGAACGCCAAGCGCTGGGAGGCAGCGATGAACCTCACGAAGAGGGCGACCGGCTGCGGTTCGCGGAAGCCGTGAGGCGCACGCTGCGCCGCGAGTTGGAGGTGAATCCCAGGGTGGTCGTGTTCGGCGAGGACGTGGGTCGTAAGGGTGGCGTGCATCTGGTGACGGAGGGTCTTCAGAAGCAGTTCGGGGCCGAGCGGGTCTTCGACACGAGTCTGTCCGAGGAGGGGATCATCGGGCGCGCCGTGGGGATGGCGATAAGCGGGCTGGTGCCGGTAGCCGAGATACAGTTTCGCAAGTACGCCGACCCCGCCACCGAGCAGCTCAACAACTGCGGAACCCTGCGCTGGCGCACGGCCAACCGGTTCGCGGCGCCGATCGTCGTGCGCATGCCGGGCGGCTTTGGCAAGGACGTGGGCGATCCGTGGCACAGCCTGAGCGACGAGGTGCGGTTCGCGCACGCTTACGGCTGGCAGCTGGCAATGCCGTCGAACTCCTCCGACGCGGTGGGATTGCTGCGGGCGGCGATGCGGAGTCCCAACCCGACGGTGTTCTTCGAGCATCGTTCGCTGCTGATGACCGGCGAGGGGAGCGCACGCTACCCTGGCGACGACTACGTGCTTCCGTTAGGCCGGGCGCGTGTGGTACGGGAGGGATCGGACCTGACGCTTGTAACCTGGGGAGCGATGGTGCACCGGGCAGCCGAAGCAGCGGCGCGTTACGCGGACCGGGTTGAGCTGATCGATCTGCGGACGGTGGCGCCGTGGGACCGGTCTGCCGTTCTGGAATCGGTGAAGAAGACGGGGCGGTGCCTGATAGTGCACGAGGACAATCTGACGGCGGGATTCGGCGCCGAGATCGCGGCAGCGGTAGCGGCGGATGCCTTCTGGTTCCTTGATGCCCCTGTCCAGCGGGTTGCGCCGAACGACATACCGATGCCGTATCATCCGGTGCTGCTGGAGGCGGTGCTGCCTGACGCTGAACTCATCGGCGCGCGCATCGAGGAGCTGCTGTCGGTTTGAGGGCTGGTAGCTAAAAGCCTCGCCATTCTGGCATCAATGTCAACGGGTGCGACAGATGAGGCGGATTGGACGGATGAGGCTGATCGTATTGCGTTAGAAACGAGCATCGCTGCGCTGGCTTCCAGCTCTCGGCTGTTTGCGTTACCAACTGGTGAAAGCCAAGCTACGACTTTCGAATTCGCCTTCGCGCGGGGCTAATCCGCCTCATTTGTCGCACCTTCGACATTGATGCCTGCCTGGCCATCACACATTCTTCGCATGCTCCGATCCTCTCGATCCGCTCTGTCGCTATCCTAACGCTGCACTCGACCGATTCAGGAGATTTCTCATGTCGCCACGCAGGTTCACGACCATTCTCTCGTTCGGGACCATTGCCTGCGCAGCACTCTCCGCGCACGCGCAGGCGCCGGTACTCAGCGAACAGATGAAATCACGGATCGCCGCCCTCGAGCCCAAGGTGGTCGCATGGCGGCGCGACATCCATCAGCATCCCGAGCTCGGAAACCGCGAGACCCGCACCGCAAAGCTCGTCGCCGATCACCTTCGCTCGCTCGGCATCGAGGTCAAGACCGGCGTCGCGCACACAGGAGTCGTCGGAGTGCTCCGCGGCGGCCGCCCCGGTCCGGTCGTTCTGCTGCGCGCCGACATGGACGCGCTTCCCATCACCGAACGCAATCAGCTGCCATACGCGTCACGGGTGACGACGACGTACAACGGCCAGGAAGTGGGGGTGATGCATGCGTGCGGCCACGACACCCACGTCGCCATTCTCATGGGAGTCGCCGAGGTGCTCTCGGCCATGAAGGCGGAGCTGCGTGGGACCGTCAAGTTCGTCTTCCAGCCGGCGGAGGAGGGCCCGCCGGAGGGCGAGGAAGGGGGCGCCGAGCTGATGGTCGAGCAGGGCGTGCTCACCGAACCTGACGTCGACGCCGCGTTCGCCCTGCACATCGACGCCAAGCAGGAGGTGAACAATCTCTTCTACTCCCGCGGCGGCGCGTATGCCAGCGCCGACGACTTCCGCATTCTCGTGAAAGGCAAACAGACCCACGGCGGCTATCCGTGGAACGGCGTGGACCCGATCGTGACGGCGGCGCACATCATCACGGCCGCGCAGACGATCGTGAGCCGCCAGATGCGGCTGACCGAAAACCCGTCGGTTATCACGTTCGGAAAGATCGCGGGCGGCGTGCGGTCGAACATCATCCCGGAACAGGTCGAGCTGGTCGGAACGATCCGCGCGCTGCACCCCGACGACCGTAAGCTGCTCCACGAGCGCCTCCGCCGGACCGCCGTCAAAGTCGCCGAGAGCATGGGGGCTACGGCCGAGGTGCAGATCCCCCTGACTACTGCCTATCCGGTGACCTTCAACGACGATGCGCTCACGACCGCGATGATCCCGGTGTTGAACCAGGTCGCGGGGGCCGGTCGCGTACACCTGCTCAAAGCCGAGACAGGCGCCGAGGACTTCTCATTCATCGCTGAGAAGGTGCCGAGCTTCTATATCGCCCTGGGCGGTCGTGCGACGAACGTCACCTTCGACGAGGCGGCGGATCATCACACACCGGATTTCGTCATTGACGACAGCGGACTCGATCTCGGAGTGAGCGCGATGACGGCGATGGCGCTCGCGTACATGCAAAGCCACGAGAAGGCTCGAGCGGCTCGATAGCGGGACGCGGTGGCTCCTCGGCGCGCATCGAGGATCCTCCTTCGACTTGCCTTCCGGCATCAATGTCGAAGGTGGGACGGATGAGGCGGATGGGGCGGATGAGGCTGATTGGTATTGTCGGGAGTCAGAGATCGATAATCGTAGCTGATTTTCAACAAAAGAAAGTTTTGACTGCTCTTGGAACAGCAACAGCAACACCATGGAATGATCACGTGCAGCGATGCCTTCCCTAACGCGATGCGATCCGCCTCATCCGCCCAAATCCGCCTCATCTGTCGCACCCTTCGACATTGATGCCAGCTAGTACCGCCAGCCAGGGATGCCCGTCAGGCAGGACTACCGCGATCCTCCTCCAACCTGCTGCGCAGCAGCGCTACGAGCGATTCTGCCACCTCGCCCAGCGGCACCACTCGCCGGCCGGCTGCGTGTAGCACGGCGACGACGCTCCCCTGCACGAAGGCGATCATGGTATTGCCTGGTGTGGCGAACGCCACCCCGCCGCTTGCGGGTACATCAAATCGGGAGAGTGGCGGTCCCTGCACTTCACCGAGACGTAGAAGCAGGTACTCCCGGGCGGCGGCGGTGGAGTCGCACTCGTGCAGGT
>CAZPCC010000191.1:0-2300 GCA_964584905.1 uncultured Gemmatimonadaceae bacterium | reverse complement strand
GACGTCCCGCGCGTTGTCGGTAAGGAAGGTGCCGCTGCCGACCCGGCGCCAGACGAGCCCCTCGCGCTCCATCGTTGCGAGCGCGCTCCTCACGGCCGCCCGGCTCGTGTTCATCTGCCTCGCAAGCTCGCGCTCGTTCGGTAGCTTCGCGCCCGGAACCATGTGGCCGTCGTGCAGGCTCTTGAGCAGCGATCGGTAGACGAGCGACGGCGTTGCACGCGCGTGGGTGGAGATTGCCGTAAGCGCGGCGAGCGAAAGTTTGGCGGGCATGTGAGACGGCGGACCTGGAGAATGATGCGCTAAGATCGGGCAGCCGACGCAAAAGTCAACCGCTTTGACGCATTTCGGCCCAATTCGACCATCGCGCTAGTTGGCGCCGGTCGCTGCCGGAGGTGCGGTGTGTATGGGCCACAGTCCGAAATCCTGAATGAACCGCACCAACTCCTTTACCACCGCTTCGTGGAACGCACCTCCTCTCTCACGATCAGCAAGGGATGGGTCGCCCAGGGTACCGCTAGGGGAAAGGTCGGCGAAGTCGTGGTAGGTGCGCGCGCGGGAGCCGCCAAGAAGGTCCGTGGTCAGGTATTCCGAGCCCGTGTCGGGGTACATGACCTCAGCTTTGTCGAGCCCGACGAGCTCCGGGCGTAGATGCAGCATCATTGAGGTCTCGAACTCGCCGGCATGGCCCATTCCCCCGGGCCGTGAGCGGCGGAGGGCTGCGATTGCCTCTCTGGCGAGCTGGAAGTAGGTGACGCAGGCGATGCGCGCTTTTCCGTAAAACAGGTGCCCGAGCTCGCCCGCTAGCACGTCGATGATGCCGTTGTTGCCGCCGTGCCCGTTCACCACGAGCATACGGCGAAAGCCGTGCGCCACTACGCTGGCAGCGATGTCCTCGACCAGTGCGAGCATGGTTCGCGCAGAGAGCGTTATCGTCCCCGCGAAGCGCATGTGGTGGTCGGATAGGCCGTACCAAGGCGGCGGCAGCACGACGGCTTGCCCGCCAAGCCGCTCGGCCGCCGCAAGAGCCACGGTGTTTGCCAGGATCGTGTCGGTGCCGAGCGGCATGTGGCGCCCGTGCTGCTCGACCGAGCCGAGCGGTAGTATGAGGATCGTCAGGTCGCGGTCGAGCGCGTCCACCTGGGCCGAGCTCATTTCCTCCCAGCGCATGCAAGCCTCCCCTCGCTCAGAGATTCCGATACCTCGAAAGTGATTGCGAATGGTTCAAAGTAGTCCCTATACTTTCGCCAGCACGCGCCCGCCGAGCCGGTTCGGCGGGAGGCGGCCGGCAGATGCGCCGGCCATAAATCCGGAGGGAGAAGACAATGGCGCTCAAGCATTTCCTTGCCGCTGCGTCCTTCGCCGCGGCCACGACGGCCGCAACGCCGACCATCGCCCAGGACATTACGCTGGAATTCGTCGTCTGGAACTACTCGCTCGACACGATCGAGGACAATGTCCGCATGTTCGAGGCGGAGAACCCCGGGATCAAGGTCAACATCACCGACTACACCTGGCCGGATTACCACGACAGCATAGTCCTCCGCTTCCGCGGCGGCACGCAGACCGACGTGCTCTATGTCGGACAGGACTGGCTGCCTGCCTGGGCGGCGGCCGGCTTCCTGGCGCCGCTCGACGATGTCGCGCCGGCGGACGTGCTGAGCGACCTGAAGTCGGACATCGCAGGCTTCTCCCAGAGCGACATGACCTACCAGGACAAGCTCTACGGCCTGCCCTATTACGCCGACACCATCTCCTTCATCTACAACAGGAAGCTGCTGGAGGATCACGGCATCGCGGTGCCCGCGACCTGGGACGAGGTGATGGCGGCCTCGGAGAAGCTCAAGGCGGAGGGGATCGAGCATCCGATCGTTTACGAGTTCGACCAGGAGCTGCCGAACTTCTTCGACGCCTTCGTCTCGCAGGTCTACGGGCGCGGCGGCGAGCTCTTCGACGAGGACAACAAGGCGATCTTCGACGATCCTCAGAACGCCGCCTATCAGCAGCTGGAATGGCTGGCCGAGGCGTTCGAGAAGGACCTTGTGCAGCAGGAGACGCACGAATCGCAGATCATTCCCTCGATGAACACCGGGCAGCACGCGTTCACCGTCGTGTTCAACTATGTGCTGGCGGCGATGAACAACGAGGCGGAGCAGTCGCTCGCCGGCCAGTTCGCGCTGGCGCCGATGCCTGGCGAGGGGCATTCGGCCCTTGGCTTCACCAAGTTCTACACCATCACCGCGCAGGCGGCCGAGGATCCGGCGCGCGCGGAAGCGGCGTGGAAGTTCGTGAACTTTATGGCG